>DIYG01000005.1 GCA_002428935.1 Halieaceae bacterium UBA6060
GATGAAGGAGTGATCATTGGCCCTCTGGTCAACGCCAAGGCCGTGGACGATGTTGATGCTCTCGTGCAGGCCTCCGTAGCCAGTGGCGCCCAGGTTGCCCTTGGTGGGAATCGCCATGAACTCGGTGGAAACTTCTACGCGCCGACGGTGCTCACAGGCATTGATGACACCATGGCCGTCTTTCGCAACGAAATCTTTGGTCCCGTCGCGCCCATCGTTCGCTTTCAGACGGAAGACGAAGTCATCGCCATGGCCAACGACACGGAGTTTGGCCTGGCCTCGTACTTTTACACCCGCGACATCGGCCGCGTATGGCGCGTAGCGGAGGCTTTGGAATACGGCATCGTCGGCATCAACGAAGGGATTATCTCCAACGAGATGGCCCCCTTCGGCGGTGTCAAAGAATCGGGTTCGGGACGCGAAGGCTCCAAGTACGGCATGGATGACTACCTGGAGATCAAATACATGCTCATGGGCGGGCTTTAACGACCCCTGGCTATCGCGAGGACCTTACTAAGGTTCTCCGGTGCCTGGCACGCGACGGGGCTAAGCCTTGGCGATGCTCCGGCCCTAACGGCGCTTACATCCGGGGAACGAGCAGAGCATTTCGAACAACAGGTTGGCCGCCAGGAGCGCCGTGTTCCCCGTCGTGTCATAGGGCGGCGAAACCTCCACAAGGTCTGCGCCAACAAGGTTCAGACCGTAGGCACCGCGAATCACCTCCAAACCCTGTGACGCCGTGAGCCCGGCGGGCTCGGGGGTACCGGTGCCGGGGGCCACGGACGGGTCCAAGCCGTCGATATCAAAGCTCAGGTAGGTCGGTCGCTTCGGCCCAATCTGCTCCCGAACCTCCCTCAAAAGTGGAGCGAGGGACTGATACCAGCACTCTTCGGCCGTCACCACCCGAACCCCTCGTTGCCGTGCCCAGTCAAAATCATCGGCGGCGTAACCTGTGGCACGAAGACCAATCTGAACCATGGCGGTCGGTTCGATAAGCCCCTCCTCAATGGCCCGGCGAAAAATCGTACCGTGAGTTACGGGTTCACCAAACATGTGATCGTTCATATCCGCATGGGCGTCCACATGGATCACCGCGAGAGGGCCGTGCTTCTTTGCTTGGGCGCGCAAAATGGGCAGGGTGATGGTGTGATCACCGCCCATGGCCAGGGTTTTCGGCCCCGCCGCTAAAACGCTGTCGAAGTGGGTCTCGATGAGCGCAACGGACTTTTCTAGATTGTAGGTATTGAGGGCGACATCGCCCGTATCCGCGATCTGAAAAGAATCAAAGGGTGCCGCCCCCGTCGCCATACCGTAGGGCCGCACCAGCACGGACTCGGCGCGAATCTGTCGAGGGCCGTAGCGAGAGCCCGCACGGTTGCTGGTACCACAATCCAGGGGCACCCCAACGATGGCCACATCCAAATCATTTGGGGCCTGTACCGGCAGACGAAACAGGCTGGCGATACCACCGAAGCGCGGCATCTCATTGCCCGAAAGAGGTTGATTAAACTCGCTCACGTTAGCGTCCCGACGGCTCGTAGAGGGTTCGCTGCACTGCGGCTTTCCAGCTCGCGGCCCTTGCCCGTCGTTTGGCCAGGCTCATGGATACGGTGAATTCCCGCTCGGGTTGCCAAATTCGTTTCAATTCAGCGGTGCTCTTCCAAAGCCCTACCCCAAGCCCCGCCAGATAGCTGGCACCAGCGACGGTGGTTTCGATGATCTTAGGTCGAACCAGTTTACGTCCCAGGTAATCGGCCTGAGCCTGCATGAGTAAATTGTTGGCGGCGGCACCGCCGTCTACCCGTAATGGTTTCATCCGCTTACCGAGGTCTTTCTCCATACACTGAAGAATATCCACGTTTTGCAGCGCCATGGCATCCAGCGTTGCGCGGGCAATGTGCGCCCGGGTCGAACCCCGGGTCAAACCAGTGATCGTTCCGCGAGCCTCGGCCGCCCAGTGGGGAGCACCAAGTCCTGTGAGGGCAGGAACGAATTCGACGCCGCCGTGATCGGTAACGCTTGCTGCCAGGGTTTCAATATCCGGGGCCCGGCGAATCAGCTGCAGCCCATCGCGCAACCACTGCACGGCAGCACCGCAGATAAAAGCCCCGCCTTCCAGCGCGTAAACGGGCCTGGCCCCGTCTAGCTGCCAGGCCACGGTGGTCAGCAGGCCAGCCTTGGACTTAACCACCTGGTCTCCCGTATTCATGACGATGAAGGACCCGGTACCAAAGGTGCATTTTGCATCCCCGGTTGCGAAGCAGGCTTGACCAAACAGCGCCGCTTGCTGATCCCCAGCAATCCCCGTGATAGGTATGCCGTCGGGGAGCCCCCGAACGCCTCGCGTATGCCCCAGGATTCCGCTGCTCGGTACGATCCTTGGCAGAATGCTAGAGGGCACCTCAAACAGCTTCAGTAGCTGTTCATCCCAACACAAATCCTTCAAATTCATCAGGGAGGTGCGCGCCGCGTTAGAAACATCCGTGGCGTGCTCGGCGCCATCGGTCAGCCGCCACAAGAGAAAGCTGTCGATGGTTCCACCTGCCAGAGCCCCCGCTTTGAGCGCTCGCCGCGCGGCCGGTACTTCCTTCAACAGCCAGCGGAATTTGCTGGCGCTGAAATAGGGATCCAGCACCAGACCGCTGCGTTTGCGCACCTCGTTTTCGTGACCCGATTGACGCAAGCGGGCACAGAAATCCGCGGTTCTGCGACATTGCCAAACAATGGCGTTATGGAGGGCCTCCCCCGTGCGCCGATCCCAAAGCACCGAGGTCTCACGCTGGTTGGTAATACCAATCGCCGCGATGTCACCAGGCTTGCAGATTTTTCGGCGCAGGAGTCTTCCAAGGGCTTTTTGCACGGACACCCAGATGTCCTCGGGCTTGTGTTCGACCCAGCCCGGTTGAGGGAAGTGCTGCGGAAACTCGACATTCACGCTCGCACAGAGCTGCCCCTGGGCGTCGACCAGGGCCACGGTACTACCCGTGGTGCCCTGATCGATAGCGAGGATGAACTGCGCCATTAGGCTGCAAAGCCCTCAACGGCCTTGATCTCGAGGTAGTCCGTAAAGCCGTGGGCACCCCATTCGCGGCCGTTCCCCGATTGCTTAAAGCCACCGAAGGGCACATCAAAGCCACCGGACGCGCCATTGAGGTGAACATTCCCGGCACGAATGCGTCGCGCCACACGGCGGGCATGGTCGATGTCCTCGCTCTGGACGTAGCCGGCCAGGCCATAGGGCGTGTCATTGGCCATGGCAATAGCTTCATCTTCGGAGTCATAGGGCAGAATCGTCAGTACCGGTCCAAAGATTTCCTCCCGGGCGATGGTCATCTCGTTATTCACCTCGGAGAAAACCGTGGGCTGTACAAAGTAGCCGTCCTCAAGTCCTTCGGGTTTTCCAACGCCACCGGTGAGCAGCTTCGCGCCCTCGTCGATGCCCGCCTGGATGAGCCCCTGGATCTTGTTGTACTGGGCCTCGGAAACCACCGGCCCCATTTTCGTATCGGTGCTGGCGGGATCACCCACAACAACCCCTTTAGCGACCCGCTCGGCGATGGCCTCAGCTTCGGCCAGGCGCTCACGAGGTACAAACATGCGCGAGGGCGCGTTACAGGACTGGCCCGTGTTGTTCATCATGTGCAGCACACCGCGAGTCACCGCCTTTTCCAGATTGGCGTCATCGAGAACAATATTGGGTGACTTGCCACCCAGTTCCTGAGCCACGCGCTTCACGGTGGGAGCCGCATTCAGGGCCACCTGAGTCCCGGCACGGGTGGACCCCGTGAAGGACATCATGTCCACATCGGGGTGCTTGGATAGAGAGGCACCTACCTCGGGTCCATCACCATTGACCATATTGAACACGCCCGCTGGCACGCCCGCTTCGTGCATGATCTCCGCCCAGATTTGAGCCGACAACGGCGCGATTTCGCTGGGTTTGAGGACCACGGTGCAGCCAACGGCGATGGCGGGAGCCACCTTGCAAGCGATCTGATTCACCGGCCAATTCCAGGGTGTGATCAAGCCGCATACGCCGATGGGTTCTTTAATGACCCTGTGAGGCCCCAGGTCTTCTTCAAATTCATAGCTGCGCAGCACTTCTAAAGCCTGCTCCAAATGACCCAGACCGCAGTAGGCCTGCTCCCCATCAGCCAGTTCCTTGGGCGCGCCCATTTCCATGCGAATAGCATCCGCCATGTCCTGATAGCGAGCCTTGTAGACTTCCACACAGCGCTCCAGGACCGCCACGCGCTCTTCCCGCGAGCTGTAACCATAGGTTTCGAAGGCCGTCTTCGCCGCCGCCACCGCGCGGTTCACATCGGCCTCGGTGCCCATGGAAATACGCGCGCAGACCGTCGCGTCGGCTGGATTCATCACATCCAGAGTTTTCCCTTCGATGGGGTCAACCCACTCGCCGTTGATATAAAACTTCAGATATTCGCGCATGGTGTGTTCTCCGTTTTTGGCCATGAATGCGATAAGAGGGAGGGCGAGTTTAGCATCGCTCAAGGCCGTTCCTAGTACCCCTCCGGGAGAGGTTCATCGGCCCGGTTTTGCTCGCCTGAGGAGGTTTCTTGCAGCGCATTCCCGCTTCCACGACAATTAGCCGTGCTAAATACTAATCAGATGAATGGGAATACTGGCTGATGAATATGGACATGGGTGGTGACGAACTCACATTGTTTCGCGATATGGCACGCCGTGCCTTTGAACAAGAGATCGCGCCGCACTTTGAGCAGTGGGAAGAGGATCACCTCGTACCCCGAGAGCTGTGGCATACGCTAGGTGCAGCGGGGCTTTTGTGTCCCGATATGGATGAAGCCTATGGCGGCGCAGGAACAGCGCCCCATGTCACCCTTATGCTCATTGAAGAACTGTCGCGGATGGGGTTTGGCGGCGTTGCCACAGGCTACGGCATCCACAGCAACATCGTGGCCCCCTACATCGCTCGTCAGGGCAGCGAGGAGCAGAAACAGCAATGGCTACCCAAGATGGTGAGCGGCGAGGCCTTTGGCGCTCTGGCCATGACCGAGCCCGGTGCAGGCTCAGATGTCCAGGGCATTCGCACCAACGCCGTACGTGACGGCGACGAGTGGGTCCTTAACGGCTCAAAGATTTTCATCACCAATGGCATTCACGCGGACCTTGTCATCGTCGCGGCCATAACCGACCCAGGCAAAGGTGCCAAAGGCACGTCCTTGTTCCTCGTCGACGCCAGCCTGCCAGGATTTGAGAAGAGCCGTAAAATCGAGAAGATCGGTCAACACACCTCAGACACGGCGCAGCTATTTTTCCAGGACGTTCGCCTGCCCGCCGATGCCCTGTTGGGTGAAGTGAATCGGGGATTCATCATCATGATGGAAGAATTGCCCCGGGAGCGCCTGGGTATCGCGGCTCAGGCTGTCGGTGCCGCCGAGGGTGCTCTCGATCTCACTGTTGAGTACGTCAAGGAGCGTAAAGCCTTTGGTCAAACCATTGGCGAGTTTCAAAACACCCGCTTCAAGCTTGCAGACGTGAAGACCGAGATCGGCCTTAATCGAGCGCTCTACGAACAGTGCGCCGACGAATATGCTCGGGGTGAACTTACCGCTGACAAAGCGGCCATGCTCAAACTGGCCTCCTGCGAAATGCAATGCAGTACTATCGATGATTGTCTGCAATTGTTTGGCGGCTACGGCTACACGGTGGAATACCCCATATCCCGTTTCTACACGGACGCTCGCATCCAGCGGATTTATGGGGGCTCCTCAGAGATCATGCGAGAGCTCGTCGCGCGAACAATGCTCGGCAAGTAAGCGATACGATAGACGACATCCTGCGTAGCTATAGCAGCATCCCGTCTCGGGCAAGAGGATTGCCCGAGCGACTCCCATGGATAACGGAGATCAAGCCATGCCTTTACCCAAGCCTTCATCTAAGCTTCTCAAACCTTTGTCTGCCAAGGCGGGCAACCGTCGATTTCAGGTAGCCCTTGGCCTAGCGGCGTTGCTAAGCACCCCCATGGCCTTTTCCCATCTGGTCGATGAGGAACCCATGCAGTCCTTTCGCCAGTCGTACTTCACCCTGCTGGCGATGAACTTTGGCCCCATGGCGGCCATGGTCAAAGGTGAAATGCCCTGGGACGACGCGCGCATGCTGGCCCTGGCCGAAGACTTCAATGCCATCGCCAATGTAGATGTCGCGCGAGCCTTTGGCCCCGGTAGCGATAAAGGCACGACGCGCGCCAAGCCGGAGATTTGGGACAACAAGGAAGACTTCCTGGAGAAATACCAGGCTCTACAAACAGCGGCGGGAGAGCTCTTAAGCGCGGCCCAGAGCGGCGACCGCAAAGCCATCGGTGGCGCGATCAAAAATACCGGGGGCAGTTGCAAAGGCTGCCACGACGACTACAAGTCCAAGGACTATCTGTACTGATAAGGCCTTACCAGGAGTACAACGACGGCGGTGCGGGGGCGAGTTCCATAAGCCCCCAGAGCATCGCCGCCCACAGAGCGGCAAGAACCAGCGCTTTGAAGATTGGTTGCGTGGGCCCCGTGCCGGAGCGGTCTGTGGATCGCCCGGTGACCATGGGGCGCAGAAGCTGCTGTCCTTTCACTCGCTCGTAGTAAACGATCGCGCCAACGTGCAGAGCGATTGCGGCGAGAATAACATTGAAAAGCCAGTCGTGGATCTCCGCCAGGCGGTCGCTCACATCGGTTTCAAAGACGTAGTGAAACGGGCCCGTAAACAGCACGTCATCAGAATTCACCAGGCCCGTTAAGGCCTGAAGCACTAGCAAGCTCCACAGCAGCACCGCGGAATACGCTCCGGCCGGATTGTGTCCAGGCGTGTTGCTGGCCACGGTGCCACGGAGATATCCGAAAGCCGCTGCGGGACCGCGCAAAAAGTCGCAAAACCTTGCCTGCGGCGAACCCGTGAACCCCCAGGCGACACGGGTAAGAACCGCGATAAGCACGGTCATACCCAACCATTGATGGGCATCGAGATAGCCTTCTTCCGCGGTCCACCAGCTGGCGGGAAGGAGCACCACGATAAGCCAGTGAATCCCTCTTACGGGCCAATCCCAAAGCGGATGATCTTCGCCTTCTACCAGGGTGCTTTCTTCATCCGCCACTACCTGGGCGCTCCCGAGTAGCCGTCCAAAGGATATAGAGGCTCGCCAGTGACGACGTTATCGTACTCATACTGCCAACAGCCATCCCGCAGAAACGACCGATGCCGTCCTCCCGGAGCGTCCATGTCGCCGGATTCATAGCCCGCATCACCGGGATACAAGGTGGCGAAGCCACCCTCCCCTTCAACCGCCACCATCAGGGGAAGCACCCAGGGGCACGGGGATGTCTTCTCTCCAGCCAGGGCCGCTTCCGTATTGGCGTAACGCCCAAGAGCGCAAAGGGTGATATAGGTTGGTGGCAGCATGGGCAACTCACCGGCCCCATGAGCCTTCAGAGCCACCTGGGGACTCATCCACTGATAATCGTGGATTTCGCCATGATCGATGCTTACTTCCACACCGGGGGGTAACGCGGCCGCATAAAACCAGGTCGCGAAACGTCTTTTTTCTCCCACGGGTGTTGTCCAATGACTAACCAGCACCATGCCTGCGGGATCCGGTGCCACGCCCGCCTCTTCCTCGGCCTCTCTCGCTGCGGCAAAACGCGCCGCTTCGTCGGGGTCGCCATTCCCCGCCTCGCGGTCCCCATCGTCAACGGCGCCGCCGGGAAAAACCCAAAAGCCACCAGCGAAAACCAGAGCTCGGTTTCGTCGCACGAGAAGGACCTGGAGTTCGCCGTCGTGATCACGGAGTAAAACTACGGTACTCGCAGGCTTTACCGGAACATCGTCACTCATTTAGCCATAAGTTCCATAAGACCAAGCACCGTGGCCTCAACACCGAGAGTGACGGCCGGTTGAGGATCGATCTTGAACAAAGGTGAATGATGAGAAGGCACCGGCTCACCACCGGCGGCTTCGATTTCAAAAGCTTCTGGCGGTGTGCCGCCGACGGCAAAATAGGTGCTCGGGATATAGGGATCGGTAGTGAAGTAGGGAAAATCCTCAGAGCCCATCCCCTTGCGCTTGGCATCCCACATAACGTCGCTGTCAATCTGCGCTTCCCAGACGCCGCGCAAACGTCGCGTTAAGTCCGCATCGTTATAGGTCACCGGCACGGACTCATCGGAAACGAACACCTCGGGAAGCTTGTCTTCGGGCAAGCCCGCGACCCGCCCCATGTTTTCCGCCACGCGTTTGATGCCGTCCAGCAACAGTTCCCTCGTCGCCGGGTCGTCATTTCGCACCGTCAACTTCAGCACTGCTTTGTCTGAGATGATGTTGTTTTTGGTTCCCGAGTGAAACGCCCCCACGGTGATAACGCCCGCATCGCGCGGCGGGAGATTTCGGCTCACCACGGTTTGTAACGCGAGAACAATCTGGGAGCCAAGGACGATAGGATCGATTCCCGCATGGGGACTGGCACCGTGAGCGCCCACCCCATGGACGACAATCTCTACGGTATCCCCTCCCGAGTACTGAGCACCCTCCGCCGCCGCAAGCTTGCCCGTGGGTATCGTTGATGCCACATGGAAGGCCATGGCCATGTCTGGGGTGCCAAAACGTTCCCAGAGCTGATCTTCCATCATGTGCCGGGCACCACTTATGCGCTCCTCAGCGGGCTGACCTATCAACATGAGAGTGCCCGACCAACTGTCGCGACGGGCCGCCATTTGCCGTGCCGTACCCACAAGACTGGTGATATGCACATCGTGACCGCAAGCGTGCATGACGAAGACTTCGTTGCCGTCGGGATCGATTTGCTTGGCCTTTGATGCATAGGGAAGACCACTTTTCTCCTCCACGGGAAGGCCGTCCATATCGGCCCGCATCATCACCAAAGGCCCTGGACCATTTTCCAGCAGCGCTACTAGGCCCGTGCCGCCGATGTTTTCCGTAACCGCAAACCCTGCATCGCGAAGCTCCTTGGCCAGGCGCGCAGCGGTCTCATGCTCCAAAAAGGAAAGCTCGGGGTTCTCATGAAAGTGAACGAAGAGCTCTCCCAGATGGGCGTCGTAGTCTCCTGCGATAGCCTCTCGAAGGGGGGCGGCGGCTTGCGCTACGTTCACGAAGGCCGTTGAGACGATGGTCATCAGACTCAAACGAAGGAGTGTGTTTTTCATGAGTGAGCCCTCTAGTTGATTTGGAGAAATATTCTGGGTTTGCACCTATCGGCGTTGCAGTTGCCTTTGTATGTACCTGGGAAATCCGCGTAAAACTCAGTCAATCAATGCCGCGTGCCGTCGCACTTTTCAGCATTAGAAATGCTGAACAAACACAAACAGCTGAACGCAAGCCCTCGGGAACACCTACTTCAATGACATGGAAGTATCAAAGCCCAGCTGCTGCGCGTGTTGTCGCGCCTGATCCCGCAAGTCTTCCGCGCGACTGCTGATCCAGAGATTGGTCGAGCGAGTACCACTGCGACAGAAGGCAAAAACCGGCTTTTGCGCATCATCAAAGAGCGCCGCCATGGCGGCAACGTCATCTCCAGGGTAATTGAAGGCGTTCAGGGGATAGTAGTGATACTCGAGCCCTGCTGCCTCCGCGGCCTGCCGGAGCGCTTCAGACTCCGGTTGATCCAGAGCTTCACCATCCGGTCGATTATTCACCACAACCCGGTAACCTGCTCCCGCGATAGCAGCCATGTGCTCTGGCTGTATTTGCGGCGCTGTGGCCACGTGGTCGTTCAACTTCACAAAGGGAAGAGTCGCGTGTGAGGAATCTGCGGGCATGGTGATGCTGTCCTTCTGTGCCGTAGCTGGCAAAGCGACGCAGTATAGCCCGCACCACATCAGTGCAACAGCCGTTCTTGAGCGCCAAGATAAAGGTCGTCTCTCGATCATCATGATCCTGGGGCCGTGTCCACGACCTGCAAGCCTGTATAACCGTCGAAGATCAATTTGCACCCTACCAACAGGAGAAAAAATGCAATAAGCCGATAATAGACCTGTGGGTTTGAGATACGAACCAACTGACGCCCAAGGAGCACACCAATCGGCGCGAAGGGCACCAGCACAAGGGAGTACAGCAGGTTCTCGGTGGTGAACTGCCCCAAAGCATAATAGGGCGGCAGTTTCAGGAGATTGACCACCCAGAAAAACAGCCCCGCCGTTCCCGCGAACACCATGGGCGGCAACTGTTTGGGTAAGAGATACATGGTTAAGGGAGGACCACCGGCATGGATGCTAAAGCTGGTAAATCCGGAAAGGCTGCCAAACATCATGGCGTACCAGGGATTGTGTTCGCGACCAGAGCGAGACAACCAACCGAGTAAGGCCTGAGTCCCGAACGCCAGGGCCACCACCCCCACCAGCAAGCGCATGTAGCTCTCGTTCATACTGTCGGCCAGGGCATAGCCAAGCAACACGCCCAGTAGTGCCCCGGGCAGTAAAAGCTTAAGCGCCCGACCATCAAAATGGCCCCGGTAGCTGTAGATGACCACCAGGTCCATCACCACCAGAATGGGTAGCAGAATCGCGGCGGCCTGTGCGGGCGACATCATCAGGGCCATGAGAGGTACGGCAAGAATCGCCACGGCACCGCCAAAGCCTCCCTTGGCAACGCCATACAGCAACACCGCAGGAATACTGACGGCGTAGAACACGGGATCCGTAAGCAAAATCAGATCCGAAAACCGAAGTCGTCCAGGAGCGCCAACATCTCTTCCCGAGGGTTACCGGTGAAGGAGATGCCCTTACCCGTGATCTCCGCCGCCTGGGATCGATAGGTCTCCCCCAGGGCTTCAAAAAAACTGTCCGGCACGGCTTCCTGGCGAGCAAAGGCCGCGCGAGCCTCCATCTGTTGGCTATCGAGGAGCAAAGATGGGTCGGGGACCCAATCCAGTAGTGCAGCGCGAAACTGCTCTTTGGAGTACTCCTTGGGCTCCCCTCGCTCCCAGTCGGATCGACGCCAGATTCGTGACGAGTCTGGCGTACCTACCTCATCCATGTAGAGCAACTCTTCTCCCCCGTCTCGGGCGGGAGCGATCCCAAACTCGAACTTGGTGTCCACGAGCAGGTCCCCGCCGCGCCCCAGGTCCTCTTCAATCACCGTAAAACCCTGCTTCAGAGCGTCGCGACAACGATCCACGTCGGCAGACTCACGAAAACCAAAGGCCGACCAATGCTCCCGTAGCGTCGCCGCCGCAACGGGATGATCGTCCGCCTCCGCCAACCCCGGTATACCCCGCACGACGCCCTTGGTGGACGGTGTAAACAGCAACTCCGGGAGGCGATCAAACTGCTTCATCCCTTCGGCCAATTCCACACCGCCGACCTGACGCTCGCCGCAGGCATAGGCCCGCCAGAGAGAGCCCGTAAGATACCGTCGAGCAATGGCCTCAATCATTATCGGTCGCGCCTGACGGACAACCCACAACATGGGGTGCGGCATCTCCAGAAGGTGATTCGCTCCTAGCCCCTCCTCGCTGAAACGTTGGAACCAATGGGCTGCAATCGCATTCAGAGCAGCACCCTTCCCCGGCACCCCAGCCAGGGTTCGCCCCCGCCATAGACAATCGAAGGCAGACAGGCGATCGGATATCACCATGATCGCCAGTTGGCTGTCGGGGGCTACCGGATAGGCCCGTGCTTCTATCAGGCGCTGAGAATCCTCTGGGCGGAGGAAGTACACGGAACGAACCTTGCCGCTGTGTACCGGTCGCACGGTGGCTATGGGCAGATCATCGCTTACGGTTAGAACGGTGTTTTCAGTGTTGGTAGCCATGACGCCTGGTAAATACCGCCTCAAACGATAGCGAGATAAAAGCTGGCAATAGCCGCGCTCATCAGATTGGCCAGGAACCCTCCCGCCACGGCGCGTAAGCCCAGACGGGCAATCAGCGGTCGTTGCTCTGGCGCCAAAGTACCCAGCCCGCCGATGAGAATGGCGATGGATGAAAAATTGGCAAAACCGCACAGAGCGAAGGACACCACCGCTTGAGCATGAGCCGAGAGTTCACCCCGATCTTCATAGAACGCACCGAAAGCGACGAACTCATTCAACACCAGCTTTTGACCGATCAAATTACCGGCTATCGCAGCTTCGTCCCAGGGCACTCCAAGGACGAAGGCCACCGGGCGGAACAAATTCCCGAGGAGAAGCTCAATGGACAAATCCTCGAAGCCAAACACTCCGCCCGCATACCCAAGTAAGCCGTTGATCAGCGCGATAAGACCAATAAATGCCAGAAGCATGGCACCGATATTGACCGCCAAGGACAAACCATTCGCCGCACCGGTGGCCGCCGCGTCAAATACGTTGACCGCTTTTTCGATGGACAAATCCAGTTGCTCTTCCCGTTCAGCATAGGGCTCTCGCTCTGGCACCAGCAGCTTTGCCATGAGCAAACCACCGGGTGCCGCCATAAAACTCGCCGCGAGGAGGTAACGCATCTCCACCCCCAGGGCCACATAACCCGCCAGCACGGAACCCGCCACGGTAGCCATCCCGCCCACCATGACGGCAAACAATTCGGAGCGCGTCATTCCCGCGATATACGGTTTGATCACCAGCGGGGCCTCCGTTTGACTCACAAACACATTGGCCGTGGCGGACATGGACTCGGCGGGACTGGTACCCAGAACTCTGCGCAAAGCGCCACCGAGAACGCGAATCACCCAACCCATGAGGCCGATGTGGTAAAGCACCGCGACCAGGGCCGAAAAAAATATGATGATCGGCAAGACGTGGAACGCAAAAACAAAACCCACTTCGTAGCGGCCGATATCGCCAAACACAAAGTCGATACCCGCCTGGCCATAAGCGATGATGCCGGTGACGGCGGTCGATAGGGCCTCCAGCGCCGCGCGTCCGGCAGGCACGTAAAGCGCTAACCCACCAAGTCCCGCCTGAAGGCAAAAAGCGCCAATAGTCGTGCGCAGCGAGATGGCCGCCCGATCCAGGGACAACAGCCACGCGAAGGCGACAATCAGGACAATGGCCAGTAGAGCCAGAAGCGCGGTGCTCACCGGCGGGCCACACCCATTTGCAGGGCCAACAAGTGTCCGCGAACGATCTCAAGGGCCACTCGATTTCGTCCACCGCGAGTGATCAGCATGTCGGCATGCCGTGCACTGGGGGCTATAAACTCGTGATACATGGGTCTTACGCTGTCTTCGTATTGGCGCAGCACCGATTCGAGGGTTCGGCCCCGCTCCCGTACATCCCTATCTATTCGTCTTAAGAGACAGATATCCAGGGGCGTATCCATGAAAAAGCAGACATCAAAGGCCTCACGTAAGGCCGCGTTTGTTAAAAGCAAAATGCCTTCAACAATGATCAGCGGTGCCGGTTCAAGGCGCTCTGTTTCGTCGCTACGCGTATGCACGGCGTAGTCGTAAACGGGTGCCTGGACCGCCTCACCGGCGCGCAAGCGATTGAGGTGCTCGGCCAACAGGTCCTGCTCGATGGCCTTGGGATGATCGTAGTTCACCTTCTCCCGCTCGGCGAGACTCAGGTCCGTTTGATCCCGGTAGTAGGAATCCTCACGAATATGAACCAGACCAACGTCCGGCGCGTCCCGCGAAACTTCCTCGCGAAGGGTTTGCGCAAACAGGCTTTTGCCGGACCCCGAAGGCCCGGCGATGGCTACGATAAAGGCTGACACGGTGTTGCTCTCCGGTCGACGAGGGCCGCAGTCTAGCGTCTAGGCGGCCTGGCCTAAAGTCGTATTCCTCTAACTTGGGCTGTGCAAACCCCTTGGGTACACTTCGGCCCCTTGACCTTCGTCGGTGAACGCCTTGATAGATCCTATGCCTGAGATTGTCTCTGATCCGAGCACCATAAACCGCTCGACTGCGCTTCACCGCGTCTACAAAAAAAACGCTCTTCGCATCGGCCTCGGGCTGCCTTTGGTACTCACTGCAGCAGCATCCTGGGCGCAGACCGGCAATGAAGGCGAAGAAAGCAGCGAGAGCCGGCTCGAACAGATCATCGTCAGCGCGTCTCGGGACCCTCAGAGCGGCCTCAATCTCGCCCTTCCCTGGTCTCACATCGACGGAGACGCCGTTGCCTTGACGGGCGCGGTCCACATCAATCAACTGATGCAGCGATCTCCCGGCACCTGGATCTCTCGCGGGAATGGTCAGGAAAGCCTGACCGCAATTCGCTCTCCGGTGCTCACGGGGAGTGGTAGCTGCGGTGCGTTTTACATGGCCTGGGATGGCATCAGCTTGCGCGGGCCAGGCTTCTGCAACGTTAATCAGCTCTTCGACCTCAACAGTGAACAAGCCGGAGCCGTGGAAGTGATACGAGGGCCGGGCACGGCCGTCTACGGCGCCAACGCGGTACACGGCGTGATCAACTCTCTCACCGCCGATCCTCGCCAGGGTCCAGGCCAGCGCTATGCGTTTGAGGTCGGGCCTAATGACTACTATCGAGCCCGTGCAGAACTTCGTGGCGAGCGAGGCGATCACGCCGTCGGCGTGTATTTCAATGGCACCACCGATGGCGGGTTCAAAGACGACAGTGGTTTTGATCAACAAAAGCTTACCCTTCGCCACGACTACCGGGGCGAAAGTTGGCGCGTTACGAACGCCCTGGAAACCACAAATCTGAACCAGGAAACTGCAGGCTTTATTCGTGGTTTCGAAGCCTATGAAGACCCGGAGCTCCGCGAGAGCAACCCCAATCCAGAAGCCTACCGAGATAGCTGGTCCCTGCGCGCTTACAGTCGCTGGGAGCGGGATCTTAACGGTCGAGATCTGAGCATCACGCCGTACTTTCGCCGCACGGGAATGGAGTTCCTTCAGCACTTTTTGCCCTGGCAGCCCACAGAAAAAAATGGCCAGCAGGGACTGGGTTTACGAGTCTCCCTCGCCGAGACCGGAGACACCCTGAGCTGGCGCAGTGGTATCGATGTGGACGCGACCCGGGGCTGGTTGTCCGAAGTTCAGGCGGATGACTTCAGCCCCAATCTTCCCGCCGGCGTCCATTACGATTACGAGGTGGATGCCCTATCGCTGGCGGCCTATCTGCAAGGCGACTGGCGACTGTCCTCGCGATGGACGCTGGCGGCGGGTATACGCCTGGAACACAACAACTACGACTACAACAACCAAACCGGCGACGGCTCCGCCTGCGCCCCAGAAGTCACGAACTGTAGATTCTTCAGACCTGCGGATCGCGAAGATGACTTCAGCAACGGCAGTTTCAATTTAGGCATCACCTACCAGTTGGCAGACACCCATCGCATCTATCTACGAGGCGCCAATGGTTTCCGCCCCCCGCAGACTACGGAGTTGTACCGCCTTCAGGCCGGCCAGGAAATAGCCGATCTGGACAGTGAAACCATTCGCAGCATTGATCTTGGCTTTCGCGGCGACTACGGGAGCTTTAGCTACGACGTATCTCTGTATGCGATGCAGAAAGAGGACGTAATCTTTCAGGATGCGGATCGCCAGAATGTCAGCGGCGCAGAAACGAGTCACGAAGGCCTCGAATTCAGCCTCTATTGGAACGGGGAATCAGGGTGGTATGCGGGCCTGGACGGCAACATCGCCCGGCATCGCTACGACAGCAGCGCCAACCTACTAGGCACACGCCTGGATATTGAAGGGAACGACATCGATACCTCTCCCCGGGAGTTTGGCAGCGCCCGGGTCGGCCACGAGCGGGCTCTACGGAGCGGCTCGCGCCTGCGCGGTGAACTCGAGTGGGTGCATCTCGGCGACTATTATCTGGAGCCCCAGAACGAACACAAATACGAAGGTCACGATCTGCTGAATCTGCGTCTGGCCGTTGATTTCAACAGCGGTTGGGCAGGAACCTTAAGGGTGACCAACCTTCTCGACGAAGACTACGCCGAGCGAGCGGACTTTGGCTTTGGCGCTTACCGCTATTTTGTGGGAGAGCCGCGGGGGGTGTATTTCGAAATTTCGCGGAGTATGCCTTAGACCCCAGAGCCGAGGCTCACCTGGCGCCATCGCAGTCCTGTACCGATTAACCCCAGCAGCATAAGCGCCAACGTTCCAGGTGCTGGTACCGATGAGATTCTTGTGATGGTTAAGTTGTCTATAGCAGGGTCGACGCTCTGACTATTGGACGATACTTCGGCCAAGTCCAGGTAGGTGGGATCACCCTGGACGTCAAGTGCAATAAAATTGACCACCCGCCGCGTCCATACGCCGACCTGAGTGTTTGTGAAAAATCGATCCTCAATCACGTTGCCAGTTCCGAAGTCTCCAGTTGTTACGCCAACCTCCAGAATAGGGTTCGTGCTGCTTACCTCGCCACTCCCACCCCAGTAATACGACAGCTGGTATTCCAGGCCTGGTATCAACAGATTCGTAATATCCAGAAAAATGCCGCCATACCAGGGGTCAGAGACGCTGCTGCTATTACCAGTGAACACTAGATATCCCTCGCCCTGCTGCGGCGCCAGTGTAGGCGAACCATTGGAAATGGCCGCCTCACCATCGGAAGAGAGACTAGCGGATTCAGGCTCCCAATTGGCAAGATCGGACGCTTCATCAAACCCATTGCTGTAAATGAGCGCGGCATCAGCCGAAGCGCTCAAAATCGCACCCATAAGTATTGCGCTAACTCTGGCGCGCAAATCCTTAGCCATCGAATGTTCCTCGTACCGAACTAACACCTTCTGCGAGCAAGAACGGTACTTATCTGTCCTTTTCGTAAGCTTCTGCTTTTGGCTTGGACAAAAACAGCGGGAGATCATCAAATTTAGACCTGCGTCACAATACGTCGCAAAGCTTTCCGACGGGCTTGGTATTAGGGCTAGCACTTAGGGCCTAGTGCTACGACAGGCACTCAGCACAACAAGGCAAAAAGATCCCCGGGAATTGTAATCATCACGTCGATGCTAGGGCCCCTGCGAACCACTGTTACGCATGATCATCACAAAACCAATGGCAACGCCTTTAACAACGTCGAGTAGTGCCCCAGACCCTCCTCTACTAAAGGGCTTGCCTTCATCGGGAGATACTCTGCCAGCGCCATAGCCATGCCCAGAGGAACCCAATCGTCCAACTCACCGTGTATCAAGGTGCACGGGCAGCGAACCCGCTCAAGGTCCTGAGACCAGGGTTCCACATAAGCTCGTACCGCTCGACGGTACGTCGACGCGTTTGTCCACAAAGAGTCTCGTAAACCCAGCGCTAAACAGCGGGTGAATTTAGGGTTTTGCAACAGGACCTTCTCCGCAGGACAACTGTTTGCAAACATTTGTCCCAGTAGTAAACGCGGCGACCCGATGGCTAATGCGGCCTGGGCGAACGTCAGCATTGCGAAGACAAAGCGATTGGCCTTCGCAGCTTTAAACACCACGGCGCCGGCCATCGCTGACGCCTGGGCGGAAAGCTCTAACGGCGCCGCCGGAGAAATGAGCACCAGTTCTGAAACCGCATCGGGGTGATGAACCGCCATCTGCAGCGCCGAAAACGCGCCCAGGGAAAGTCCGATAACTCGCTGCGGTCCAAGTGTTTCAGCGCGCTCTGCAAAGCGTTGATAGTCGAGGGGATCGCATACCCAGGGCAGGCGGCCCCTTCCGCTGCCTACTAAGGTTAGTTCTGCGGCGGATCCTGGCAAACCATGAAAGTAGACACAGCCCTGGGCTCCGGGCTCACTCCCCATCTTCGAAGCAACTCGCCATGGAGGAAGCGTAAAGCGTGAGGCTATCGTTCAAGATGATGCTTCCACAGGTACAACCAAGGCCATCAAGCCATCGATCAATTCATCTCGAGACAAGTGGCCTACCTCTGCCGCAAACACCGGGTGATCAATCAACAGAGCCGCCCCGAAAGGCACGGAATTGTTAAACAGCGCTAGAAGTTTTTCATCCGTGTGCGGATAACGCCCTTCCTTCTGCGCCGCGATGGACACGGCGCGAACGGTCAGCTGAAAGGCTCGCATACTCTTCATGAGTGCCTCATCAGCGTTGCGCTTCACATCGGGGTAATTGAGGGCGGCAAAAAGCGCTCGATTGTCCAGGGCCCAATGCAGATAGCCCCGGCCCATCGCGTTTAGTTTTTCAATCGCTGTCCCAGAACAAGCTTCAATGGCCGCAACGGTCGCCGCCCCGGCCTGCTCGTAGGCCTCCGTCGCCAGGGCCGTCAAAAGCTCACCTTTGTTTTTGAAATGCCGATTCGGGGCGCCGTGGGATACACCGAGATCTCTGGCCAATCCGCGGAGAGTCAGCGCTTCGATCCCCCTCTCTTCAATCACTTCCGCCGCCCTCTGGATGAGCACCCGTCGGAGATCCCCATGGTGGTAGGAAGAACTGATGTCGGACATGGTCATGAAGTCAGTAAAGCAAACTATGTAGACAAAGACTACATAGCCGACTAATGTAGTCTTTGTCTACATTGATGAGGAGTCTGCTATGAATAACCCATTAATTACCAGCATGCCCTTCGCTGCCCATCTGGGTATTGAACTGATTAAAGCTGAAACCGACGGCGTTGAAGCTGAGCTTACGGTGCGCGAAGAACACTGCACCGTGGCCAATAGTGTTCACGGCGGCACTTTGATGGCCCTGGCAGACTCCGTTGGCGCAATCACGGCCTTTCTCAATCTCCCGGAGGGTGCCTCGGGAACAACAACAATCGAAAGCAAGACGAATTTCCTTCGATCAGCGCCCGTCGGGGCCAAACTCCAGGCGAGGTCCGTGCCCGTCAACGTGGGTAGAAAGCTCTGCGTCGTGAGCACCACGATCTGCGCGGAGACCGATAAGCCTGTGGCAATCGTTACCCAGACCCAACTGGTGCTATGAGCACCGCTTAAAAAAGCCGTCGGCCCCGCTTGAGTCCTCGGGCTCGAGACACCATCCGTAGGCCTGAAGCTGTCGCCCTGGGCCACTATCGATCGGCACGAGATTAAGTCATGGGCCGGATACCCACCGCCTCGCGGATCTCTGCCATCAAGGGCGCGCTGTGGGTGCGGGCTTTATCCGCACCCTGCCGCAGGACCTGCTCAATGTGTCCCGGATCCGCTAGCAAGCGCTCATATTCAGCCCGGGGCCCGGCAAGCTCTTCATTCACCC
Organism: Halieaceae bacterium UBA6060; assembly: GCA_002428935.1. Lineage (GTDB taxonomy): Bacteria > Pseudomonadota > Gammaproteobacteria > Pseudomonadales > Halieaceae > Congregibacter. Next base: position 19,058 of record DIYG01000005.1, read on the forward strand.
GTTCAAACAGTTGTTTCTTCGCTTCTCCCCAGGCGATCCCCTCGGCGAAGGCTTTACGCATGTCCTCAATCCCCTGCTCATCGGCAAAGGCGCACCAAAGCTGGAAGACCGTGGAGTCATTAGGGTCCTTCGGTTCCCCGGGCTCAAGGAGATTGGTTTTGATTTTATTGATAGCTTTCTTGAGCTTCTTTTCACCCTCAAAAAGCGGGATGGTGTTGTTGTAGCTCTTGCTCATCTTGCGGCCATCAAGACCCTGGAGGACCGCCACATTGTCGTCCACCCGAGCCTCGGGCAACACAAACAGCTCCGTAAAATTGTGGTTGAAGCGCTGAGCTATATCTCGGGCCATTTCCACGTGCTGGATCTGATCACGACCGACGGGAATATCGTGGGCCTTGAACATAAGGATATCGGCGGCCATCAATACGGGATAGCTGAATAACCCCATGGTCACGCCGAAATCTGGATCTTCTCCCGCATCCTCATTGCTCTGAACCGCCGCTTTGTAGGCGTGGGCTCGATTCATTAGTCCCTTGGCCGCACTGCAATTCAAAATCCAGGTCAGCTCGGGAATCTCCGGGATATCGGACTGGCGATAAAACACCGTGTTATCCGTATCCAAACCCAGGGCCAACCAGGTGGCGGCAATTTCCAGGGTGGAACGCTGCACCTGATCTGGGTCCGAACATTTGATAAGGGCATGGTAATCGGCAAGAAAAAAGAACGACTCCCGGTCAGCAACCGTTGATGCGGCGATCGCAGGACGAATTGCGCCAACATAGTTTCCCAGATGGGGCGTTCCCGTGGTGGTGATGCCGGTAAGGACGCGGCGTGTACTCATGGTGCGGTTTTCCTTTGTGGCGGCAACCGGCCTAGGCGCCGGGCGCGGAACTCTGAAACAGTGGCGCCGGACGGCGATAGTAAGCCTGAAGAATTTGCGTGAGGGACCAGGCGTCGCGGGCACCGGCCAGTTCGCGGATGGAATGCATGGCAAAGGTGGGCACACCGATATCCAGCGTGGTGACACCTAGCTCACCGGCAGTGATAGGACCGATGGTACTACCGCAGGCCATATCGGCGCGCATGGCGAAAGTCTGCACGGGCTCATTAAGGTCCCGGGCCAGGAGGCGGAACAGCGCAGCGCCCTCACTGGAGCTGGCGTACCGTTGACTGGCATTGACTTTGATCACCGGCCCGCCATTCAGCATCGGGCCGTGCTGAGCGTCGTGTTTATCAGCAAAGTTGGGATGCACGCCATGAGCATTGTCGGCGGAAATCATCATGGAGCGCTGCATCAGCACCGGCAGATCTGAGGCGTTCGGCAACAGGCCCTGAATAAAATGCCGCAGCATCGGCCCCTGAGCCCCCGAGGTCGACAGGGAGCCCACTTCCTCATGGTCGTTACACACGAGAAGGCACCATTCATCACCCTCGGTGTTCAGCAGTGCCTGGAGTCCTATGTAGCAAGACAGGAGATTATCCAGACGCGCCGAGGCGATAAAGTCATTGTTCAGGCCCACTAGCGCAGGAGGCTGGCTGTCGTAGAAACACAGTTCAAAGTCCAACACTTCGCCCAGCGCAATACCATCTTCCCGGAGCCGGTCCACAAGTAAGCTCCTAAGAGACCAGTCCTCGCCGGGATCGAGGCTCAGTATGGGCGCCATTTGCGTTTGGGCATTCACGCTGCGATTGCGGTTCGCCTCACGATCAAGGTGGATCGCCAGGCTTGGAATCACTGCAACGGGATCACGAAAATCCACCAGTGCCGTGGCTACCTGCCCGTCGCTGCCGGGGTAGCTAACGCGGCCTGCCAGCGACAGATCACGATCGAACCAGGGATTGAGTAGCGCGCCCCCGTAGACCTCGACACCGAGTTGTAGGTAAGACTTGTTACGGATCTCGGGCTGTGGTTTGACCATCAAACAGGGGCTGTCCGTATGGGCGCCGACCATACGCAAACCGCTGTCCAGCAACCCCTCACGGCCAGGCCTCAATGCGATGAGGCTACCGCCCTGGCGATAGACCAGGCCACCGCCGCCCGGTACAACGCTACGCCCAGATCCTGGCCCAGGAGCTACATTGGAGAAACCTGCGGCGAGCAAGCTTGACTCCATCGTTTCTGCTGCATGAAAGGGAGTGACCGCCTGCTGCAGAAATTCCAGCAGCCCCCTATTGAACCCCGCGCAATCCATCAGGCTACTTCCGGGGCCGCACGCTGAGCGCGCAGCCGTGCAAACAAACTGCTCGTATCCCAGCGGGCACCACCGAGCTCCTGCACCTCGGCGTAGTAGCCGTCCACCAGCTTTGTCACCGGCAGGTCCAGACCCAACCGGGTCGCCTCGTCTTTCACAATCGCCAGATCCTTACGCATCCAATCAACGGCAAAACCATGCTCATATTTCCCGGCGAGCATAGTCTGATAACGGTTTTCCATTTGCCAGGACTGCGCCGCGCCCTGACTGATAACCTCGATGACCGCCGCGGTGTCTAGCCCGGCCTCTTCGCTGAACAGCATGGCCTCGGACAGTCCCTGCACAACACCGGCGATACAGATCTGATTGACCATCTTCGCCAACTGCCCTGCCCCCGAGGGACCTAATCGTCGAGCACAACGGGCATAACAATCCAGCACCGGTTTCGCCCGGACAAAATCAGCTTCCAGGCCACCGCACATGATCGTCAACACGCCACCTTCCGCGCCGGCCTGCCCACCGCTCACCGGTGCGTCGAGAAAGCCTACGGATTGCTCCGCACAAAGGGCCTGGAGTTCGCGAGCCAGTGCCGCCGAGGCCGTGGTGTGATCAACGATAAGCGCCTGCGACGCAATACCCTTAAGGATTCCGTCGGGGCCCGAGACCACCTGCCGCACGTCGTCATCGTTCCCCACGCATAGGGCCACGACTTCTGCATCGGCCGCGGCCTGAGCCGGAGTCTTCGCTCCGTGTCCGGGGTAAGTCTCCAGCCAACGACGAGTTTTATCGGCACTGCGGTTATAGACCACAACGTCGTGACCGGCCTCCGCCAGATGTCCCGCCATGGGATAACCCATGACCCCCAATCCCAGAAAAGCGACCTTCAAGACAATGTCCTCATTGCAAACTCATCAAAGCCATACGACCAAAAGCAGTGCTCCCAGGGCCAGACGGTAGAGGACAAAAGGCATCATCCCTACCCGCTCTACCAGGGCCAGAAACACCGCTATACACCCATAAGCCGTGGCGGCGGCGACCAGGGTTGCCATCGTCACCAGCGGCCAGCTGACCGCTCCCGGCGCATCGATCCATTCCAAGCTCTTGAGTAAGCCCGCACCGGCGATAATGGGTATGGACAGGAGAAAAGAAAACCTCGCCGCCGCCGCCCGAGAAAGGCCTGCGAATAGTCCAGCGGTAATGGTAACCCCGGAGCGCGAAGTACCGGGGATCAGCGCAAAGGCCTGGGCCACTCCGATAAACAAAGCGGCACGCCAACCCACCGCCTGGGGTTCCTCAGCGGCTGCAGGTTTTCGATCGGCCCAGGCGAGAAGTAATGCAAACAGAATGGTGGTGGTGGCCAGTACCGGTAAAGTCCTGAGATCGTCTGCAAAATCGCTGAGGAACAGGCCTGCGACCAGGGCGGGTAAGGTGCCGAGGGCCAGGCAAAAGACCTCGGCCAGGGCTCCGTTGACCCGTCGCTCGGCCGTGGCGTGGAGAGTCTCTCGCAACAAGCGCAGGAGATCGTCGCGAAAATACCAAAGCACCGCCATCAGCGTGCCGATGTGCACCGCCACGTCAAAGGCCAAACCCTGGTCTGGCCAATCCAAGAGCAGCGTCGGCAGTACCAGATGCGCCGAACTGGATATGGGCAAGAACTCCGTGAGACCTTGAATCAAGGCCAGGATCAATGCCTGCCACCAGTCAATCACGCTGAACGCCCCTGTTCCGCAAGGGTTTTCCAGCCAATGCGACGCTGCACGTAATCCGGTCGAGCATCGGCAGCGACCTCTGTACGGTTGTTTTCCAATGCGCTCAAAGCGGGCTGAAGCATGTCCTGAGCTTCTGGAGATAAGTCCGGCCAGATCTGTGTGATACCTCGAAGCTCTGAGGCAAACTGCTCCTGGAACTCAAAACCCGAGCCGACCCCTAAAACAGGCGCTGTCTCAGCGGCGCTCGCCGGGAGGACTACAGCCTCTGGAGGGGCTACAACAGCGGGCGAGAGCTCGTTTAAGCCTTCACCATCGAATTCGTAGGTCGCGGCATAGACCTGTCCGATGCGCGCATCGATGGTGCTGACGATGGTGCAGGGGTAGTCAATTTCTTCGCGCCGCAGCAGAGTCCTGGCCTGGGTTTCCAGACTAGACACACCCACAACCGGAATACCCAGACTGTAGGCGAGTCCCTGGGCCGCGCTTACGGCGATCCTTAAGCCCGTAAAAGAACCAGGCCCTCGTCCATAGGCGATAGCATCAAAACCAAACTCCGTCGGCGTCCTGCCATCAAAGAGATTCTCCAACTGGGGGAAAAGCTCCTGCTGATGCCGTCGCGGCATTACCTGGTGAAAGACACGCACTCCAATCTCGCTCCGAAGAGCGATACTCAGAGCATCGGTCGAAGTATCAATGGCGAGAAGCGTGGCCAAGGGAGATCAACAAACAATCGTAAAGGTCGATTATCCCATACAATCTAAAGCCCCGGGCGTACCACCCTTCACCCGAGCGTTCCGGAACCCATGCGGGGCAAGAAACCATCGTCAAAGCAGGACTCTATCGTGACCGCTGGCACCGACATACACGATCTGCCGCAGCGCCAGGAGGTGGAAGGTCTCGTATTGTGTGGCGGCGCGGGCCGACGGATGCAAGGCCGGGATAAGGGTCTCCTCCCCTATGAGGGGGCCCCCATGGCCCTGCGGGTAGCCCGGCAACTCCAACCGCTCTGTGCACAAGTCTTTCTATCCGCGAACCGTCATCACAACCGCTACCGAGCCCTGAACATCGGTCCCGTTTTTGCCGATAAGCGATCCGGCTTTGCCGGGCCATTGGCGGGCCTTGAAACTGCGGTGGGGCATTTGCGTGCGGACATTATCCTGGTCAGCCCCTGCGATCTGCCGCGCTTGGATCCTAAGGTACCCGGCCAGCTATTGAGGGCCCTCCACGACCAACCTGAATTACAGGCGGTCTATGCTCGAACGGAGGAAAGAGAACACTATCTGTCCGTCGCCCTTCGGCGCCCGGCTTTAGGCTCTCTGAAAGCCTATCTGGATCATGGCGAACGTTCCGTTCACGGCTGGCTCAAGGAACTCCGAACGGGAACGGTGCTTTTTACCGATGCGCTGGCCCGGAGTCTAGAAAACGTCAATCGCTACGATTGACCCAGAGCTCCTAGAACCTGGGCGCGGATATCCTGCACGTCACCTACCCCTTCAATACGGTGATAGCCAGGGGCCTCGTCACCCTCCATGGCGCCATAGAAATCGACCAGGGGACGGGTCTGTTCCTGGTAGACCGCAAGGCGTTTTCGGATCGTGTCTTCCTGGTCATCGTCGCGCTGTACCAGCGCTTCGCCGGTCTCGTCGTCGACACCCTCTACCTTGGGAGGATTATTTGTCACGTGATAGACCCGACCGGAACCCGGATGCACTCTTCGTCCACTGAGGCGCGACACGATTTCCTCATCATCGACGGAAATCTCGATCACATGATCAATGGTAACGCCCGCGTCCACCATAGCCTGGGCCTGGGGAATGGTCCGCGGGAAGCCGTCAAACAAGAATCCCGAAGCACAATCGGCTTCGGTGATGCGCTCTTTCACCAGGCCGATGATAATGTCATCGGAAACCAGACCACCAGCATCCATTATCGCCTTGGCTTTCTGCCCCAGCTCCGTACCCGCTTTGACCGCTGCTCGAAGCATGTCACCCGTGGATATCTGCGGGATACCGAAGGCTTCCGTAATGAACTGTGCCTGAGTACCTTTGCCCGCCCCGGGCGCTCCGAGCAGAATCAATCGCATGGTAATCCTCTTATTTGACGAGCGCGGCCCTACCGCTGGATATAGAGATGAACCGGAGACAACGAAGCTCGGCCCACTTTTAGGGCCGCTCACCATACCGGCCCCTTTCGAGGGGCACAAGCAGCCCTTGGTCGTAAGCCGACCCGTCCTTCGGGTGGGGCTAAGGGGCCGATTCCTGTGTTTTCACGGATTCCCAGAGCTGGTCTAAGGCCTCCGCATCGAGGCTTTCCAGGGCCTGCCCCCTGGCTTTAGCCTGGGCTTCCAGGGCGCGAAAACGAGCCTCGAACTTGCTGTTTCCCTTGCGCAAGGCACTTTCGGCGTCGAGCTTTAAGTGTCTTCCCAGATTGACCACCGTGAACAACAGATCGCCGAACTCCTCTTCCACGGCGGAGGCATCGTCCCTTGCCAGGGCCTCTTGTAACTCAGTTACTTCTTCTTGCAGCTTTTCCAGCACCGGAGCGGTGGACGACCAGTCAAAACCTACTCGCGCCGCACGCTTTTGCAGCTTTTGCGCCCGAGGAAGAGCCGGCAGGGTGTTTGGTACATCATCCAGTGCACCGTGCTGATCACGCTCTTCCCGTTCCACAGCCTTGATGGATTCCCAGCGTTCTTTAACCTTTGCGGTATCCGTGCGCTCGTCCACTACTCCTTCTATCTGTCCGTCGGCAAACACATGGGGATGCCGACGTAGCAGCTTGTCCGCCAGGCGGTGCACCACCATGGGAAAATCAAACAGCGCCTGTTCACGACCAAGCTGGGCATAAAACACCACCTGAAACAGCACATCGCCCAACTCGTCCTCGACATGGGAGTAGTCCTCGGCCTCGATAGCCGCAGCGAGTTCATAGCACTCTTCAAGGGTAGAGGGGACAATGCTCTGAAAGGTTTGAGCCTGATCCCAGGGGCAACCCTTCTCAGGATCACGGAGACGCTCCATGATGCGCAGGAGATCTTCCAGAGAGTACGATGGCTTGGGCTCCACAGGACCTCCTAAATGGGACTTGGGTGTGCGTTTGGGCTTGGGTAATTATCGGTGGGTAATAGTCGCTGGATACCAGTCGTTAGGTCATGATCGTTAGGTCATAGTCGCTAGGTACTGAGTCTGCGAGCAGAGATCACGTTTTTCAGGCGATTCAGACGCTCCAGCAGTTTCGACAAGGATCCCAGATTCCCCACTTCGACCGTTAGACGCATGGTCGCCGCATGGGTTTTGCGGTTGGTTTGGGTTTCGATAGACAGCACGTTAAGACGCGCGTTGGCAAACATCGACGTCACGTCGCGAAGCAGACCCTGCCGATCGTAGGCCTCGATAGCGATATCTACCTCAAAACGCTCGTCGGGAGCACTGCCCCACTCCACATCGATGATGCGCTCGGCGTTTTGTTCCGCCAGATGTAAAACCCGGTGGCAATCGGCACGATGAATGCTCACCCCGCGGCTTTGGGTAATGAAACCAATAATGGCATCGCCGGGAACAGGCTTGCAGCAGCCGGCCATGTGCGTGAGGAGATTGCCGACACCTTGGACCTGTACCGCAGACTTCGATGATGAACCCGTGCCCCGGCTAACCCGCAACTCCGGCTGCGGTTTGTCGCCTATGAGTTCCTCAGCGGCGGCAACAACTTGCGAGGCACTCAAGTCACCGGAACCCACAGCGGCGTACATATCGTCGACCGTAGCCACATTCACCGCAACCGCAATACGCTTGTAGTCCAGGCTAGTCAGGGCCAAACGTTTGAATTCTCGCTCTAATAACTGACGACCCGCGTCAATATTGTCCTCTCGAGCCTGACTGCGAAACCAGGCCTGGACCTTGGCGCGGGCCCGAGAGGTCCGCAGATAACCCAATCCCGATTGCAGCCAATCACGGCGGGGATGGCCCTCGCGAGCGGTGAGAATCTCTACCCGGTCGCCGGTTTGCAGGGTGTGGGTCAAAGGCTCGATTTGCCCGTTGACCTTCGCACCGCGACATCGATGACCCACCTCCGTATGCACGTGGTAAGCGAAATCCAGGGGCGTGGCTCCCGCGGCAAGATTGACCACATCACCGCGGGGTGTGAACACGTACACCCGATCCTGAGCGACATCAAAGCTCAGCTGCTCGGCGACACTCAAAGCGTCTCCGGTCTCCTCATGCCAGTCCAGGACCTGACGCAGCCAACTGATCTTCTCTTCGTAGGAAGAGCCGTTTCCACGCTGGGAATCGGAGCCTTTGTAACGCCAGTGGGCGCATACCCCGAGCTCGGCTTCATCGTGCATCTGGTGAGTGCGGATCTGTACCTCAAGGATTTTTCCTTCGGGTCCAATCACCGCCGTGTGCAGGGAGCGGTAACCGTTTTCCTTGGGGTTAGCGATGTAGTCGTCAAATTCATTGGGGATATTCCGCCACAGGCCGTGCACGAGACCCAGGGTGGCGTAGCAGTCTTTGATCTCCGGCACGAGAATTCGCACGGCGCGAATATCAAACACCTGAGAAAAACCAATGCCCTTGCGCTGCATCTTCCGCCAAATGCTGTAGATGTGTTTCGCCCGGCCAGATATTTCAAAGCTGATGTGCGCATCACCCAACACGGACGACAACTGATCTCGCACCCGGGCGATAAAACGGTCCCGCTCCAGGCGTTTGCCGTCCAGCAGGCGGGCAATACGCATATAGGAGTCGTTATAGAGATAGCGGAAGGATAGATCTTCCAACTCCCACTTGAGATGGCCGATACCCAGGCGATGAGCCAGGGGAGCGTAGACATCAAATACATCGCGCGCCACGAGTTCCCGACGTTCCTCGTCATCTTTCACGGCGCGGATTGCGCAGGTGCGTTCCGCAAGCTTGATGAGCGCCACCCGGACGTCGTCAACCATGGCGACAAGCATCTTGCGGATGTTGTCCCGCTGAGCTTCCGCCTGCCCTAGAACCACCGTGTCACTGGGATTGCGCAAATCCGCGATAGCGGCCATGCGCAGCACTCCCCGGATCAACTTGGAGACCGCTTTACCGAAGCGTTTCTCTACACGATCAAGGGTGATTCGCTCTTCCCGGATAGCGCGATACAACAGGCCCGCGAGGAGGCAGTCGATACCCACGCGAAGTTCCGCGAGTATCTGCGCCGTTTCGACACCGGCGAGTTCACAGTTGCCGTCTCGGGCCCAGTCGTCCAGGTCTCGACCATCCCGGTTGGCGGCCTCCTCCAGTAAAGCGACGGCCTCTCGAACCCGCTCGGAATCGGCCTCAGGCAATGGAGCCTCGGACGGTAGCTGCGCCAGCCAGCGCTCTACGTCGAGACTACCGTCGGAGCTTACATAGCTTTGATCACGTACCTGGACCAAGGTCTCACTCCGGCTCGAAGACGCCCGTCGAAAGATAGCGATCGCCGCGGTCACAGATGATCGCAACGATGGTCGAGTTCTCCACCTCCTGGGAGACGCGAAGCGCACCGGCCACTGCGCCACCGGCGGAAACTCCACAAAAAATGCCCTCTTCCCGGGCCAAGGCACGCATGCTGTCTTCGGCGTCTTGCTGGCTGATATCGAGGACTCGATCAACCCGCGCGGGCTCAAAAATCTTCGGCAGGTAGGCCGTGGGCCAGCGGCGAATGCCTGGAATACTGGCCCCTTCCGAAGGCTGTAAACCTACGATTTCGATATCCGGATTTTGGGTTTTGAAGTAGGCGGAGCAGCCCATGATCGTTCCGGTGGTTCCCATGGAGCTGACGAAATGAGTGATCTCACCGTCCGTTTGCTCCCATATTTCTGGACCAGTGCCACGATAGTGCGCCAGAGGATTATCTGGATTGGCAAACTGATCCAGGACGATGCCCTCTCCCGCATCGCGCATGGCGTCCGCCAAGTCCCTGGCCCCTTCCATGCCTTCTTCGGCGGTCACTTCAATCAGCTCGGCACCGTAGGCCCCCATGGCTTGCTTGCGCTCGGCACTGGCGCTGGCGGGCATGATCAGACGCAAACGATATCCGCGCACCGCGGCGGCCATCGCCAGAGCGATACCTGTGTTGCCGCTGGTCGCTTCGATGATCGTATCCCCGGGTTTTATGTCACCGCGGGCCTCGGCCTCGGCAATCATGCTCATGGCCGGTCGGTCCTTTACGGATCCAGCAGGATTATTGCCTTCGAGCTTGGCGAGGATGGTATTGCTGGTGACACCGGGGAGTCGCTGGAGCTTCACCAACGGTGTACGGCCTATGCAGGACTCAATGGTCGGGTATTCAGGCATGGATCATTCCTTGAACGGGGCGCTGGACCAATCCTGCGGCCCCAAATGTCTTGGTTGTACGGCTTCCCTTGAGGCGGGCGACACCTTATGCCAGCAGTACCGCAAAAGCCACCGCGTAGGCTTGCTCATCTGACAAGGTGAGGAGGACGCGGTTCCCTCCCTGACGAGCCGCTACCGCACTGCCACGGTGCGACAAGACAACCTCTGGTGCACCGTTCTCCCGACGTCGAATATGCATATCCTGCCAACTAAGATCGACACCGATGCCCGTGCCCAGGGCCTTGGCAATCGCCTCCTTGGCCGCGAAGCGCTTGGCCAGAAAACGCCAGGGCTGCTTCAAAGCAAGGCTCTGCTGCAGTTCCTCGGCCGTCAGGATACGCCGGGCGAAACGTTCCCCATGACGCCGCCATACCTGCTCTACCCTCGCAATTTCAATGATGTCCGTGCCGATCGCTAGCATGATCAGTACTCTCGGGCGCCGAAGTTTGTTGGCGCCGTCTGCTCTGAGGCTTTGCTATCAGCAATAAACATGCCTCGCGAACGCACCGGCCTGGCACCGAGGTGAGGCTGCAGTAGCTGTCTGACGATTTGTTTCGCCGCAACCGAAGCATCTTCCACGCGACCCTCGCCAATGGCGATGAGATCAGCGCCACGATATCCCGGGGCGCCATCGGCAACGCCATGGAGCGGGACAAAACCATGCTCCGGTATCAACTGATAAACGCTGTCATTATCGAACGGTCTTCCCTGCTCCGCGTCATGACGGAGGTCCACGGCATAGCCGAGTAGTTCGAGAAGCGTGAACTCAAATTCGCGGAGACAGCGTTGTAGGGCCTGGCGACCGGATGCCTGAACCAGGTTTTCCAAGACAGCCCCGTAAGCGACAAACAGTTGCGCCTGAGCTTCTCCGCGCTGGAGCAATCGCTGTAAAAGCTCATTGAGATACAGGGCACTGAGCAAAGCTTCACCGTGCAGAGCCTGAGCCGCTGTCGCTAGCTCGGCACCGGTCAAGGTCTGTAGATCACCACGCCCCGAAAAGCTCAGCAATATGGGCCGGAACGGCTGAAGAACCGCCGCCAGGGTGCCCCCTCGGCGTTTACGCCCCATGCCACGGGCTACGATGCCCAACAATCCGTACTCCGCTGTGAACACATCGAGAAGATCGCTATTGTCGCGGTAGGGGCGCCGATGGAGTAGATAGGCCGGTTGAAGCTGTACACGCACTTTGAGCGATGTTCCTATCAGCGACCGTCGTCATAACCCAGGCTGCGCAGGGCTCGTTCATCATCGGCCCAGCCGGAGCGGACTTTGACCCACAGATTCAACATGACCTTACGGTCGATGAGCCGTTCGATATCCTGTCTGGCTTCCGTGCCAATCTGACGCAGACGCTGCCCTTGATGGCCAATCAGGATAGCCTTTTGGCCCTTACGCTCCACCAGGATCAGCGCCGAGATGTGGACCACAGAACCCTCATCCGTGTAGTCCTCGATTTCCACCGTAGTGGTGTACGGCAATTCATCACCGAGCTGCCGTGTGATCTTCTCCCGGACAATTTCCGCGACGAGAAAACGAGTGCTGCGATCCGTAAGTTCGTCTTCGCCAAAGAGCAAAGGACCCTGCGGTAAATGTCGAACGATCTCTTCTTCCAAGACATCCAAACTTCGTTCTCGCAAGGCTGATACGGGGATCAGGGCGGCGAAGTCCGCCCGTTCGTGGAGGGACTCCAAAACGGGAAGAAGCGCGTTGGGGCTGTCCTCAAGGTCGATTTTGTTCACTACCAGAATAATCGGCGCACCGGTCTGCTGACAGCTCTGCAGAACCCGTTCGTCGTCCTCACGCCATTCACCGCGATCCACCACCATAACGATGACATCGACCCCCACGAGGGCGGACGTTGCGGCGCGATTCATAAACCGGTTTAGCGCTCGCTCTCCATCGCCGTGTACGCCGGGGGTGTCTACGAACAGTATCTGCGCGTCTTCGCGGGTCTTGATTCCCAGGATCTGATGTCGAGTTGTCTGGGGTTTGCGGGATGTGATTGACAGCTTCTGGCCAAGCAAATGGTTGAGCAAGGTGGATTTACCGACGTTGGGTCGACCAACGATAGCGGCGTAGCCGCAGTGGGAAGACGATGCGGTCATGTTTCTAAGGTTTCCAAAAGACGCTGCGCGGCAAGCTGCTCCGCCGCACGACGACTACTGCCCACGCCCTCGGCCTGATCTCCCGTATCCGAGAGGGTACACAGGGCGGTAAACACCCGCGCATGCTCTTCACCTTCGGCTCGCAGCAATTGATAGTCCGGCAACGGTCGATGCTGAGCCTGCAACCATTCCTGGAGCCGGGTTTTGGGGTCTTTGCGCGCTTCATCCAAGCGCAGCTTTTCCAACTGCGGAGCAAATGCCATCAGCACCGCGTCCCGGCAACGGTCGATGCCGAGATCCAGAGCGATCGCGCCAATGATCGCTTCCAGCGTATCCGCCAAGATGGAGTCACGACGACGCCCACCGCCATGGTGTTCGCCGCGACCCAGCAGAATGTGTTCACCCAGATTCAAATCTCTGGCCAGCTTTGCCAGAGCACTACCCTTCACCAGGGAGACCCGTAAACGACTGAGCTGACCCTCATCGGCGGAGGGGAATCTCCGGTAGATCGCCTCGCTGATCACAAAACCCAGAACACTGTCGCCGAGGAACTCCAGGCGCTCATTGTTTCGGGCACCAACGCTGCGATGGGATAGAGCCTGGCGAAGCAGCTCTTCGGTTTCGAGCTTGCAACCAAAGGCATTCTGTAGCCAGGTCTGGGCTTCCACCCTATTAGTCGCTGATCGGCTCGCCAGCGATGAACACGAGATCGTCGTACTTGACCACCGCATCAATGCGCCAGACCAACGGGATCCGCTGCTCATAGCTGGCATCAATCACAACTTCGCCGTCCTCTCGAGCGATTTCGATTTCTCGATAATTGATGCTTTTGACCTGATTGGTATTGAGATCCGTGGCCAAAGCACGCCGTATATCCGCGAAGGAGTCTTCTTGCTGGTCATACCCTGCGGCGATACCACCCACGACATCGCGTACGGTCAGATACTCGAAATAGCCCGGCGCGATACGAATTCCCGCCATGACAAAAAAGCCAACCATTACGGCGATAACCAATAAAGCCAAAAAACCCAGGCCTTTTTGCCTGCCGGGCGACTGGCGGTGCCCCGGTACCTGCCAAGTGCTCATACGGCTCCTCCTGCTTCTTACCTGCGCGGTTCGCGTCTTATTCTATAGCGCCAACACGATCGAAGCTCGGCACGCTGAAAAACGGCCCCCAATGCATCCAGATCGCAAAGGCCTTGCCGACTATATCGCGCTCGCTTACCTGCCCCCAAACCCGACTGTCGGAGCTATTATCTCGATTGTCGCCCATCATAAAGTAGTGCCCGGGCTTCACGGTAACGGTGAAATCCACGCCGTGGCGCAGCAAGTTCACTTGCTGGAGATGACTTTTCCCACCCAGCTGTGCCATGCCCAATTGCACGCGACTGCGACCCTCTGGCAGCACCGCCAGGGGCTCAAAGGGCACCGCCTCACCATTTACATACAGGCGCTTGTTGCGGTAACTAACCACGTCGCCCGGCAGACCAATAACCCGCTTGATGTAATAGGTTTTATTTTTGTGCGGTGGGAAAAACACCATGACGTCACCGCGCTTGGGCTCGTTGATGCTCAGCACCTTGGTACGCAGTACCGGCAAGCGGATACCGTAGGTGAATTTGTTCACGAGAATGTAGTCGCCCACTTCCAGGGTGGGAACCATAGACGATGACGGAATTTGAAAGGGCTCAGCGATAAAGCTCCGCAACACAAACACCACCGCCAAAACCGGGAAAAACGACCGCGAGTATTCCACCAGCGTCGATTCTCGGGGAAGACTTGACGCCGCTTGAGAAAAGTCGCGCGCATCTTGACTGCCCTCTTCTTCCCAGGCCGGGTAGCGCTCGCAAAGGGCCGCAAAGGAACGCTGCCGGCCGGGAGCCCAAAGCAATCTGTCCGCGAGCCAAATAAGGCCCGTGCCGAAAACGAGAATTACCAGAATGAGAGGAAAATCAAGGTTCATGGATGCTGCCATTCAGTGCCAGGCGCCGCCATCTGATAACAGCTAACAGCGCTTCGATAGTACGAGCCTACTCCACCTTGAGCACGGCGAGAAACGCCGACTGGGGGATTTCAACCCGGCCCACCTGTTTCATACGTTTCTTACCCGCTTTCTGCTTTTCAAGAAGCTTTCGCTTCCGGGTGACGTCGCCACCATAACACTTGGCGGTCACATTTTTCCGCAGGGCCTTGACGGTTTGTCGAGCAACGATCTTACCGCCAATGGCAGCCTGAATGGCCACGTCAAACATCTGCCGGGGAATCAGCTCTTTCATCTTTTCCGTCAGCTGACGACCCCGGTGCTGAACGTGATCGCGGTGCACAATTAACGCCAGGGCGTCTACCCGGTCGCCGTTGATCAGTACATCGAGGCGGGCCAGACTCGCCGCCTCAAAACGGTCGAAACTATAATCCAGGGACGCGTAACCGCGACTGACGGATTTCAAACGATCGAAAAAGTCCAAGACCACATCGGCCATGGGAATATCGTAGGTTAACGCCACCTGGGCCCCGAGAAACTGCATATCCCGCTGTTCGCCGCGCTTCTCCACGCAGAGACTGATGACATTGCCGAGGTAATCCTGGGGGACGAGAATATTGCAGCGAGCGATGGGCTCGCGCATCTCGGCGATGTCGCCCACATCCGGTAGCGCAGAGGGGTTGTCCACGCGCACCACCTCCCCACTCTTTTTTTCTACTTCGTAGACAACGGTGGGCGCGGTGGTGATGAGATCCAGGTCGTATTCTCGCTCCAGACGCTCCTGGATAATTTCCATATGCAGCATACCCAGGAAGCCACAGCGGAAACCAAAACCCAGGGCATCGGATGTCTCGGGCTCATAAAACAAGGAAGCGTCGTTCAGGGTCAGCTTTGCCAAAGCTTCACGAAAATCTTCGTAGTCGTCCGAGGAAACGGTAAAGATTCCCGCGTAGACCTGGGGCTTCACCGTCTGAAACCCCGGCAAAGACGGCACGTCCGCTTCGTTGGCATGTACCAGGGTGTCGCCTACGGGCGCCCCTTGAATGTCCTTGATACCCGCCACCACGTAGCCAACTTCACCGGCCTGAAGACAATCCCGCTCCAGACGTTTGGGGGTGAATATCCCGACACCGTCAACCTGATGCTGCTTACCCGTGGATCGGGTGATAATGCGATCCCGGCGCTTTAGTACTCCCTGCTTGACTCGCACAAGGGACACCACGCCAAGGTAGTTATCGAACCAACTGTCGATAATCAGCGCCTGGAGGGGGGCGTCGCGATCTCCCTCGGGAGGGGGGATGTTGGCCACCAGGTATTCCAGCGCGTCTTCAATCCCCAGGCCAGATTTAGCGCTGACCAGGCAGGCTTCCGTGGCATCGATACCGATAATCTCCTCGATTTCGATGCGCACGCGATCTGGATCCGCCTGTGGCAAATCCATCTTGTTAAGAATCGGCAGAACCTCCAGGCCCTGTTCGATAGCCGTGTAGCAGTTGGCAACGGACTGCGCCTCTACGCCCTGCCCGGCATCTACGACCAACAAAGCGCCTTCGCAGGCCGCCAGAGACCGGGATACCTCATAGGAGAAATCCACATGGCCCGGGGTATCGATAAAATTGAGCTGATAGGTTTCGCCGTCTTTGGCGTTGTAATCCAAGGTGACACTCTGGGCTTTGATGGTAATACCCCGTTCACGCTCAATATCCATGGAGTCGAGCACCTGCTCCTGCATTTCTCGAGCGCTCAAACCACCGCAATACTGAATAAAACGGTCGGCCAGGGTCGATTTGCCGTGATCAATATGGGCAATAATCGAGAAGTTACGGATATGCTGCAGGTCGCTCACGGGTTCGGGTCAATTGCCGTTGCTGGAAAAGTAAAACGGGGGCCGTTCAGCACCGGGGTTTTACCCGGAGCCTCAGCCCCCTGCGAAAAGCGCGGCATTGTAGCCCAGTGCGTCAGGCGCCGCCATGAACCCAGCCGGCGCAGCCCTGCCCCGCTCTGGCTCGCCCAACGCTCGACAAGCTCGCCTGATGGCCGCCGCAGCGGCACCGGGACCGCCGCCGACGTCGTCAAATCACTCTTCGAGGCGAATACCAATGAACAAAGGAGAGCCACGACGCATGAGCCTCAGGGGCACGGAATCGCCCGCATCGAGATCAGCAATGATGTCCTCAAAGGCCTCCAGGGAGCGAATCGGTGAGGAACCTACAGCCGTGATGAGATCGCCGGGCATCAAGCCCGCTTCATCAGCGGGAGAATCTGGTTGTACCGATCGCACCAGCACGCCACCGCTCAGGTCCCATCGCGAGAGCATCTCATCGGGGGCTTGTTCCACGACGATACCCAGGCGGCCACCGCCCGCATCATCGTCATCACCGCCACGATAGCCCTGCTGGAGACTGTCCCCGGCATCGAGACTACCGACCTCGACTCGCAGCTTGCGCTCCTTCTTGTCCCGGATAATACGCACGTCGACCTTGCTGCCGGGAGCTACCAGACCCACCACATGAGGAAGATCCGCCGAAGTTTCGATGTCCTCACCATCAAAAGCCAGGATGATATCCCCGGGTTCCAGGCCCGCGTCTGCCGCCGGACCATCCGGGGCGAGTTGCGTGACCAAGGCGCCCTGGGGACGATCCAGACCAAAGGAATCGGCCAGATTTCGATCAACGTTCTGGATGGTTACCCCGAGCCAACCTCGAGTAACCGTGCCCGTCTCCTTGAGTTGAGCGACCACGTTGCGCAAGACATTTACGGGGATGGCGAACGACAGACCAATGGAACCACCGGCCCGAGTGGTAAAAATCTGCGAGTTCACACCCACAACTTCGCCTTCTAGATTAAACAGAGGACCACCGGAGTTCCCGGGGTTGATGGCCACATCCGTTTGTACAAAGGGGACATAGTTCTCTCGGCTACGCGTGGGTAGGCTGCGCCCCTTGGCACTGACGATACCTGCGGTTACGGAGTAGTCCAAACCGAAGGGGGAGCCGATAGCCAGCACCCACTCACCCACCTCCAGGTCATCGTCGGCACCGAGGCGGAGGAACGGCAGGTCGTCAGCATCAATTCGCAACAAGGCCAGGTCCGAGCGAGGATCCAAACCCACAACCTCTGCCTCATACTCCCGGCGATCCGCGAGGCGAACGGTAATCTCTGTTGCTTCCTCCACCACATGGTTGTTGGTTACCACATAGCCATCGGCACTGATTAGAAACCCAGAGCCCGTTGCGTAGCGTTCCGGGCCATCCTGGGGAGGCACAGGCAGCTGAAAAAATCGCCGCAGTTGCTCTGGAATGTCCTCCTGGCTTAGGGGGGCCGAGCGCTCGGCACTGGCCTCAACGATGATCTTCACCACCGCGGGACTTTGCTCAGCCACAATCTCCTGGAACTCTGGAAGCTGCGCTGCACCACTTGCCATGGTGCAGAGCGTAAGGGCAAAGGCCAAAACCACTCGAATACCGCCACCTAGCTGCCCTTGGGCTAACCGATCATCTCGGTCGTGTACAGGTTTCATGGAATGCTCTCCAGATTGATCAATTGCAGTTGTGGATGATTGTTTCCCAGCGTGGCCTAGCCCACCGTCGCAGGCCCAGGCCGGTGCTATAGCTTGCCGGTGACTCGCGGTAGATTGGCGGGATCGCGCTCCGAGCGCCGACTCAAGCCTCGAAGCAGGAGCAAGCCAAACGCCAGCCCACCGCAGGCCGCCAGGCTAACCTGAAGATCGGCACTGCCGACCGTCGCTGCGGAACTGACCAAGTACTGATCGGCACCGATCGCCGCGAGCAGCGTGGTGAGCAGAGGTAAAGCGTAGAGAAGACTGGCTGCGCGCAAAAAATTTTGCTCCGGCAAGGAAAGCTCTACGGTGTCGTGAATGCGGACCTTGCCCAGCCAGTCCTGTGCTAGATAGGCGCGGATCAGACCTCGGCTGGAGCTTGGGACTGCGCTATTGAGCATGCCGTGACCACAACCGCTTCGAGCCGTGCATTTCCCACAGGCGCTCTGGCGCAAGGTCTCAATCCACGCGGCGTCGCCCTCGATGGCCACTACCCGCCCGGTCTCCGTCAGCATGCCCAACTCTCTTCGACAGCCTTAGATCTCACTGAAGGCGTACCGAGTCGGCCACCATGCGTGCCGTATTGGTTGGTATCTCACCTAACACGGTCACCAACACGGGTCGTCTATTGAGCACCACCCCACGGGTGTACGCCACAGTGCTCCCTTCCCGTTCGACTCCTTCACCAGGTTTTATCGCCGTGGCAAGGGGTTCAAGAAAGACAGAAAACGATGCCAGTCCGTCCGTGTAAGTTTTACGCTGAGCCTCGATAGGAGCCGTATCCGTCGGCATAAAGCCCGCCGGTAACCAAGAAATTCGCCAGGCGGGACCGGTGCGAAGATGAGCCGTCTCGTGGGGGTGGGGATGGGAGGCCGCATGTTCTGTACTGGCTTCCCGCGGTCGCCCCGATTCCATCTCAAGGCTGGCAAACTGAAACTGCTCCATCACCCGCTGATCGGAAGCAAGGGTGGTGGACTTGAGCATCAACGCCGTATCTCGATCCAGTTCAAAGACGTAGCCGAAGCGGTACATGTCTAAAGGCTCGACCCGCAGACGCACGGCTTCTCTGCCGGCGATACGTTCGCCGGGGCCCAAACGAAAACGATAACTCGCGGCGAGACCACAAAAGCCCTCACCCACGAGCTCAACGCTCTGCAGTAGCTGGTGGCCCGGGTGCATACAACCCGTAGAATGCCCGGAGCGCTCCACCTTCGCATCCTGGCCCGTAAGTCGAGAAAGCTCTTCCGTGGCCTTTCCATCCACGACCTCGTGAGACAGCTCCATAATCTGCATATCACCACCGCGTTGCAGGGTAACTACACCGTGGTAATTGATGTGCCGCGTATTCCCCGACATGGCAGCCAACAACTGGCGAACCTGCGCATCCATCGCCGAACAGCTGTTATTGGCCTGGGCCGAGGTTGCTCCCAGGAAAAGGCAACCCAAGGTTGCGAGGGAGGCGGTAATACGGTTAACCGCGGAAGAGCTGATTTTCGCCATGGGGGCTGTCACTGTCTTGGCTTCTTACTGCTCAATGACCGGAACCCGGGCAAAGGGAACCATGCCCTGGGGCGTGTTTAGGGACGCATGCGAGGCATGCTCCTGGCTATAACGACGCAAACGCTGGCGGGCCAATTCCCGGTAGGCCGTGCGATCCGCCGGTTCCAGCATGGGAATATCACGAGTGCCGTAGCTGGCTTGCACGGGCACGGCCCCGACCGTATTCACAACGCCAACGGGCATGGGCGCCACTCGAGCAATAGAAGCGGCATCGCTCCCTGCGGTCTGCGCCAACTGCTGACCGCCCACGAGAACCACGGCCGCGACGGACGCCGCCACGGCGAAACTGCCCACGGCTCTCAACCAACCGCCTCTGCTCGAAGCTGCCATGACCGGGTCTTTATCAATCGCGGCGCGCACACCCGACAACAGGGACACCTGGGCAAAAGCTTCTTCCCGATGGAGAGCGCCACGGGCAACGTGAAGACGATGCCAGGTGGCACGTACACTATCTCCCACAAGCCTGTCCGTGGGTTCCTCATCCAGGGCACGGAGCACGCGCCGCAGTTCAAGGTCCCGGGCTTCTCCATCCATGAGCGCCGAAAGCGTCTCCGCGGTCCCCGCTTGTACGGTTGCCGAGGCTCCTGTGGTCCTCACGGCCTTAAGATCAGCCATTCTCTCCCTCCATATAATGTTTTACGCTGCGGTCTATGGCTTCTCGGGCCCGAAATATTCGGGATCGAACGGTGCCTACGGGGCACTCCATGACTTCAGCGATCTCTTCATAACTAAGACCATCAAATTCACGCAAAGTTACCGCAGCGCGTAAATCATCTGGCAATGCCGCCAGGGCATCGTTAACCGTATCCCGTAATTCCTCTCCGGAGAGAGTGCTCTCGGGGCTCTCCCGGTCGCGCAGACCATCGGCCGCGTCGAGGTACTGGGCGTCTTCGTAGTCCACATCGGAACCCGGGGGCCGACGAGACCTCGATACGAGATGGTTCTTCGCCGTATTGATGGCAATGCGATAAAGCCAGGTATAAAAAGCACTGTCGCCGCGAAAACCCGGCAACGCCCGATAAGCTTTGATGAACGCCTCTTGGGCGACATCCTGCACCTCATCCGCGTCGTGCACGTAGCGGCTGATCAGACTCATGATCTTCTGTTGATATTTGATAACAAGAAGATCGAAGGCGTTCTTGTCGCCTTTCTGTACCCGCTCTACGAGCTGTTTATCAGTAACCGTGGAAGTCAAACGTCGCACCCCTCCCTGATGCACGGCGTCAGCATCCGCACGGTGCCTCACCTCGGGGCCATTGACCACCATTCTTTACCGGAGTTCCCTGTGACAAATTCACAAGCCTTGATTTCCCTGGGTTCGCATCTATTTGTGGTTACTTTTTAACCACTGTACCGCCGCGCAAAAAAACGGGCATGATACCCGGCGATGGATTCCCTAAGAAGTCATGGCCGGACCTTATGAGCCGCCACTATCGACACGATGTGGTCGTCATCGGCCGTGGTGCCGCAGGCCTGGCCCTGGCCCTGCGTTTACCTAAAAGCTTCCGCGTGGCAGTGCTGTCAAAGGGAGATGTCCGGCAAAGCTCCACTTATTGGGCCCAGGGCGGCATGGCGGCGGTACTGCACGCCCGAGACAGCGTGGCGGCCCACGTCGAGGACACCCTGCGCGCCGGCGCCGGTCTGTGCCATCGCGACGCGGTGGAACTGGCCGTCTCTCATAGTCGAGAGACCGTGGATTGGCTGGCTGCCCTGGGGGTAGATTTCGACCTGCGCGAGGACATCGACCCCAGTCAGTCTCCGGAGTATCACCTGGCCCAGGAAGGTGGTCACAGCCACCGGCGCATCGTCCATGCGGCGGATCGCACCGGCGGCGCCATCGGTGATGTGCTGGAAGCCCGTGCCCAAGAGGCGGAGAATATTGAACTGTTTCCAGGGCGCATTGCTGTTGACCTGGTACGTGAAGCCGGTCGTTGCCGGGGCATCTACGTCCTCAATGAAGCCACCGAAAACGTCGATCTTTTTCAGGCTGGGGCCGTGGTTCTGGCCAGCGGTGGCGCGAGCAAAGCCTACCTCTACACAAGCAATCCCGATGGTGCCAGCGGCGATGGTATCGCCATGGCCTGGCGAGCCGGGTGCAGCGTTGCCAACCTTGAGTTCAACCAGTTTCACCCCACCTGTCTGTATCACCCCGACGCGAAGTCCTTTCTCATCACCGAGGCTCTGCGCGGCGAAGGCGCCACCTTGCAACTACCCGATGGCGAGCGCTTTATGCCGCGCTTTGACGAGCGTGAGGAGCTTGCGCCCCGAGATGTGGTCGCGCGGGCCATCGACCACGAAATGAAACGTCTGGGTGTGGACTGTGTATATCTGGACATCACTCACCGCCCCGCCGATTTTGTCCGAGGACACTTCCCGACCATCTACGAACGCTGCCTAGAACTGGGCATCGACATTACCAGCGACCGTATTCCCGTGGTTCCCGCAGCCCACTACACCTGTGGCGGTGTGGTCGTTGATCGTCATGGCTGTACCGACCTGCCCGGTCTCTACGCGGTTGGCGAATGCTCTTTCACGGGCCTTCACGGCGCCAATAGGATGGCCAGCAACTCGCTCCTCGAATGCCTCGTCTATGCCCAAACCGCCGCCGCGCACATCGCTGAGCTGCCTCCCGAAGACGATGACCAACCCAGCTCGAGTCTTCCACCGTGGGATGCCAGCCGAGTAACGGATTCTGATGAAGATGTAGTCATCTCGCACAACTGGCATGAACTGCGCCGGTTCATGTGGGACTACGTGGGTATTGTGCGCACAGACAAGCGCCTGCAGCGAGCGCTACGCCGTGCCGAGCTACTACAGAAGGAAATTGCCGAGTATTACAGCCACTATAAGGTCAGTAACGACCTATTGGAATTAAGGAATCTGGCCATGGTCGCAGAGCTAATGATTCGCTGTGCCATGGC
>DIYG01000024.1 GCA_002428935.1 Halieaceae bacterium UBA6060
CCTTTTGCGCCCGCTCTTCCCGCCACTGGTAGAGGGCACGAAGGGCGCCTAGGGACCGGCGCGACAGCTTTCCGGCGGATTTAATACGTCGCCAACCCTGCTGCTCCCGCTCCTCCAAGGCCTGGACGGCGGCTCTACTCTCTTCCAATACCCAGGACATGCGCCCCTGATTTTCCGCGCGAGAAACCAGTTCGGCCCAGGCGGGCACCAGTTGCAGAACGTCTTGCGCCGCGTAATGAAGCTGCGATTCCGTGAGGGGACGACGCAGCCAATCGGATCGGGTTTCACCCTTTTCCAGGGAAATCCCCAACAACTCCTCTACCAGAGCTCGATAACCAAGACCAAAGGTCCCGCCCAGAAGCGCCATGGCACGCTGGGTGTCGACCATAGGCTCTGGGAGCACGCCCAGCCAGCGACGGAACACCTCCAGGTCTTCACTGGGCGAGTGAAGGACTTTCAACTGCTGCGGGTTCGTCAGGAACGCCCGCAACCCCGCTAACTCAGAAATCGCCAAGGGATCAATGAGCCAGGCGTGGTCCCGCGCGCAGAGCTGGAGCAAGGCCACCTGTGGGTAGTAGGTATTGCGCCGCATGAATTCTGTATCAACGGCAACCGCGGGCGCTCCCTCGAGATCCCCAAGAACTTCAGCCAGACCTTCGTCGCTCTGTACCAGGGTGTAACTCATAATTGTTCTACCGGTTGTCGGCCGGAAAAGGCGTGGGCCAGGGTTGAGCCATCTACGTATTCCAACTCACCCCCCAGGGGCACGCCGTGGGCTATGCGCGAAATGCGCGGTACCAGGGGCTCAAGCATACGGGTGACGTAGTAGGCCGTCGCCTCCCCTTCCACCGTGGGATTCGTCGCCAAGATAACTTCCGTTAGTTGTCCTTCTCGGGCCCGAGCCTCCAGCGTGGGCAGGCCAAGGTCCTCCGGGCCCACGCCATCAATGGGAGACAGGTGTCCCAGCAGCACAAAATAGAGACCGCGATAGGTACCCGCCTGTTCGATCGCCAGAATGTCACCGGGGTTCTCGACGATGCACAGGAGCCCCGTATCTCGTCGCGTGTCTTTGCAGATACCGCACAAGGCCTCCTCAGCCAGGTTACGACACTGCTGACAGCGCCCTACTCGTTCCGCGGCCGTTTGCAAAGCGGCACCCAGCGTATTGGCCGCTTCGCGATCCCGCTCCAGCAAATGCAACGCCATGCGCTGGGCGGACTTGGGGCCTACGCCCGGCAAGCATCGCAGAGCCTCAATCAGTTCATCAATGGCGGGACTAAAGCGCACCATCAGAAAGGTAATTTCATCCCAGGCGGAAGGGAAAGCCCCCCGGTAACTTTCTGCATAGCTTCTCGATTGGCGGTCTCGACCCGGCGCACCGCATCATTAACCGCAGCCGCCAGCAAGTCTTCAAGGACGGTTTTTTCCTCCCCGAGGACCACAGGATCAATCTCAACGCCCCGCACGTCATGACGCCCGTTCATGGTCACCTTGACCAGACCTGCGCCGGCCTCACCGATCACCTCGCGATCGGCCATGGCCTCCTGTGCCTTTTGCAGCTCGGCTTGCATTTGCTGCGCCTGCTGCATGATGTCTCCCAGTCCACCTTTCATAGGGCTTCCCATCTCATTGAATTCGTCACGGTTATCAATCCTCGACCACCACAGAACCCTCCAGGACTTTGGCATCAAACTCTTCGAGCAAGCGATGAACCTGAGGGTCATCATGAATTGATCGCTCCGCTGCGGCCTGACGCTCAAGGGCTTCTCTGCGACGCCAAGCCGCGGGGGTCTCGGTACTGACCACCCCCGGAGTAATTGTCAGCTCCACCGACTCCTCAAGCCAGGCGGACAACGCATCGGCAATCAAGCTTCGGTGTCTATCGTTGTACAGATTGCCACTGTCTTGATCCAAACGCAGCGCCCACCGGGCCCCGGACCGGGACACCAGCTCACAGTGAGACGCCACATTCAGCGCGCTACCGCTCAGGTTCAAGATGCGCAGGACCTCATGCCATGGAAGACCCTCGACATCTGTCGATTCATCCCGACCTGCAGCCTCGAGGGGTGCTCGTGAGATGGGTGCTGGCGTTTCCCCAGGAGCCTCGGGTTTCGAGACCGGTACTGGAACAGTCTCTCTGATAGGCATTGATGCATCCGCGCGAGAGGCACCAGTTTCTATACTGTTTTGAGCGGTTTTCGAGGCGCTGAGGGAAGGCGGTCTCAGTGGTGGTATTGACTGCTGAGAGTCTTTTTCAGCGCTCGTGGCCGCCGGCGGCGGCTCAGGCTTTTTTAGGCTCTTAGGGTCCTCCCCGGGCCCAGGGTTCTGAAGCTGCTCGGGGGTGAGATGGGGGTCCAGGGGGGTAACGGGACGAAAGGCCAGGAGGCGTAGGGCAAGCATCTCAAAGGCCGCCTGGGGATCCGCCGCCTGCGCCACACCGCTCGCCCCATCCTGGGCCAGACTATAAAACAGTTGGATATCCTCTGCGGAAGCCCGGCGGGCGAGCTGCGTAACAGCTTCTCCGTCGCCAAATTCCTGGTCAGCGACACCGGGCACGACCTGCTCCACGGCCACGCGGTGAAAAAGACCACAGAGATCCTGAACAGCGGCGGCAAAATCGATCCCCTGCTCCGCCATATGACCACAGACAGCGAGCAACTCCTGAGCGTTGTCGTCAAGAAGTGCCTCCAGGAGCTGCAGGAGGTGACGACGATCAACGGTGCCTAGCATTGCCGCCACTTCAGCTTCGCGCAGGGCGCCACCACCAAAAGCAATAGCTTGATCCGTCAGAGACAAAGCGTCTCGCATACTGCCCGCGGCAGCCCGGCCCAGAGCCCAAAGGGCTCCTGCGTCAAAAGCGACGGCTTCCTGTTCTAGGACATAGCGTAAGTGGCCCGCCACTCGCTCGGCGGACATATTCTTCAAATTGAACTGCAGGCAGCGAGATAGCACCGTCGCCGGTAGTTTCTGGGGGTCCGTGGTGGCAAGGAGAAACTTTACGTGCTCCGGCGGCTCCTCAAGGGTTTTGAGCAAAGCATTGAAGGAATGACCGGAGAGCATGTGCACCTCGTCGATGAGGTACACCTTGAAGCGCGACCGTGTGGGCGCGTACTGCACATTGTCGAGGAGTTCTCGCGTGTCCTCCACTTTGGTGCGCGAGGCCGCGTCGACCTCAATGAGATCTACGCTGCGACCTTCGGATATCTCGACACAGCTCGAACAGACGCCACAGGGGGTCGCGCTGACTCCGGTTTCACAGTTCAAGCACCGCGCCAGTATTCGCGCGATAGTGGTCTTGCCAACGCCGCGAGTGCCGGTAAACAGATAAGCGTGATGCAGGCGATCGCTGTCCAGGGCGTGGCGCAATGCCTGCAGCACATGCTCCTGACCAACAAGGGCATCAAATGTGGCTGGGCGCCATTTCCGCGCCAGCACCTGATAGGACATATCGGATCCGCTTTGCATCTGGAAGCGGCCCGGACAGCCACACCCCGGCACATGCATCAGCAGCTACCGTTGCTCCCTTCCGGGCCTGGCGGGGTTTACTGCCTGACATTGCGAGGGGACCGCCCGGGCCACCCTAACAGACCCCCGAAGGGGCCGCGCATTGTCGCCAAAAGCCCGCTTTCGGGCAAGCCAGGATTGGGATCCACGAACTGATTCTGTCCCATTTTTGCACCAGGCCCATGCATATCTGTGTCATCTGGCCTATTGCATCCCTCGTAGATGTTACTACCATTAACATTAAATGTTACGAGCTCTTACATAGCTTGCGCCATTCCCTGGTAGAGCAAGTGAGAAAGCCGACAAACCGTACGAGGTTGTTTCCAATGAACCAATCCATATCTGGCCCCTCCCGGCGTAACACGCTGTTTGCATTGGCCGTAGCGGCCGTAGGGACTACGACCATTACGGCGGGTCTCCACGCAAGAGTCGCCGATGAGGACCCTAAACCACGCGCGCCCATGCCCATACGAAGTGAGGTGTATGAGCTCGCGAGCCGCTACGAGCGCGAGCAGCAGTTTTTGGGCTTGATTCAGGCCGCCACGCAGAGCGAAATAGGCTTTGAAGTGCCAGGCGCGGTCGCGGCGATGCTTGTCAACGAGGGCGATGCGGTAGACGCGGGAGCGCCACTAGCAAAACTGGATACCCAAGCCCTGGATGCGCGTCGCGACGCCGCCGCATCAACGCTGGAACAGATTAGAGCGGAACTCGAGTTAGCTCGGGCTCGCACCGCGAGACAAGCGCCCCTAAAGGATAGCGGAGCCATCTCGGAACAGACCTTCGATGACACGCGCTTAACGGAAAAGGCCCTGGAATCTCGATTGAATTCGGCGCAAGCCCAGTTGCGGGCGCTGGAGATTGATATCGAAAAATCTACTTTGCGAGCCCCCTACGCGGCGCGCATCGCCCGCCGCCTTTTGGATCGCGGTGCCGTTACGCAGCCGGGCACGCCGGTGTTTACGCTGGTAGCTACCGCGGAGCGAGAAGCCCATATCGGTGTGGCCGTAGAACAGGCCGATGCCCTGGAACCCGGACGCGAATACCCCCTCAACTGGCGCGGGGAAACCGTGATGGCAAAACTTCGCGCCGTGCGCCCGGATGTGAATCCCGTGAGCATGACAACCGCAGCGATCTTCGAACTGCCGCCCGCTCTGGAGGCTTTCGATGGCGAGCCGGTAACCGTCAGTCTACCGCGCACGGTCGCGGCGAAAGGAGGCTGGCTGCCCCTATCAGCCCTTCTTGAGGGTGATCGTGGCGTTTGGACCGTGCTGGCTCTCCGTGAAGAAGATGAGGGTACCGTGGCGCAACGGGAAGCTGTCGAAGTTCTCCACATAAGTGGTGACCGGGTCTACGTTCGAGGAACCCTAAACGCCGGTGACCAGGTGGTCGCCGATGGTGTTCACCGTATAGCGCCCGGAACTCGCGTGCGCCCCCTCGATTCCGAAGAACAGCTTGCGAGGCGCTGAGCATGCTCGCCCGAACCCTCTACGCTCACAATCGCTACCTTTGGCTCACGATGCTGGTCATCGTCATGGTGGGCGTGGCTAGCCTCCGCTCCCTGGGCCGGCAGGAAGACCCGTCCATCACCAATTACGTGGCCAACATCACAACGTTTTTCCCCGGCGCTGAACCGAGCCGCGTGGAAGCGCTCGTGGCCAAGCCTCTGGAGGAAGAGCTACGCAGCATTGCCGAGGTGAACGAAGTGCGCTCCACCTCCTCCACGGGTGTGGCGTCTGTGACCATCGAGCTCTACGACACCTTGGCGAAAGAGGAAATCGAGCGGGCCTGGTCCGAAGTCCGCGATGCCATGGATGACGCCAGTCAGGACTTTCCCCCCGGGGTTCTGGCCCCCGTATTCGACAACGATCGTACCGTTGCTTACGTGCGCATCGTGGCGCTTTCTTCTGCGCCGGGCTACGACGTGCCCCTGCCACTCATTTCTCGCGTCGCTGACGACCTCGCGGAGCGCTCGCGGAACTTTCCGGGCACCAAACTCGTCGATCTTTATGGGGAATCCTCGGAAGAAATCCGCGTCGATGTGAACGAGCAAGCCATGCTGGCTCGAGGCATCAGTATGCTCGAACTCACCGCGGCCCTTCGCGGTGCAGACCCACGCCAGGCTTCCGGTCGTGCCAGCGGTACAACCAACGATCTGCTCATCGAGATTGCCGGTGAATTTGATTCGGCGCGACGCATTGCCGATGTGATCGTGCGTACTGATC
>DIYG01000016.1 GCA_002428935.1 Halieaceae bacterium UBA6060
CCCTGGACCGGCCGCCAACGGTCCTAGACGAACGTTCACCCTCGCCCCTGATCTGGCTCGCCGTATTTGGGCTGGTCTACCTGTTACTGATTGGGGTGGCGACCATCGGCGCGGGCTTCAAGTGGATCTCTGGCGGCGCCGAGGGCGCGGCGGCGATTTTTTCCTTTGCCAGCAATCCCATTGTGGGGGTGATACTCGGCACGCTCGCCACGGCTCTGGTGCAATCGTCCAGCACCGTGACGTCGGTCATCGTTGGCTTAGTGGCCGGAGGCGTGCCCGTCGGCATTGCCGTGCCCATGATTATGGGTGCCAACATGGGTACCACCATTACCAACACCATTGTCAGTCTTGGCAATCTTCGCGAGCGAAAGGCGTTTCGGAAGTCCTTTGAAGCCGCCACGGTGCACGACTTTTTTAATCTCTACAGTATCTTGGTCTTCTTGCCCGTGGAAATGACCTTTCATCCGTTGGAGCGATCAGGGGCTGTGCTGGCAGAGTTCATGACGGGCGGCGCGGAGGCGTCCCTGGGTGGTTTCAATATCATCTCCGCGGCTACGGGGCCCGTGGCGCACTGGGTTATGGATCTCGCCTCCCTCTTACCGCCTACGGCGGGGGCTTTGTGCACCATCGGTGTGGGCATCGCCATGGTCATTGCCTCCGTGCTTTATCTGGGGCAAGTCTTGCGTTCCGTGATGACGGGGAAGGCTAAAGGCATTGTCGACATGGCCATCGGCAGAGGTCCCGTGTCGGGGATCGCATCGGGTACCGTGGTCACGGTACTGGTGCAGTCATCCTCTACTACCACGAGTCTTGTGGTGCCCCTGGCGGGAGCCGGTGTGCTGAGCACCCGGCAGATCTATCCTTTCACCCTGGGCGCAAACATCGGCACCTGTGTTACCGCTTTGCTAGCGGCAACGTCGATCACCGGCCCCAGTGAATTTTTTGCCCTTCAGATCGCGCTGGTGCATTTGTTGTACAACGTGTTGGGTGTGGCATTTTTTATGGCCGTGCCTTTTCTTCGCGAGTTGCCGGTTCGCTCCAGTGAATGGCTCGGCGGGCTGGTGGAGCGCAATCGTGGTTACGCTTTTGGCTATATCGGCGCGGTGTTTTTTGTCCTGCCCGGAGTGGTTTTCGGCACGGAGATGTTGTTTTCCGATGAATCAAAGACGTCTGTGGACGCGGCCTGTGATGCTGAGCGGGAAGAATGCGCTAGAGCGGACGTGGAGCGCGTGGATATGCGCCTGGAATGAATTAGAGCTGAAAGCGTTGTCTTAGAAAGTGCGCGATGCCGTCGGCGTTGTGATGGCCGATCACTTCCGTCGCGGCGGCCTTGATGCTGTCCTTGGCATTCTCCGGTGCATAAGCCTCATCGGCTTTTAGAAACATACTCAAGTCATTATCGCTATCGCCAAAGCAGATCACCCGCTTGTACCCCAGCTCCTGGCGAAGATGCTCTACGGCGCCACCTTTGCTCCCGGAATGGTGATGGATATCGATCCAGGACAGGCGCCGATCTTCTATGGCATTACCCATGTAGGCGACGAGATTGTCTTCGTCGCTAATCATCTCGGCGACGGCCCGCACCGCGTCTTCTGGCCCCACGGCACTGATGTTGGTGATGTCCGCATCGGCCGGCAGGTCGCTGATGGGCAGGACCGGTAAATCACGCTCTCGCTGGAAGCTCTTGACCAGCTTGTACTCGACCTTCTGACGCAGGGGAGGGTGATACACCGCATGGCGGGCATGAGGTTCCAGGGTAAAGAAAAAGGGTGTGATCTCGCGGCTTAAAAACGCCCCGGCGACGTGACCGATTTCATCCAGGGTGAGCAGATAGTGATGGCTGTAACGACCCTGGTCTGGGTTCCAAATCATCACTCCGTTTTTGAATATTTGCGGCAGGGCGAAACCGTGACCGTCGAGAATATCCGCAGCCCCATGGAGGGCACGGCCCGTGGCTACCGTATAGGCGATGCCGCGCTCTCGGAGCCTGCGTAGGGTTTCTCTTGTGTAGGGAGTGATCCGCGATGATTTATCGAGGAGGGTGCCGTCGAGGTCAAATACGATAAGATCCATGGTGCGATTATACCGTGGCGTCACAGCCGTCCGGGGATTCCCCTAAGACTGGCCCGCCTTCGTCCAGGTTTATTGGTCCCCGGGAGGGTTTTTCCTTGAGTCGACACCCAACCATTAAGCAGCTGCGTTATCTCTGCGCGGTGGTGGAGCACGGTCATTTCGGCCGAGCGGCTCGCGCTTGCCATGTCTCTCAATCCACCCTCAGCGCCGGAATCCTGGAGTTGGAGGAAGTGTTGGGTGTATCGCTTATCGAGCGCAATAACCGCAGCCTGGTCCTAACGGGTCTGGGTGAGGACGTCGTAACCCGGGCGCGAAGCATGCTGCGGGATGTCGAGGACCTTGTTGACCTGTGTCAGGCGTCGGCGGACCCTTTGAGCGGTCGGCTTCGTCTGGGGGTTATCCCGACCATTGCACCATTCCTGTTGCCGGGTCTACTGAAGGCCCTACGCAAGGATTACCCATCGTTTACGCCATTCATACGCGAAGATTTGACCAAGGCATTGATTGAGGCCCTGCATCGGGGTGAGCTGGATATTCTCCTCCTTGCATTGCCCTTTGCAGCGGAGCGTGTAGAAACCATGCGCCTGTTCGATGATGACTTTCTCCTTGCCAGTCCTCCGGATCACGCCCTGGCAAATCGCAACGCCCTGGCCACCGATGACCTTCAAGATCAGGAACTGCTGCTTCTGGAGGACGGCCACTGTCTTCGCGATCACGCGCTGGAAGCTTGCAAGCTTCGGGGCACGGATTTCCGCGTGCCCTATCAGGCGACTAGCTTAACCACCGTGGTGCAAATGGTGGCGAGCGGTATTGGCGTGACGTTGCTGCCCAAGATGGCTGTCGATGCAGGCGCACTAGTTCCTGCGGAGGTTTGCGTCACACCGTTTTCCCAGGCGGACGTGTCTCGCGATATTGGTCTCATGTGGCGGCGCAAAACCCCGCGCCGCGCCGAGTTCCATCTCCTCGGCGATTACATTCTCAAACAGCGAGAGCTGAATCAGTCGGCCTGATCGGTATGCAAAGAGGTGCCGCAAAAACGGCAGTAAACGGCATCGGCCTGGTGGCCCGCGCGAGCACACTGAGGGCAGTTCAGGGGTAGGGGAGGTCCCGAGCGGTGCCTTAATAGATTGCTGGTAAAGATTCCGGTGGGCACCGCGATAATGGCGTAGCCGATCAACATGGCCAGAGCCGACATGCTACGCCCAGCGGCCGTAACGGGGACCACATCTCCGTAACCCACGGTGGTGACCGTGACGATGGCCCAGTAGACGCTCACGGGGATGTTGTCGAAGCCGCTTTCCGGCCCTTCGATCACATACATGATGCAGCCAAAGACCACCATTACCGTGACGACCATGGAGAAGAACACGAATATCTGTCGGGCCGAATCGCGCAGGGCACCGGCTACCAGGTTTGCCTCGTGGAGAAAGCTCATAAGTTTTAAAACCCGAAACACTCGCAAAACCCGCAGTAGACGGACAATAAGCAAGGGTGCGGTTTGGGGCAGAATCAGGGCGAGATAGCTGGGCAGAATGGCCAGCAAATCGATAAGCCCGTAGATCGACAAAATGTAGGCTTTCCGGTTTTTGGCGATCCAGATGCGCAGGAGGTACTCCAGGGTAAATACCGCGGTGAAAACCCACTCCATGCGTTGGAACAGGGTTCCATAGGCGTCGTGGAAGCTATCGATGGAGTCGAGAACGATGACGCTAACGCTGACCAAAATTGCGCAAATCAGCAATAGGTCAAACCATTTTCCCAGGGGCGTATCGGTGCCGAAAATGACCGTGTACAGCCGCGCCTGAAGGGGTGTTTGCTCCCGCTGACTCATGGGGGGGACCCTAGCGAGGTTGTGTTAGGGGTCTTTATCATTGTCCCTGGCGCTCAAGCATTTCGACCACTATCGGTGCCACATGGTCGGCCATCAAAGCCTGAGCCTCGACCGTGGGGTGTATGCCATCCGCCTGCATAAGCTCCCGCTCGGTGGCTACGCCGTCCAGGAGAAATGGTCCCAGGGTGCTGTCGGTGCTATCGGCGGCCTGGGCAAAACTGTCGCGAAAGGATTGGCTGTAGCGAGATCCGTAGTTCGGTGGAATCTCCATGGGCAAGATCAGCACCTCGCCGCCAGCGTCTTGGGCCAGGGTGGCCATGACCGCGAGGTTCTCTTTTAAACGTTTCGTGGGGTAGCCACGGAGGCCATCGTTTCCGCCCAGCTCGATAATCAGCAGGTTCGGCTGGTGTTCTTCCAGCAACGGGGGGAGCCGGCGCAAGCCTCCCGCTGAGGTATCTCCACTGATACTGGCGTTAATCACCTTGCTCTCTGGCCAGCGCTCTGTCAGTCGTCGCTCCAGAAGAGCGACCCATCCCTGTTCCAGGGACATGCCATAGGCCGCACTGATACTATCGCCAAGCACCAGCAGTCGCGGGCGTACGTCCTCAGCACCGGAT
>DIYG01000145.1:0-18305 GCA_002428935.1 Halieaceae bacterium UBA6060
AGGGAGCGAACTGCCCTAACTTGTTATGTGGACGGCTGCGCTTGCGCATTGCGAATTCGCATATTGATGAGCATGAGAATAACCAGATCACCAACTATATGAATGATTGCTGCACTCGACGCGCCTAAGCCTCCTGAGCGGGAGAACTCGTAGACAAAGCCGGTTGTGGCTCCCGAGCGTGCCTGCAGATCTTCCAATGCCAAATTCATGAGCGAGTATTCGTTGTAGAGCGCCAAACAGTTGATCGATGCAAAGACCAGAAATAGACCTCGCACGATCAAACCGATCTCGCGAGACCACTGCATTTTTGAAGAGAAGACCCAGCCAATAAGAATGGCGCTTATCGTGACATGGAAATTCCACAGAAAATCGATTTGTTCTCGAATGTGGAGAACTACGCCAACTAAATCAGCTTCATTCAATTGGATGATCCTCGGTTTGCCATGCTTAAGTACACATAACGCTTACAACTGCGGCGGCCGCAGGCCGTCCGGCAGCTTGTACTTGTTACATGTGCCGTCACTACCCCAACTTGCTTGATACAAGGCGATTTAGGCTGACACCAGACTCTGCAGCTTTCACCGCAAGCATTCTGTGCGTTTCTGGAGGAACACGAACCATGAACTTTCCGCTGTAACTTTTTAGAGCGATTGGCTCCGGCTGCGACTCTCCGTTCGAAGTCATATCTGAAAGCACTTCTTTAACGAGCTTGCGGATTCCCGCCAATGCTTTCTCTGGCGTTGCGGCGAGCCAACTTAGACTAGGAAATTCTGCGCATAGCCCAACATGCTCTTGGTCTTCTTCAGACCAAGTAAGGCGATAAGTATATCGATCATGTAATTTAGTCATTTCTCACCTCCAAGCGATCTATTGCTTGTAGAACTTGCTTTACCTGATATGGCTTCGCCTTACCCTTGGCATTTTGGATATTAACGCGTGGATCTCCTTGCCACGGAGTCTTGAAGACGCGATGACTAGAGCCGGTTTGTCGGGGAGTGCCAAAAAAGTGTTCGCATACCTTGGAAAGATCGCTGAAGCGAACTCCTTTAGGATTGCGACGCATTTGCGACAGAATTTCTTCGACACTTGCCATGAATTTATAGTATCACTATTGATACTAATGTAAAGACAGGTAGCTTACCTCTGAGCTACAAGCGAGGCCATGTAACGCCGCCAGCATGGGCGGCAAACCGCAGGTTTGACGTCCAGCGAAGCGGCTTGCCTGGCCTTGTTATTGGGCCTAACGCTCATTCTTAAGAAGCTCGCGAATTTCCCTCGCGTCGTCTTTGAACCGTTGAACCCCAGCCACCAAGACAGGAAGGTGATCATTCCAGTAAGCCAGTTCATCGCTCTCGGCCGTCATCGCCTGAACAACGATCGCCTGAGCCGCTTCAAGACTTAGATCGTGATTCTGTAGTTGCTGATTCTGAACCGCCAGATTGTACTTGCCTTGAATATCATACTTTCGTTGCTGTGCGTTCTGGAGAGCCAACAGATGATTGCCGCTTTTGCGATAGTACTGGAGGATTCGGTTACGGAGGCTTTCGCTCTTTATGAGCACTATCGATGATCTGTGGTTTACGTAGATCTGCCGGGAATCACCAATTTCAGTTAAAAGTTTGAACCAGACGATTCTGCTTCTTTCCCAGTCTTCAGTTAACTGATCGTATAGCTCAAGAGAATTAGTCAGGTCATCCGTGATACCAAGTAATAAGAGCTTTTTATGTCGGGACTCGCGGCTGGCCTCAATTCTAGATTGGACAAACCAACCTGCGCCTGCTGCAAGGAATCCACCAACAATCGCTGCGAGTATCTCCATACCTTAATTGGCCCTATAACGCCGCGAGTTGCGGGCGAGAAAACCGCGCAGCGGTTTTGGAGTCCGTAACCTCGCCTGGTTAGGTGGCGCTAGCATTAGACCGCCCCCAAATAGCTAGTAAGAGTATTAGAGCTACGCTGCACCAGATTACACCCACGAATATTTCGCCGAACATTAAGCTGCTGAGCCTTGGCAGCCAAAAAGGCAACCAAGCGCCTATGCCAAAGTAAACAGCTAAAACCGATGTGCGAGGTGCTCTACCGAACCCGCAATACACTGCAAGAGGCACTGATACGAATGACAACATCAGTGCTGGGGAAAATGCTGGCGCCATAAAAAATGCCGCGAGGGAGATTGCCAACGCAATCGAAGAAAACAATAGCCATAATCCCCTGTGGTCACTCACTCGAAAGCCACCTAACGCTGCCAGCACGGGCGACCGGACGGCCGCGAAGCGGACGGTAGGGAGTCCGGCGCGCAAAGCGCGCTCAAGTGCCTGGCCTTGTTAGGTGTCACGGCAGTTGTCACTCCATGGGCTCCGGTTCTGGATCTAGTGGACCACCAGATGATTTGCGAAGCTCGTGCAGCGCAAGGACTACATCACCCCCGCATTGCAGCAGCACCTTCTTACACTCGAGCATACCCAAACCAGTTTGGGTCCGGAGTTCTCTAACTGCTTCTGCTTCGGCAAGCGGTATGGTCATGCGGGAACCGAACTCCTCACACCTAACAGCTAATTAGGTAACCAAGGTCATTTAACATCCGAGTCTCCCTAATTTGTTAACCATCAATCTCTCTCACAATTTTCTTCCATAAAAATCAATATATTGCGTCACCCGCTCGTTAGCAAGCGAAGATAACGAGCAATGGCCTGACTACCCTAGTCATCAAATCCGGCCACACAAGATAGATAAAAACTCTAAATAACAACGCGTTACACGCGTCCCCCTCCCGCGCCGGTGAAAAACCATTAGCGTCTAGCGCCAGCACAGCTATACTGTATATATGTACAGTAATAATATCGTTCGCATCGACACTATCCGTCCTGATGTGCCCTCCAGGCCGGTGCGGTTTCTCGATCAGCTGCGCCGTCATATGCGCGATGGTGGTTACGCCTGGAAAACAGAGAAAACCTATGTCCACTGGATAAAGCGCTTTATTCATTTCCACAACAAGCAACATCCGAGAACGCTGTCAGCCGTTCACGTAGAACAGTATTTGAGCCACCTTGCTAACGAACGGCATTGCTCTCCGGCTACGCAGCGCGTCGTTTTAAATGCCCTTCTGTACCTCTTTGTGAAGTTCATGGGCCGTGAGTTGGAGGGCTTGGAATTCAGCAGAGCCAAGCTCAAACGCCGCTTACCCATAGTTCTCACCCATGCCGAAGTACTGCAGATTCTTGCCCATCTCGGAGACGGGCATCGCCTCATGGTAGAGCTACTCTACGGCTGTGGGCTCAGACTCAACGAACTGCTGAGCCTTCGTGTTAAGGACCTGGATTTCGAATTCCACACCATCACCGTACGCTCAGGCAAAGGTGACCTGGATCGCGTAACGCTATTGCCTAGCTCTCTTGAAGCCAGGCTACAGTCGCAAATCGCTCGGGTTGCCAAGCTGCACCAGCGAGATCTTGAAGACGGCTACGGCGAGGTCTATATGCCCTACGCCCTCGGCCGTAAATACCCAAACGCGGCAAAGGAGCTCGGTTGGCAGTTCCTCTTTCCTTCCACGCGCATTGGCGCAGATCCCCGTTCGGGTGTTTTGCGCCGCCATCATCTCCATGAGACCTGCCTGCGCAAGGCCATCCGCAAAGCACGTCTAGCCGCTGGCATCCAAAAGCAGGTGCGCTGTCACACTTTCCGCCACAGCTTTGCGACGCGACTGCTACAGCAGGGTTATGACCTGCGCACTATCCAAAAACTACTCGGCCACTCAGACGTTAAAACCACCGAGATCTATACCCATGTGCTTGGGCGGGGCGCTATGGGAGTAGTGAGCCCGCTGGACAGCCAGTGATGGACACGCGGCTCCATGCCAAAGCATCTGCCTTACACCGAGCTTCACTGCCTGTCCTGCTTCAGCTTTCTGCGCGGCGCCTCTCGCCCTGAAGAGCTGGTCGCTCAGGCGGCCATGCACGCCTATACCGGCATCGCCATCACCGATGAGTGCTCTTTAGCCGGCGTGGTTAAAGCCCATGTGGCGGCTAAGGAACATGACCTTCATTTGATCATCGGCAGCGAGTTCACCCTTAATGAAGGTATCCGCCTGGTGGCTCTGGCCCCCAGTCGTGCGGCCTATGCCGAGCTTTCCGGTCTGGTGAGCCTGGGTCGACGACGAAGCCCTAAAGGGGAGTATTCCCTAACCTTGCGCGATGTAATCTTTCACCTCAAACGCTGCCTGTTGCTGTGGCTGCCTCGCGATAACGACGAGTCTACTCGCGGCTATGGCCGCCAATTGGCGCGCCTGTGCCGCAAACGCGTGTGGATCGGTGTGGAGTATCTGCTGGGTAACGACGAGTTGCGCCGCTACCGCATCTTGCAATCCCTGGGCGCGGATCTCGCTTTACCACTGGTGGCCTGTGGTGATGTGCGTATGCATTGCCCCGGGCGTAAACCCCTTCACGATGTGATGACGGCCTTACAACACAATTGCAGCATTGATGAATTAGGTGGAAAGCGTTTACCCAATGCTCAACGGCATCTGCGCAGCCTCGCGCAACTTGAATGCTTCTACCCCGCCGAGCTGTTATTGGAGACTCAGCGCATCGCCCAACAGTGTCACTTCAGCCTGGATGAATTGCGCTATGAATACCCGAAAGAAGTCGTTCCTGAAGGGCAGACAGCCAAAGAGCATCTGCGTCAACTCACCTGGGAGGGCGCCCAGCAGCGCTGGCCTAGGGGCACCCCCACGGCCATCCATGATCGCATTGAGGCTGAGCTCGCCTTGATCGCCGAGCTGGAATACGAGTACTACTTTCTCACGGTTTATGACGTGGTGCGCTTTGCTCGCGAGCGCAACATCCTCTGCCAGGGCCGCGGCTCAGCAGCCAACTCTGTAGTCTGCTATTGCCTGCACGTCACGGAGGTTTCTCCCGAAAAAGTCTCTCTGCTTTTCGAACGTTTTATTTCCCGCGAGCGAGATGAAGCACCCGACATCGATGTGGATTTTGAACACGAGCGGCGCGAAGAGGTTATTCAATACATCTACAAGAAATACACCCGCCGCCGCGCCGCCCTTGCGGCCACCGTGGTGACCTACCAAGCTCGCAGCGCCGTGCGGGACGTGGGCAAGGCCCTGGGGCTCGATCCAATCTTCATCGACGATCTGGCCAAGTCCATGGCCTGGTGGGACCGTCAACGTGATCTGGAAACACGCTTCGCCGAACACGGCTTGGACACCAAAGAAGACGACAGCGAGGTCAGCATGGCCCAGCTGTTTTATAGCCTGGTACAGCAAATCCTTGGTTTTCCCCGCCATCTATCCCAGCACGTCGGCGGCTTCGTGATTTCCCGTGGCCCCATCTCTCAACTGGTACCCGTAGAAAACGCCAGCATGCCCGACCGCACGGTCATCCAGTGGGACAAGGAAGACATCGAGGCTCTGGGCCTGCTCAAGGTCGATGTGCTGGCCCTGGGCATGCTTTCGGCTATCCGTAAGTCCCTGCAACTGGTGCGACGCTACGACCCACGCATCACCTGTCTGCAGGACATCCCCACCGAAGACCCCGCCACCTACCGCATGCTTCACAAGGCCGACTCCCTGGGTGTCTTCCAGATCGAGTCCCGGGCGCAGATGACCATGCTGCCGCGTCTAAAACCCAAATGCTTCTACGATCTGGTCATCGAAATCGCCATCGTCCGCCCCGGGCCTATCCAGGGCGACATGGTCCACCCCTATCTGCGTCGCCGCCAAGGCTTGGAAGACGTTAGCTACCCCGATGAGGCGGTAAAAGGCGTCCTAGAAAGCACCCTCGGGGTGCCGATTTTTCAGGAGCAGGTAATCCGCCTGGCCATGGTGGCCGCTGGTTTTACCGGCGGTGAAGCAGATCAGTTGCGCCGCGCGATCACCAACTGGGGGCGCAACAGCAAGCTCCTGACTTTCGAACAAAAGCTCACACAGGGCATGCTCCGGCGCGGCTATAGCGAGGACTACGCGAAACGGCTCTTCGACCAGATCAAAGGTTTTGGGGGTTATGGCTTTCCCGAATCCCACTCGGCAAGCTTTGCCCTCCTCGCCTATGTATCGGCCTGGCTAAAACGGCATCATCCGGCAGCGTTCTACGTGGGTCTACTCAATAGCCAACCCATGGGCTTTTACACACCATCTCAGTTAATCCAGGACGCACGCCGTCACAACGTGTCCGTGTTACCCGTTGATGTAAACGACAGCACCTGGGATCACCAGCTTCTGGACGACGAGCACCTGGGCAAACGAGCACCAATCCGCCTGGGTTTCCGTCTGATCAATGGCCTGTCTCGCGATGGCGCTGCGCGCATTGATGAAGCTCGCCGCCACGGCCCGTTTCGCAGAATTGTCGACCTGCGCAAACGCGCCGCTCTGAGCAAGGACGATATGGAGGCGCTTGTCGATGCCGACGCTCTGGCCAGTCTCAGCGGCAACCGACATCAGGCGCGCTGGAACGTAATGGCGCTGGAGCCCGAACGACCTCTGCTGGCCTATGAGGATGACGCTTCATCGGAGACTCTCAGCGATGCCGTATGTCTACCGGCACCTGCCGTTGCCGAGTCCGTGCTTGCCGACTACCAAAGTACGGGGCTTACGCTTCGCGCTCACCCTCTGGCCCTGCTGCGGGCAGAAGCACCTTTCGATCGCTGCAAACGGCAACTGGATCTGGAAACCTTGGGTAATGGACGCTTCGTACGCATTGCCGGTCTGGTCACCTGTCGCCAGAGACCCGGCACAGCATCCGGCGTGGTCTTTCTCACCCTCGAAGATGAAACCGGCAACAACAACGTCGTCGTCTGGCCCGGTGTGCAGAAAAATTTTCGCCAGGCCCTGTTAAAAGCGCGCCTGCTGATTGTGAAGGGTACTCTGCAAAAAAAAGACGGTGTCACCCATGTGGTCGCGGGCGCACTCTATGACCACACGGACGCCCTGGGACAACTGCGTCTCAAACCGCGGAGCTTTCGCTAGCTGAGGACCAGAGAAATCCTAGCCTAGGGGCCACCGGTCAAATATCAGACAGCCGGCCCCAATGATGGATGCAGCAACAAAGCCGTTGTAGTCAGGGCACTGAGACGCTTTCTGCCTCGCGCAAAAACTCTCGCAGGATGGACCGGTACAGCTCCGGTGCTCGATTAAGGGAGGCGTGACCAACTTCCGGGATAACTTCAAACCGGGCACCAGGTACGGCCTCGGCAAAGGAACGGATGGTCTGAGGTCGGGCTTCGTCGTACTCGCCGGTAATGAACAGCGTCGGAACATCGATCTCCGGTAAGCGCGAAACCAGATCAAAATCCTGGAGACTGCCCGTGGCAAAGAATTCCGTTGGACCCCACATCTGCTCGTAAATTACCGGATTCCACGGTGCGTCTTCGCAGGTCACAGTCTCCACCGCCTCCCCTCGGGATACAAAGGCGGCGTAGAACTTGCCGGTTGCCTCGACGTAATCCGGATGATCGGTGCTGCCCTCTCGCTCATGGAGCGCCAGGACCGCCTGTACCTCAGGGTCGAGGGTCGCACGTAGCGCATTGGCATCACGAATCCACAGGGGCGTGCTGATCAGCGGCGACGATAGGGTAAGCGACACTATGCCTTCCGTACCCTTTTCCAATACGTAGTAGGCCGCCAGGGCCCCGCCCCAGCTGTGACCCTGCAGATGCATTCGTGAAAGGCCCAGCTCTGAGCGCAGGGTGTGCAGCGCCTCTACAAATCGGTCTCTTTGCCACAGACTGGGATCCCTGGGTCTACCCGAACGACCGGTGCCGAGCTGATCGTAGCGAATCACCGGACGTTCATCGGCCAGGGGATACAACAGCTGCAAACCGCAGGAGGTGCCACCGGGCCCCCCATGCAGAGTCAGCAATGGGACACCATCGGAGTCACCGGCAACTTCGTACCACAATGGGCCGCCGGGCACCGAAACAAAACCCGATCGCAAGGTAGCGGACCGCTCCGTTGCGGTGGCGCCGAGCACCATACCAGACCAAACCGTTAGCACTGCGAAAACTAACCCAAGGAATACATCCGAGGAATTTCGATACCAAGTCCTCATCGCCACGAACTCAGAACAGCGCCACAAGAAGCATCCCCACCGTGGCTGCGAAACCCACGGCAAAGATCAGCGAACGAAGCAGAAAAATCCCCGATGCATACGCTGGCACATAGGCAATGCGCGCAATGAGGTAGGTCCAGGCCAATTGCTCCGTCAATGGCGTTGAGGCCTTGCTGAGCACCACTACCAGCACCGCAATAGTAAACAGGGTCAGCGCTTCAAAGTGGTTGTTAAAGGCGCGAAACAGTCGCCCACCCAGACCCGACGCTTCCTGATGCTCGTCTCGAGGACCCGCCGTATAGGCCGTACCGAGCTGCACATTAAGCGGCACCGCCATGAGCACAAACTGCAGCACCTGTAAAAGCGCCGCATAGCCCAACACCCGCACTTCTACGGGCATGAGTGATAAATCCACGGTGAATCTCCTAGGACTTGGGGGTCAGTTTGAGCAAACGACCACCGACGCCCGGCACATGATCTTCCAATACCCAGATGCTGCCGTCATCCGCTTCCTGCAAACCACGGATGCGATTCCCCATATCGAAGCGTTCCAGTTCTTCAGCGCTGCCGTCATCATTCAACTGCACCCGAACGATGGCCCGCGAAGACAGGCCGGCAATCAAAGCATTCCCCTGCCATGGGGAAAACGCCTCCCCGCCGTAGACCATGATATCTCCCGGTGAGATCACCGGCGTCCACCAGAGGGCCGGTGCATTGAACTCCGGGCGGGTATCGTGATTAGGGATCGGCCGACCGTCATAGTGCTCGCCGTTGGAGACCACGGGGTAGCCGTAGTTCGCGCCGCGCTCGATGAGATTCAGTTCATCGCCACCACCGGGACCCATTTCGATCTCCCAAAGGCGTCCATCCAGATCCAGCGTCATACCCAGGGGGTTTCGATGGCCGAGGGACCAGATCTGTGGATACACCCCTTCGTCATCGACGAAAGGATCTTCGGCGTAGTAGTCCACAAAAGGGTTGTCCTCGGGCACGGAACCGTCGTCGTGGAGGCGCACCAACTTACCGATATTGGACTGCATGTCTTGCGACGGTGTGAACTTCTGCCGATCGCCCGAGCTGATCCAAAGATATCCGTCGTTATCAAACAGCATTCGATGACCGTAGTGGCCGTAACCAACCTGCTTCGGGTACTGGCGCCAGATCACCTCTACGTCGCGCAGCGCCGGTCTACGATCAGACTCATCCAAGGTGCCGCGGGCCACCACCGCACCGCGCGTATCCCCCACGCCAGCTTCCACATAACTCAGATACACAAAACGGTTATCTTCGAAATCTGGATGCACCATCACATCACCGAGACCGCCCTGCCCCCAATACACCACACTCGGTACGCCACTGACGCGCAGGGATCGCTCCCCATCGGTGTTAATGATCAGTAATGTGCCTCGCTTCTCCGTTAGCAGGAGCCGGCCATCGGGCAGTTTCTCGATAGCCCAGGGCTCTTCGAAACGATCAATCTCCTCAATATCGAAAGGTACCTCCGCCTGGGCGAGGGCCGCGCTGCAGCTAAGTATCCAGGCGCAAACGGTGAGTAGTGGTCGCATTATTCTTCTCCTTTGTTCACGAGCGATCGATACGCACGCTACCAGGTTTTGCCGCCGATCCACTGCCCGGCGGCGGGTTTGAATTCAGACCAGCGAACCTCGGCGTAAACTCCGGCGCGATGGTAGGGGTCTTCCTCAAGGAGCACTCGGGCCGCCTCGATGTCATCGGCAAGATATACGAAGCAACTGCTGCTGTAGGCCTCCGTCGCCGGTGCCCGTAATGGGCCGGCGACAAGCACCCGGTCCATGATTGCTTCGATGTAAGTCAGATGGTCCTGTAACACTGCGCGCCGAAGTTCCGCGGAATCCGGAACATCGTCACATAAAGCCATATACGCCGGCACGACCAATCAGCTCGCCAGCTCGAAACAGGGCCGGTAGGTTGTGGGGTCAATCTTCATCCGTCCGTCGCGAACAAAGCCTTCGAGAAGCTGGCCCAGACCGTCCACCACCTCACCCTCGCCATGGAGTTGGTACGGCCCGTGGGTCTCCACAGCCCTAACGCCGAAGTCTTTGACGTTGCCCGCGACGATCCCAGAGAAGGCGCGTCGCAGCTCGGCAATCAGTTCATGGCGAGGCTGCTCCCGGTGCAGTGCCAGGGCCGCCATGTTTTCGTGGCTGGGTACAAACGGTTGCTGTAACTCTTCCGGGATGTGCAGGTCCCAGGCATAGCTGAAGGACTCCGCATGTTCGATGCGCTGTCGACGCACCCCTTTGATACCCGCTTTCATGGCCCGAGCGACAGCCGGAGCGTCGCCATTGATGATCCGATAGTGCTCGGCAACATCGTCACCCAGGCAGTCCCTTAGAAACTGATCGATCTGCGCAAAGTAGGCCGCGCTCTCGGTTGGGCCCGTGAAGATAAGAGGGAGTGCTTTGTCGGCGTTCGCCGGATGAAGCTTGATACCCAACAGGAACATGATCTCTTCGGCGGTCCCCACGCCACCGGGGAACACAATGATGCCGTGGGCAATACGCACGAAGGCTTCCAGGCGTTTCTCGATGTCCGGCAGAATAGCCAGTTCGTTGACAATGGCATTC
Organism: Halieaceae bacterium UBA6060; assembly: GCA_002428935.1. GTDB lineage: Bacteria > Pseudomonadota > Gammaproteobacteria > Pseudomonadales > Halieaceae > Congregibacter. The sequence goes on from DIYG01000145.1 coordinate 10,661, forward strand.
GGTGACTCGGCGGCAATGATCCCCGGCTCCGACACCCCTACGTAGCGGCTGTCTCGATTGAGCTGCTTGGCGTGGGCTATCGCCGCACCTTTCATGGGTCCCTTCATTGCGCCCGGACCACATCCGGTACAGATGTCGTAGCCGCGTAAACCCAGGGAGTAACCCACGGTTTTCGAGTAATCGTACTCGTGACGCGGTATGGAATGACCGCCCCAGCACACCACCAAACGCGGCTGCACATTGCTGCGCACCACATCCGCGTTGCGTAGGATCCTAAACACCGCGTCGGTGATACCTTCGGCAGAACTTAAATCGAAGGTCTGCTTCTCCGCCAACTTATATTCCGTGAACACAATGTCGCGTAGCGCGGAAAACAAATGATTGCGGATGCCCTCGATCATCCGGCCATCGACAAAGGCCTCCGACGGTGCATTCTTCAGCTCCAGCTTCAATCCTCGAGACTCGGGGACCACGCGAATAGCAAAATCCTCATAAGCCTCGTAGACCTGTCGCGCATCATCGACATAACCATCTGTGTTCAGGATCGCCAGGGCGCAGCGCCGGAACAGGTCATTGATGGCTGCATCGGCATTTGCCAGGCTAGCCATTTCGCGCTGGGAAAGCAGATCCAAAGTTTGTAGGGGGCGGACCGAGGCGTGGGCAATCTTGGTGGTGGGTTCACCACTACCGCCGGTGGTTTCGGCGGCGAACTGTTCTGGAATCGTCATGGGTCGAGTATACCCCCAGAAAATGCCAGCTCCGTGACAGCTTCGGCGCGATGGGTGAGTCAGCCTCGCAGGAGTTCCGGTTCAACCCAGCGAAACGTTAGGTTAATTCGCGGACCACAGGCCATCCTCTCCTTCGGCACCTCGTGTTTCCAGTTCCGTTGTGTATCACCCTTCATGACCAGCAAGGAACCCGAGTCCAGGGTCAGTCTCCGGGGCTTCAGATCCTTTCGGTGCCGGTGCTTCATGCGAAAGACCCGCGATTCGCCGAGGCTGAAAGAGGCGATCACGGGTTTGGGCCCCAGTTCTGGCTCGTCGTCGGCGTGAAGCCCCATACCATCGCGCTCACTCCGATACAGGTTCGCCAACATGCTGTTAAAACGCGCCCCCGTGAGTGCCTCGCAGCGCTCTCGCAGGTCGCGCAGCACGGGTAACCAAGGCAGAGGTTCGTTCAGTACCCCGGAATACCGATAGCTGGCCCCGGGGTCGCCGTACCAGGCCAGAAGCCTTGGCTGTTGATAGGTGCGACCGAACAGCTTGATATGACCTTCGCGCCAGGCGATACCGCTTGCCAGCTCTTCAAAAAAGACATCGTTAAGCAGCTCCGGCCAGGGAGCCCGGTAAAACAGCACCTCGCCATCCGGCAGATCCAGGGCTTCGGCGTGTTGTGAAGGAAATAGCTCCAAACTGGAATCGGCCCTCAGCTTAATTGGCAGAACCGGCGAAACATCGCCTCAGGCGCTTAACCCAGGCCGTAGGACTCTAACTGCCGCCCGTTGAATGGCAAGACGATCAGGGTGTCGGGCCGACGCGTGCTCCAAATCCGCAGGAGTCAAAGAACAAGTCCTTCCAACATGGCTTCAAGCTGTACTTTCACCCCAGGCCACTCGGGGGCGATGATCGAATAGACGCAGGTATCACGGACGACACCGTTACTGTGATACCGATGATTACGCAGAATGCCGTCCAGCTTGCCGCCGATACGTTCGATGGCCCGGCGACTGGCACGGTTGTAGGTGGAGGTACGAAACTCCACGGCCAGGCAGCCCAGAGTGTCAAAAGCGTGGGCGAGTAAGAGGAGCTTGCACTGGGTATTTAGCGGCGTGCGTTGTGCGCGGCGGGCATACCAGGTGTAACCGATCTCTACCCGCGGCGTTGTGGCATCGATATTGGTGAAGGTGGTCATCCCCGCGGGAACGCCTTGGGAATCCAATACCGTGAAAGGCAACATCTCACCCGCTTCTTGCTGTTCCAAGCGCCAGCGTATATTGGCCCCCATGGTATCGGGAGACGGCACATTCGTGTACCAGAGCTTAAACAAGTCACCACCAGCACTGGCATCAGCCAGCGCCGGCTCATGCTCTAAAGACAGGGGCACAAGGCTGCCGTAGGGCCCATTAAGCGTCACCGCCTCGATCAAAGCCATGCTGCTGTCTCTCTCCTATGCCAATGGCGCAAGCATGCCATGAAGCCTCTTGCCGGGCACAGTCTGAAGGCGAGTTCGGCTCTTCAGGCGAAAAAAAACCCGCACTGCGAGACAGCGCGGGCTTTTCGCAGCCCCTTGCAGGGCCAACCGCCTTTAGGCCTTAGCCAACGAAGGCCAGACGAGGCTCAGAGACACCCGTCGCTTCCGTGCCTTTCAGGTAGGCCAGCATGGTGTCCGCATCGGAGACCTCGAAGGGGTCTGTAGGACAGTTGTCGCCAAAATCTGCCTCGACAAACATCTTTTCGATGGCGCCGTCGTTGACCAGCATGGAGTAACGCCAGGAGCGCATACCGAAGCCAAGGTTGGATTTGTCGACCAACATGCCCATCTTCCGGGTGAACTCGCCATTGCCGTCCGGGAGAAGAAAGACGTTCTTGCTGCCCTGTTCTTTGCCCCACTTGAACATCACAAAGGCATCGTTCACGGAAACGCAAATAATGGCGTCCACACCCTGAGCCTGAAACTCTTCGTAAAGCTCTTCATAGCGTGGCAAATGGTTCGACGAGCAGGTGGGCGTGAAGGCGCCGGGCAGAGAGAACACCACAACTTTTTTGCCGGCAAACAGGTCTGCGGTGCTCGTATCCTGCCAACGGTAAGGGTTATCTCCGTCGACAGATTCATCGCGAACGCGGGTCTTGAAAACCACCTGAGGAACAGTGCTGATCACTAAACAGTCTCCTAATGCTAGAACATACAGAATCCGGCCAGGGCACATCGGGACCTGGCCAGAGGGGTTTCAGAGTGTGACGCCTGATTATATTCATCAACCAGCCATCGTCATAATTGATTTTATCGCTTTATCTATTCGGCTTAATCGATTAAAAGTTTGCTTCCGTTCATCCAACGGCAAACAACCTGCGCTAGGGCGGACCAGTCCTGGACCAGAGGAGCTCACGCCCGGTAATAGCAGCGATTTTCGCGCTTAGAGGGCCCTATTGGCGGTGATTAACCACAAGATTCTCGTCGCAAGACACGAGGAGGCCTTGACAACTCGATAGAATTGGGAAATTATTCCCACATGTCGCGAGACACCCAGACGGCGCTTCGAAGTGCGCTGTACAGACTGCTACGCCCTCTGGCGCGGGTCATCCTGCGCCACGGACTTGCCTACGGCAGCTTTGCGGAGATCGTCCGTAAAGCTTTCGTAGACGAGAGTTTCGCGGAACTTAGGCGTAATGGTCAACGGACCAGTGTTTCCAGCGTCGCGGCCATGACAGGTCTGACCCGCAAGGAGGCGAAACGCCTTGTCGAATTCGACATCGAAAGCAACAGCGATACGGACCAGCGCTACAACCGGGCGGTCCGCGTTGTGACCGCCTGGGCCGTGGATTCCCGCTTCCTCGATGACGCCGGCACACCGCGAGCCTTGTCCATGGATGGACCGGGAAGCTTCGCCGAGCTGGTACGGGAATACAGCGGCGATATGACCACGGCCGGCATGTTGTCTCTCCTGGAGACCAGCGGCACGGTGACCGTCGATGAGGGCCAGGTATCGCTGAAGAACCGCGCCTATCTTCCAACCCAAACACCGGCCGCGAGCCTGGCTATTCTCGGCAACGATGTGGCCGAGATGGTGACTTCTATTCATCACAACCTCAGCCACGAAAGTGGCCACCGCGTTTTTCAACGCAAAGTTTCCAACGCAAGCGTCCGAGGAGACGCTCTGGCAGCTTTTCGCGAGCTGTCCAATAAAAAATCACAGGAGCTACTCGAAGAGTACGATTCCTGGCTAGCCGACCACGAAGTCGGCACGGGGAGGGACGACACCGATTCACCGCATTACGTGTCTGTCGGTATTTACTACTACGACAACACGCTGCAAGAGGACCCCGACTCATGAAACGCAGCTTCAACCCAAAGCTTCAACGCCTAAGCCTTAACCTCGTTACCGCTGGCAGCCTTCTTTGCCTTCAGGCCTGTGGAGGTGGCGGTGGAGGCCTCGCCGCCATCGTCGACCCCATCGGTGGGGGCGGCATCGGTGGAGGTGCCGGCATCGGCGGCACGGGGCTCACAAGCTCAGGCACCATCAATGCCACCGGCAGCATTTTCGTCAATGGTGTGCGCTTTGACATCGACAGCGCGGATATCCTCGTTGACGGTGAAGCGGCCACGGAGGCCGATCTGGGCCTGGGTATGGTGGTCACCGTCAACGGCACCGTGAACGACGACGGTCAAAACGGTGAGGCCACGCAAGTCAATTACAACAGCGCCATAGAAGGCCCCATCACGGCCATCGAGCGCAATGCCGACAACAGCTCTGCAAGACTCACGGTCTTGAGCCAAACGGTGATCGTTGAACGCACCGGCACCGTGTTTGAAGGTACCGGCTTCGCGACCATCGCCATCGGTGATTTTGTAGAAATCTCTGGTTATCGCGATGACTCAGGGCGCCTCCGTGCCACTCGCGTTGAGCTGGAAAACGACGACGGTACGGTGGAGCTGGAAGGCACCGTGAGCGCTTTGAATGGGCTGTCTTTCTCCATCGGCGGTCAGACCATCAACGCCGACACGGCGGATCTGTCAGACCTTCCCTCTAGCACTCTGAGCGATGGCTTGCAGGTGTCGGTGGAAGGTGTCCTGCAAGACGGCGTTATTGTCGCCGATGACATCGATCCCCGGGAGGCCGTGAGTGCGACGTTACAGGTAGACGATGCCATCACCCTGTTAGGCGCCATCGACTCCCTTGCAGGCGGTAACTTCTCCATCAATGGCGTCCCCGTAGACAGCAGCAGCGCGCAGATCGAGAACGGTGGCGCGGCCCTGGCCGACGGCAACTTCGTCGAGGTAACAGGCACCTGGGACGGCTCCCGGGTAGTTGCCAGCGCCGTTACGGCGCGGCGGGGACGCATCGAAATCGAAGGCCCCCTGGACAGCTCCTTCGGTCAGGCGGGCACTGCAAACGGCTCCTTTAACCTGCGGGTTGGCAACGAAACCGTCGCCATAAACACCGACGATCGCACCCTGTTTGACGATGCCCGGGACGATATCGAGTTTCTCCAGCCCGGAGACCTTGCCGTGGGAGACTTCCTCCTGGTCGAGGCTATCGATCTGGGTGACCGCCTCCTGGCGACCCTGGTGAATCGCGAAGACGACGCCGACGATGTGGTCGTTCAGGGGCCCGTCGAAAGCTTCGTCGAAGGCATAAGTGTCACCGTTCTGGGTATTACCTTTGATGTGACCAACGCCGAGTTCGAGAACGTTGCCGATGACGACATCGATGGGGACAGCTTTTTCGCCAGCCTATCCGTCGGCGATCTGCTTCGTGTGACCGACGACGCCCCCGGCGACGGCTTCGCTGAAGAAGTGGAATTCGAATTTGCTACCGCCCTGGACGGCGACATCGAATTTGAAGACGACGACGAAGAACGGCTGGCCATCAGCGATCTGCCCCAGGCCGTGCTGGACTATCTGGCTATCAACTTCCCCGGACAAAGCATTGCCCTGGCAGAACGCGACGATGATGAAATCGTCGTATATCTCACCAACGGCACGGAAGTGGTATTCGACCTAGATGGAGGTTTCATCGAAAGCGATGTCGAGGATGACGACGACGCGGACGACGACTCCGATGATGACCCGGACGAAGATGGCGATGGCGATGGCGATGGCGATGGCGATGGCGATGGCGATGGCGATGGCGATGAAAATGGTGAAGACGCCGGCGATGAAGATGGCGACACGGAGGACGGTGACGGCGACTCCGAAGACGGCGATTCAGAGGATGGCGACGAGTCCGAAGGTGAAGACGACGAGGACTCCGAAGACGAAGGCGATAGCTCGGGCGACGGCTCCTAGGCGCCCGTAGGATGGGTCAGGCGGCGCGGGATTCCTCACCCGCGTCTTGCCTGGCCGTTACCTCGTAGCGTAACGCCGGCTCGTCCATACTCATCACTTCGAACTCCTTGCGTTCGCGCAAGTAGTTCTGGGAATTGATCCACGGTTCGCGGTCGCCCTGACGAGGAAACCGGTGCATCACCCGCTGCATATAGCCCGCGGAAAAGTCGTCAATCCAGGGTCGCCGCGTCATGGGCGCAGCCCCGGCTTCGAGCTGAGGCGTCACCACGGCATAACCATTGTCACCCATATGTTTGAGCAATCTACACATCCACAGGGAAACGAGATCGGCGCGTAAGGTCCACGATGCGTTGATGTAACCGAAAACCGAAATCAGATTGGGCAATCCACTGCACATCATGCCGCGATAGGCCCAGCTCGAAGGAAAGTCAAAGGCGCTTCCGTCCACCTGCATGTCGACGCCGCCCATAAGCTGAAGCTCGAGACCCGTGGCGGAAACGATGATATCCGCTGCGATCTCTTCCCCCCCTTTCAGACGTACCCCACGCTCCGTCAGGGTTTCTATTTCCGCCGTTACCACCCGCGCCTTACCACTGCGGAGCGCGACAAACAGATCACTGTCTGGCACCAGGCAAAGGCGCTGGTCCCAGGGGTTATAGCTGGGGGTAAAGTGCGCTAGATCTACCTCGTCGCCCAGTTCTTTGCGCGCCTGGTCCAGGAGCATCTTTCGCACTTTGTCGGGACGGGTTCGCGTACGACGATAAATCCAGGCTTGAAGCCGGGTGTTTTTCCAGCGCGTAATGCCATAGGCCCAGGAATTGGGCAAGATGGCCCGGAGCATATTGGCCAGCCAATCGCGTGCAGGCCGCGAGACCACCCAGGTCGGGGAGCGCTGAAGCATCACCACCTCGGCCGCCGACTCCGCCATGGCGGGCACCAGGGTAATGGCAGTAGCGCCCGAGCCAATCACCAGAACTCGCTTACCCGCATAGGCCAAATCTTCGGGCCAGTGCTGAGGATGGACAAAGGACCCCTGAAAAACATCACGCCCCGGGAAATCCGGTTGATGACCATGATCATAGCGATAGTAGCCAGCGCACATGTGTACAAAGCGAGCCCTGATCAACCGTTCTTCACCGCTTTGACCATCGCGAACGGTAAGTTCCCAGTGCTGTAACTCCGATCGCCAGTTAGCGCGCAGTACCTGCTGCTGATAGCTAATAAGCTCGTCGACGCCGTACTCCGTCGCGGCTTCGCGAAGGTATCGCAGGATCGCCGGCCCATCGGCAATCGCTTTGGCTTCCTCCCAGGGTTTAAAGGAGTAGCCCAGGGTATGCATATCACTGTCAGAACGAATCCCCGGGTAGCGAAACAAATCCCAGGTCCCACCGCTGCGCTCCCGGGCTTCCAGAAGACGCAGCTTAAGTTCCGGGCATTCGCGTTTCAGGTGACAGGCCGCCCCGATACCCGACAAACCTGCCCCGATGATCAGTACATCGATTACCTCGTCCATGGCCTCGCCTCCTCTTTATTATGCTTATCTGCGTATGCTCATCTGCCCGCACTTGCGCGCCGGGCCTAGTCGAGGTTCTGAATCAGAAGCTTATCGAGGGCTCCGTCCGCGACCCGCCGCTATGCG
>DIYG01000145.1:18367-25145 GCA_002428935.1 Halieaceae bacterium UBA6060
GACCCGCCGCTATGCGCAAACGCAGGGCGTTCAACTTGATAAAACCTTCTGCATCGGCCTGATCGTAGGCGCCCGCGTCGTCCTCAAACGTCGCGATGCTCTCATCAAACAGACTGTCCTCCGAGCGACGGCCGGTGACACTGACGCTGCCCTTGTACAGTTTCAGACGCACCACGCCGTTGACCACCGCCTGGGACTGATCAATGGCCGCCTGGAGCATCAAGCGTTCCGGCGACCACCAGTAGCCGTTATAGATCAGCTTCGCATAGCGTGGCATGAGTTCGTCTTTCAGATGAGCCACCTCGCGATCCAGGGTCAGCGATTCCATGGCTCGGTGGGCTTTGAGCATGATGGTACCGCCGGGGGTTTCGTAGCAGCCTCGGGACTTCATACCGACGTAACGGTTCTCGACGATGTCATCGCGACCGATACCATTGGCACCACCCACCCGATTCAGTTCCGCCAGCACCTCGGCGGGGGTCATCTCCCGGCCATCGATGGCGACAATATCCCCATCGCGAAAGCTCAGCTCGATATCCGTGGGGGTGTCCGGGGCTGCCTCGGGGCTGACGCTCCAGCGCCACATGGATTCTTCCGCCTCAGCCCAGGGATCCTCAAGTAGATCCCCTTCATAGGAGATATGCAGCAGGTTGGCGTCCATGGAGTAGGGAGACTTTTTCCCCGCGGCTGCGAAATCCACCGGAATGTCTCGTTCCTTACAGTAAGCCATGAGGGTTTCCCGGGAGCTTAAGTCCCACTCCCGCCAGGGCGCGATGACACGGATCCCCGGCTTGAGGGCGTAGGCACCAAGCTCAAAGCGGACCTGGTCGTTACCTTTTCCCGTCGCGCCGTGGGAAATAGCGTCGGCGCCTGTTTCCGTGGCGATATCCACCAGGCGCTTGGCGATAAGCGGTCGGGCGATTGAGGTGCCGAGGAGATATTCCCCTTCATAGATGGTGTTGGCGCGAAACATGGGGTAGACGAAATCGCGGACAAACTCCTCGCGCAGATCTTCGATATAGATCTCTTTGACCCCCAGGGCTTCCGCCTTCGCCCGGGCGGGCTCAACCTCTTCGCCTTGACCGATATCCGCTGTGAAGGTGACGACCTCGCAGTCATAATGATCCTGTAACCAGCGCACGATCACCGAGGTATCCAACCCCCCCGAGTACGCCAGTACGACCTTGTTGACCTCAGCCATCTTGTCTCTCCCCCAAAAAAGGCGACAAGTCTACCGCCGCACCTTGTCTGGTGCACCTATCAGGCAAGCTGGGAGTGCGCCTCGGGCAAAGCGTGGTTTTGCCCGGGCAGGGTTTGCGTTAGCATCGCCTGCTCCTCCGCCGTGGTATCTATGCTTTGGAAAACCTGACTCTTATCCGCCCCGACGACTGGCATACCCATCTTCGCGATGGCGACGTCCTGACTTCCACCTGCACCGACATGGCTCGCTACATGGGGCGGGCCATCGTTATGCCTAACCTGGTGCCACCGGTGACGACGATACGCCTGGCCGCGGAATACCGCCAACGTATTCTCCGCGCGATGCAGGATGCGCCGCGCAGCTTCGACCCACTCATGACCCTCTATCTGACAGATAGCACCTCTGCGGACGACATCCGTGAGGCAGCGGCCACCCCCTGGTTAGCGGGAGTTAAGCTTTACCCGGCGGGTGCAACAACCAACTCTGCTGCGGGGGTGAACTCCCTGGAAGCCCTGTATCCGGTGCTGGAGACCATGGAAGGCGAGGATCTACCCCTTCTCGTCCACGGTGAGGTCACCGACGCCGATGTCGATATCTTTGATCGCGAAGCGGCCTTTATCGATCTGCACCTGCTACCTATTGTGAAGCGCTTCCCCGCCTTGCGAGTCGTCCTTGAGCACATCACCACCGCCGATGCCGTGGACTTCGTTGCCAGCGCCGGAGCGCGAGTCGCAGCCACCATCACGGCGCACCACCTGCTGCTGAATCGAAACGACATGCTCGTGGGCGGAATCAAACCCCACCACTACTGTCTGCCCGTCCTTAAGCGCCGACAGCATCAGGAAGCCCTGCGCCGTGCCGCCACGGGTGACGATGACAGCTTCTTCCTGGGTACGGATTCCGCGCCCCACGAGCAAGAGGCCAAGGAAAGCGCCTGTGGTTGCGCCGGTGTGTACTCCGCTCACGCGTCCCTGGAACTGTACGCTGAAGTGTTTGAAGAGATGAACGCTCTCCATCGCCTGGAAGATTTTGCTTCCCGAAGGGGGCCGAATTTCTACCGCATGCCCATAAACAGCGAGACCATCGAGCTGCGTCGGGTGGAAACCCGGGTACCGGATACCCTCCCCCTGGGCAACAGCGAACTCGTGCCCCTGCGCGCCGGTGAAACCCTGCGCTGGCAGGTCGTTAACAGTGCGTCTATCCCATCGTGAGTATCAAGGATCGCTTTCGGGGTTTCCTGCCGGTCATCGTAGATCTGGAAACCGGCGGGTTTAACGCACCCACGGACGCGATCCTGGAGTTTGCTGCGACCTTTGTACGCATGGATGAGGCGGGCGTTCTGCAAATCCATGAAACCCACAGCTACAACGTGAAACCTTTTGAGGGCGCAAACATCGAGCAGTCTGCCCTGGATTTCACGGGCATTGATCCCTATCACCCGTTTCGTGAAGCCGACGATGAGAGGGATGTCCTGGGGAACATCTTTAGCCTGGTGCGTAGAGAGATAAAAGATCGCGGCTGCAACCGGGCCATTCTTGTAGGTCACAACGCCCATTTCGATGCGGGCTTTCTCAACGCCGCCGTAGAGCGCTGCGAAATCAAGCGCAACCCCTTTCACCCCTTCTCCCATTTCGACACCGCGACCCTGTCGGGCCTGGCCTATGGTCAGACCGTATTGGCCAAGAGTTGCGCCGAAGCGGGGATACCCTTTGACAATGATCAGGCCCACTCCGCCGCCTATGACGCCGAGCGCACGGCAGAGCTGTTTTGCGCCATCGTCAATCGTTGGAAAAACCTCGGCGGCTGGGCACCGCCCCTAGACGTTGGCGACGAGACAGGCGACGACGTCTGAGCTTAAGCCTCGCCGCTCAGGGCATTGAGGAGGATATCCAGCTCGCGCATGAGCTCCTCGACCGCGTCCAACGCGAGTAACTCCACCTTCAAGGTCTCTTCCAAGGGCAGTAATTGAACGAGGCTGAGGCCCACCTGCCAGGCGTCATCGAAATCCGCCGGTAGACCGATACGCTGCACGTGGGGGTGCGCCTCAAGGCCACGGAGCACCGTGCGAATGGGCTCCCAGGCCTCGATCATGGGCGCGGGCTCGAGGGCGGGAAGGAATTCAACCTCGGCACGCACCAGGCCGCTGTCTTCTCGCCAGTGGTTGATGGGACGGAATCGCTCCCGACCCTCCACGGTGATACCCAGGAGGCCATTGTCGAGCTGGTCCCAATCTACGATATGCGCCACGCTGCCCACGGGTGCCAGGACGGGCAAATCAGCAGACCCAACCTCGGCGCCTTTCTCTATCCGAATGATGCCGAAGCCCTCGCCACTGCGCATGGACGATTTGACCAGCTCCAGATATCGCTGCTCAAAGATCTGCAGAGGCATACGGCCATAGGGAACCAGCACCGCCGACAGGGGAAACAGGGGCAGCTCGGTCACCCCTCCGCTCCCAGGGGTTTCACCAACAGAATCAACCGGGGCAGCAGCAGCAAAGCCCCAACCACAGCAGCCGTCATGGCAATCACCGTCAGGACACCGAAGTAGAGACTAGGGTTGAAGTTCGACAGGGTCAGGGTGCTAAAGCCGATCACCAGAGTCAGGGTGGTGTAATACATGGCGCGCCCAATGCTGCCATGGCAACGATACATGGTCGCGAGATAATTTCGATCCGACGGAAACTCCCGCTTAAAGCGGTGGACATAGTGGATGCAGTTGTCCACCCCAATGCCGACCACGATGGCCGCGATGGTGATGGTCATAATATCCAGGGGAATCCCCGCCAAACCCATAATCCCCAGGACCAGACCCGCCGCCAGTAGATTGGGCGCCAGGGCAATCAACGCCAGGGACAGGGAGCGGAACAACAACCAAAACATTACCAGAATGACCCCAAACACCGCTCCCAGGGTGAGTATCTGCGAGGCAAACAGGCTTTGCAGAACATTGTTGTACATCACCAGCATGCCCGTGAACTGAGCCTGGCCATCGTCAAGACCGACATCCTCTACCAGGCGGACATCGAGATCGCGGAGAAACGCCGCCCGCCGTAGATCCCGACTCGTCTCTTTCACACGGATGGTAATACGCGCTTCATCGCGCTCGGCGTTGTAATAGGGGTCAACCAGCAGCGCTGCAATATCGTCGGGTAGGGCATTGCGGGCCAGAGCCAGCTCCACCCCACCGATATCGTCACCCAGAAGCTGACGGATCAACTCAAAGGTTGTCGACAGGGACTGCACCTTACCCGTCTCATCGTAGGACTCAACGGTGCGCTGTAACTCATCGATAAGGCGCATACCCTCGACGCTAAACCAGAAGCCGGGTTCCCTGGCTTTCTCTTCGGCCGTGGCAAAGGGATCGTCTTCAGCGAAGGGGTCGCTCTCAAGGAATGGGTCACCGAATCCATCGTCCTCGAAGCCACTCTCATCACTGAAAGCATCATCAACGAACGAATCATCGGCAAAGGAGTCCTCCTCAAAACCCATCCCGGCTGCAAGAGCGGCATCACCCTCAGCAAAGGGGTCGTCGAAATCTTCGGCGAAGGGATCATCCTCGGCAACGGGAGCTGCTTCGACCGTGGGTGTTTCCAGCCCCGGTAGCGGCGCGCTCATATCGGGAGCCGCAACAATGATATCCAGGGGTACCGTGCCGCCGAGATTGGCGTCCAGGAGCTCCATACCCTGGTAGATCTCCGTGCTCTCTTTGAAATAGTCGATAAAGCGGTTTTCCACCTTGAGACGGGATACGCCCACCGCTACGACCGCGCACAGGACAAGACTTACTCCCAACACGAGGGTCCCATGATGATCCGCAAGACGGGCAAAGCGCAGGGTGAAGGGCTCTCTCTTATCCGCCGTGGGAGGCTCCCGATCGGCAGGCCATAACAGCATCAAGGCCGGGACAAAGGTAAACGAGACTAACAGGGCAATGCAGATCCCCAGGGTCATCATCCAACCAAAATCTATAACCGGCTGAAGCCCGGATACCACCAGGGACACGAAGGCCACCATGGTGGTCACGGCCGTGTAAATACAGGGCACAGCCATCAGGCGCATGGCATCACGCACACGATCGTATAAAGGGCCCTCCGGCGCGATACGGTGCAGTTCGCGATAGCGCACCACCAGGTGAATGGCGATAGCCAATCCCACGATCAACAACACCGACACCACGTTGGAGGAAATCACCGTCATCCGCCAGTCGAAGAAACCCAGCACGCCCAACGTATAGGCCACGCCAAGGCTGCAACTGGCAAGGGGAATCACCACCCACTTTAGGCGCCGAAAAATTACCGCCAGGACCAACACCATGACACCGAGAATGGCACTGCCAAACAACACCAGGTCCGACCGCACAAAGCTGACCATGTCCGAGGCAATCATGGGCAAACCACCAACGAAAATTCGGGCGTGATCGCGATATCCCGCCACCACCTCGCGGACCGAAGCTACCAGGGCGCTTTGGGTCTCTAACTGAATGGCGCGCCGCTCTTTGACCTCTTGTTCGACAACCAACAAGCGTTGAGCGCTGTCTGCATCCAATTCCCCAGACCGCGCGGCGCGGCGCAAGTCTTCACGCTCCCGGAGGAAGGCATTGTCCTCAGCATTGTTTTTCAGATTGACCTGAATGGCCGTCACATCGCCACCGGCCCCCACAAGGAGGTTGCTGTATAGGGGGCTGGAAGTCAGCTCTTCCAGGGCCATCCCACGATCCATGGACGGATCCCGCAGCGACGGCAGGGGTTCGCCGGAGGTCACGTCGCCGAGGCCCACCGGCGGGCTTTGCAGCAACGGTACATCCAGTACCGTCACCACTGACGACACACCAGGCAGGGCACGCAGTTCCTCGGCCATGGCATCCAAGGGATCTAGGGAAGTATCGGCGAGGAGTGATGTCTTGGCTTGCCAGGTGATAACGATGAACTCTTCCGTGCTGTAGCGCTGACTGATCTCACGGAAATACTCCAGAGCCGGATCGCCCTGCAACAGCAGCGAATCCGCCGAGGCGTCGAGGCGGATCTTGGGAAACTGGGCAACGGCGACGGCCAGCAGCAGAGCCAGTACCGTGAGCACCGAAGCCGGCCGCCGGAGCACCAGCGTCTCGTAAAAAGAAAGCATGTAAATCTACTCCTGGTGGTGGCTGGTGAGCGCGTCGAGCAAACGCTTATGGATACCACCAAAGCCGCCATTACTCATGATGATGATGTCGTCTCCCGACGATGTTTCGGCCACGAGAGAAGCGATGAGTTCCCCCATATCCGAGGCAATACGCGCACGACCCGCAGACTCCGCCACCACGGTATCGAGGGACCAGTCGAGGCCCGGGGGCTGGTACCAGAACACCCGGTCCGCTGCGCCTGTTGAGGTGGCCAATTGTCTGCGATGTTCTCCCATACGCATGGTATTGGATCGCGGTTCGATAACCGCAAAGATCCGCCCTCGGTCCGGTGCGGCCGTAGCGGTTTCCAGCGTGGCCGCGATGGCCGTGGGATGGTGAGCAAAGTCGTCGTAGACCCGAACACCACCGACCTCACCACGCAGTTCGAGGCGGCGACGCACACCCTGAAAACGG
>DIYG01000152.1 GCA_002428935.1 Halieaceae bacterium UBA6060
TGGCTTCTCGAATCCCTAGTCGGCCCTGCGCATCAAAAAGAGGCTGCAGGCCTGTTTCTTCGAGAAGCCTCACCGCGGCGTCTTTCACGCGATACCTTCCTTTGACTTCGTTGGCCCAGTAATTGGCCGCGATATCGAAAGAAAAGATCAGCGTTAAATCCGCCTGCTCCGCGAAGAGCGTGAGGGCTTTGTCTGCACGCAGCGCAGGAATAGCAAACTCAAACTCTTGCTCCCCGCTCTCCACCACCTCGGCTCCCATAGAGATCAGTGGCTGTAACAAGAGACAGAGAACAAGCAGCTGAGAGAGGCATGCCCAGCGATACAGGTAATGCTTCATACAAACAGAACGCTCACAGGCAGTGGACGAGTTAGCGTGAATTATCCGCAGTTGCTTTAGGTGAAGCTTTTGTGAAGCTATCGTCGGCTGATGAGAATCTGCTCCCCATCAAGCCGTTGATAGGCGATGCCAAAGTTTGCGGCCAAGGTCTCCAGCAAACCATCGACATCCCCAGGTCTAAAAACCCCCGCTACGGAAATGCCCTTGGCGCTTTCATCGAGAAAGACAAAGCGGGCCGATGTATATCGACTGATGTCCGTTAGGGCTTCTTCGAGGGACTCGCCGCGAAACACCAGCTTTCCCGCTCGCCAGGACAGCCTTGCCTCAAGAGAATCGCCGTCGAGTTCGCTGACCTGGTTTTGTTGGGTTCCAAATACACCTTCCTGGCCCACCGTGAGACGGTCACCACCAACTATCAGCGTGGGTGTTTCAAGTTCTTCTTTCGTTCCGTCAAGCAAAGATCCATCAACGGTCTTTACTCGAACCGATCCCTCGGTAACCACGACTTCCGTAACACCAGCCTCGGCCAGATAGACTGCGAAGCTTGTGCCCACGGCTTGAACCAGCTGTGCACCGGCAACCACGCTAAAGGGCCGATAGGCATCGGAAGCGACATCGAAAAATGCTTCACCGCGATCGAGCACGGCTAACCTTCCACTCTCGCTGAAGAGAACCCGAAGGCGAGTATCCGTATTCAGCGCGACCTCGGAGCCGTCGGCAAGCTTCACAATAGACTGCTCACCCACGTGGGTCTCGTAGGCAATCAGTGGGGAGTGCGGGGCGGACGGTGACGGCTTAAAGACACCTCCCGCGAAAAATGCCAGACCAATGCAAACGGCAAACACGATACCTGCGGCCATCGCATAGGCAACGGACGAGTTTCTAGCCACCACCGGCGGAAGCTCTCTGTCATCGGCAAGCTTTGAAAGCAAATCCAGTCGATCACTGAGCCCGGCAATGTCTAGAAATACGGCGGTCGCTTCAGGTGTCTCAAGAAACCGACCCAGGTCGGCCTTCTCCTGTGCATTCAGACCACGATCAAGCTTCGCGATCCAAATGCTGGCTTCATCGACCAGTTCCTCTGAATAGGTAGGGTGTGCATGCTTATTCATCGCTTTCGCCTCTTCGCCCGCTCCTCACCCAGGCTCGTTACTCGACCGGCGTCAGGGCTACGGGCCTCTCCCGCGCGGAGCGTCAGGTAGGTTTCCTTGAACCCGCGGGCGACATGCTTTTCTACGGTGCTCTCGGAAATCCCCAGAGAGGCCGCGATCTCCCGCTGGGAGAATCCATACACTTTTCGGAGAACGAAGACTCGCTTACAGGCCTCCGGGAGTTTGTCCACGGCGCTGCAAAAGCTGCCAAACTCTTGCCTGGAGGTCACCGCTCGGTAAGTGGAGTCTTCTTCGCTCTGCTCGATGACCGCAGCCAGGGCTTCCACGTTGTCATGGCCATCGGCCAATCTAGATTCGGCGCGTTTAACGTGATCCAGGGCCAGATTTCGCGCCGTGCGATAGATAAACGACTCGGGGTTTTTTATTTCGTCTACGCTCTGCACATCACGAATCCGCAGAAACGTGTCCTGCACAACGTCTTCAAGGTCTCGCTGGGGGACGATACCCGCCACAGAGCGAGCAATCTTCGCCCTCATGGTAAGAAACGTGCTTACAAGATTGTTCTTTTGGCTGTTCATGCATCCAGCCCAGCGCGGGCACTAACACGCTGTATAGACGACTCAGCAAAGAAAATCCCCTATCGCGGGATCAACTGCTAAAAAACACCCCGATAAAGAGCCCCGAAGTGCTAAAAGCGCTCCTCGAGTTCCTCAAGATAACTGGCATCACCGTCGGAGGAGCTTACGGACACCAGGGTATTCACCGCTGTGCGAGCTGGCATGTCGCAGGAAGCGAGGAACGAAGACAGGTTTGGGTTTCGAACGGCGCGGGGTTTCCACACGAGCATGGCTTGCTCTTGCGATGAAAGGCTCACGGTAAGGGTTTCACTGGCAACCAGCCTACCGCCGATAACCTCTCTTAAGCGGCAGGTAATAGCACTGGAGTCTTCGGCATCTTCCAGCGCCGATACAATAAGCGCGCCGCCCCAAAATCGCTGCTGGGCCCCGTCATCATCCGAGGCCTGGCTTTGTCGATCCATGGGGCAGATAAAAAAGAATCGCTTGTCGTCCGCCGGGTTGATCAGCCCATTGAGCCGCCATTCAAGTTGCCGCGCCTGGCCTGGAAGTACCGCGTTGCAGGACGACCCCGGTGTGACAGTGACATCGGCGAATGCGTGAGCGGTGACCAGGAGACACAGTCCCAATCCGATAAGTGCTTTCATGGCCTGGGCTCCTGCGTGGTCACAGTAGTAGAGAGCTGATGAATATAGGACACGGGCGGAACCCTGCAGCTGACCGTGTAGGTGCTCAACTCACGGTCCTGGGGCGTAACTCGCGGGAAAACGATCGTATAGGGTTCGTCGGGTTCCGTACCGAGCACGACCGAGGTAGAGAATTCGTAGGCGATGTCGCCGCCAATGTTCTCCGTTAGGGAACAGTCATAGGGCACCCCAGGTTCAATGGTATCGCCCAGGGTGACGCTGACAAAAAACGATTCCCGCGCCAAGGAGTCATCATCCAGGTCCTCTTCCAGGCGGCGTTTCAAAGGGCATACCAACTCGACGGTTTCTCCAGCATCGGTGTTGCTGGTGCCACGGTGGACAATACCCATCTCTCGCCATTCGACGCTGTTATCCCCCTGAGGGAAACGCGGCTTACAGATGGATCCCGGCATAACGTGGCTGTGAGCACCCTGCGCAAAGGGATCCCCAAGAAGAGTCGTGACGGGCGCAACGAGGCGCACCAGGCGGGCTACGTCCGAAGGCTCGTCTCCGTCCTCTGGAACACCACAGGCTTCATCAGAACCCAACCCACAATCGATTATCTCGGGATTTGAATAGTAGGGATCGATAAACGGCGCGTAACTCATGATCGTGCCGTACAAACCAGACCGATGCCCGTAGGCAAACGGAAACACCACCAGGCTCTCGTCCTCGACATTCTCCCGGTCATGGGCAGCGCCCAGATTGTGTCCGACCTCATGGGCAAATACGTCTATGGGGCAATTCACGTCGGTGACGGAATACAGCCAGGGGTCGATGAAGATTTGCCCATCTTCCTGATACAAACCGTAGTTGGCGATACCGCAAAACTCCTCGTCTTCTTGCGTGTCGACGAAAACGGCGGCTACGTCAGCGCCGAAGGCCATGGGCAGAGGTAGGTCAAACTCTGCCTCGCCAAAATAAGCTCGCTCCAGAATTTCTCCCAGGGTGCCACGCATGTCGGGCACAACCTCTTCAGCGAGGATGCGCAACTGGATCGGCGCTTTGCTGGTGAAGAACGCATCGTTGGCGAACAACACCGATAGATCAATGTAGGCCGGATCCACCTCTGGTTCACGAATGATCAGCACATCCAGCACAACAGGACTCAGGTTGGAGGGGTCGGCCTGGGGAGCCACTGCGCGGGCTTGCAACTCTTTAAGAGCCACGGGCAGTCCCTGGAAGGTATGCATTGGTTCATCCGCGTGCCGACGTTCTTCCGTTTCCAAAGCCACGCTAAGATCATTAATATTGCCGCTGACCTGATAGTTCTGGCCTTCATGGCTTACCCGCCCGCGCCAAACGCCATCGCGGTCGCTAACCAACAACAAGCGGGTGCCCCCAATGCCCCCTCGCAGCAAACGATTGCCCGAGGGGCTTAGGTCAAGACTGTCGATACGAAGCTTCAGGACCTGTCCATCTATGGAGAGAAAAACCGCATCTCCCTCACGGAGCATTTGCCCACCTGCACCCGCAGCAAGGATGGTCGAGCCTGCAGCGACGCGACTGAACAGCTCTCTGGGCTGCGCCGCAGCCCAGGATGGCATAAGGATTACAAGCGTTAGAACGGAGATAAAAAGTCGCGGATACATCGGCAGCGGCTTCAACATTCGGTGAGAGGCAAGTAGAGCACTGTCGCCAACAACAATATATGTTTTAGATCAAAATTTAACAGATTTGTCATAAGCAATGCTTTGCCATAAACGCTGTTTCGACAAGTGGGTAAAAAACCGATGCTGTCGTTTTTAGCTGGCAATGCGATACTAATTGCACAGCGCACGGTTTCTCCCGAGCTCAGCAAACCTCACACGAAAACGGATCATGAAATGAAAAATGCCTTGCTCACCATGGCCCTGTCCACGGCGATTATCTGCGTCTCGCAAGCTACCGCGCAAGACAATGGAACGACGAAACAAAAAATAGCCGATGCCCTGGAACTGGACTATCGCAGCGACGCTGATCGAGCCCGAGACCGGAATCGTCGACCAGCCCGGGCCCTGGAGTTCATCGGTTTGAAAGACGACATGCGGGTCTTCGAGTTTGGCCCGGGAGACGGTTGGTATACGAAGATACTGGCACCAGTTCTGAAAGACACCGGTCAACTCAGTATCGGCTACCCCGAAAGCTGGCTAGGGGACCTCGATGAGCTTTTCGAGACCCCAGAAATGGCTGAGGTACGGCGGGTCAATCTCGATATGTCCTGGAACCGGGAGCTCCTCGCCTTTGATTTCAATGGTATTGATTTCGCGACGGAAGACCTGGATCTGTTCCTGAATATCCGCGAATACCATAATCTTCACGGTGAAGAGCGCGGAGAGTTCAACGCGGCAGTGTTTCAGGCCCTGAAGCCCGGCGGCACCTATGTCGTGATCGATCACACGCGCAGACACATGCAGGGAGACAACCCGGAGAACTGGCGTCGCGAAGACCCTGTCACCGTACTCCTCGAGATTCAGCAGGCGGGCTTCGAACTGGTGAAACACTCCGACATGTTCTACCGCCCCGACGATACGCTGGAGTATGAGGTCGGACGTAAAACCGTAGCCGGCAACACGGACCGGTTTTTCTTTGTGTTCAAGAAGCCCGAGTAACCTGGAAAGCGGAACCAAGGATGGACGAAACAGCAGATAACGGCGGTGTTCTACAATCCATTGGCGAGGCCGTGGGTGGATTTCTCGCGGGGATCCCACCGGCGATCAACGCCTTCTTTTCGGGGCTCGGCGAAGGTGCGGGCGTAGCCGGCCCCTTCGATTGGATCGCCTTGATTCTCGGGCTTGCTTTGCTGTTATCGGTTATACGGGGTCTGAAACGCGGACGCATCGTCGGCCCCGTCATTCGCGGTTTTATCGGAGTGGCACTCATGGGTTGGGCGGTGACCTGAGGTCGCCAGCTTTCCCCAAACGAAGCTTGCTGAAGCCTGCTAAAAGACGCGCCCTGCGAAAAACGAACCCCGCGAAAGACAGGACGGCCCGCAAATCACTCAATCGCGATTGTAGTTGAAGTTCTCCACCAGCAACTGCAAACCCTTGGACTCAGCCGTAAGAGTCATCTGGCGCACGTAACTCGGACCTTCGGGAAGCACATCGTGGGTCATTTGCAGATACACGGGGTCCATCTCAAAACTGGTAAAGACCTCGGCTCCAAGAATCTGATGGCTCTCCTTATTGACCTGCACCGCCATACGATCTCCCTGCTGAATCACATTGCGCGCATTCAGCTCCGATATATCGGCACTCTGGTTCAAACCATAGGCCGCTTTACCGAGAAACCCAGCGAGACTTTCCGGGTCAGCGAGGCTGTATCGCATCAGCAGTGCTTTCACTGATTCACCCCAGGCCTGGGCCTCCGCCATCTTCTTCGCCTGGATACGACCGGCGATGCGTTTCTTCTCTTTGGGCTTTGTCTCGCTCAACACGGTCCGCTGAAGCTGGCCTCGGGCGTCATAACGGACCAGTTCCAAGCGGGTGGAAGTTATCTCGCCGTCCTTTCGAACCTCCGTGCGCTGATTCCAGGTAAAAGCCTTGATGGCTTGCATGTTCTGCCCTCGTGCCGCGCTGATCCGTTGCACGAGCTGCTGCAGGTTTTCACTACCGTTTGGCACCTGACCATGAACGGAAACGGTTAACATCAGAGCGCTGACCATGCCAGCAAAAACAAAACCTGTCATTTTACGATTCATAAATCACCACTATTGAGTTCTGTACCCGGAACCTAGGCCGTGGACGGATCCTCCACCACCATGTAGATGGTCTCGCCATCGCTGGCAAAAGGCTTGTAGTAGGTGCCGTCGTACACGTAATAGCGTTTACCGTCGATCTGTTGCTCTTGCGCTTCATCCGGCAGGTAAGGAACGGTAGCCCCCGGGGGCGGAGCCACCACCTCGTAGTTGTAGTCTTCCTCGGTCATTTCCACCTCGGCCAGAGCAGCCTCAGCCTCTGCCGTTGAAGAGTCCGGCATCTCCGCAGCGGTTTGTTCCGGCGTTGCTTCGGTAGTTGACGCCGTGGTCGTCTCCCCCGACGTGCCAGGTTGAGACGCTTGTGGCGGCGGGGGTGGCTGCTGCGCCGGGGCGTCGGTGGCCACGTAGTAGGCACCGTTCACGTAGTAGTAGGGTGTAGAGCCAACGTAAACCACCGTCGTATGGGCCGGTACGGCGTAGACCACGGCTCCCGGGGGTGGCGCGGTTACCACATAGCCCGTTCCGGATTGGGCGTAGTAAACGCCGTTGTAGTAATAGTAGGTCGTTTGCTGGACCTGGGTTGTTGTCGACTGCTGCGGTTTGGACGAGTAATAGGCACCCAGTTTTATAAGGCCGGTCACGGTACGCCAGCGATAGTAATCTCGCCGGGCGTCTTCCCAGGCGTGGTATCGACCATACCGGTGGGCACCGTGACGGGCGCCATGGTGATAACCCCGGGCATATCCATGGCGCGCCCCCGCGCGATAACCGGCGCGAGCGGCCTGACGATTACTGGGGTGAACGGTCACGTGATTTACGTTGGGATTTACCGTGGCGCGAGTCGTGCTTGCAGAGGCCGATGACGTTGTTGCGGCACTCGTTGCACCAGGACCGGAGCGACTATTTGAAGACACGGCCGCTGGCTCTTTTTTGCTGCCATGGCGGACGCTGCCCCCACCGGCAGCGATGGTTTGGCATGCCAGGGCCACACTTGCGAAAAAGAGCAAACCGCGAGCAAAAGAGGTCTTATGCATTATTGATCTGCCTCCTGGACACCACGCTCATCGATAGGCAGAAAGTCCATTTCCCCCGATCCTGCGGGTGGTACAAAACGAAAGTGGTCCCCAGGCACAGCTAGCTTCAAAGACCAATTCGACAAGCGCACCCGGTACTGCGGTGCCCCCGGTTCTTCCTTGTAGGTGATAACAAGCTGCCGCGGAAACGGCGTGGGCCCATCTTCAATCCAGATCTGCCAGTCCAGGACGGCCCCGGAAAAGGCCAGATGCTGGGCATCTTTGCCATCGGCCAGACGGTGTTTGCCCAGGGCCACACCAAATAGCGTGTTCTCGCTCAAAACACCGTAGGGATCGGCGTAGAGAAAATCCGCCACGGGCACCGAGTAGCCGTAGCGCTCAAACAGCTCGTCCACGGCACCATCTATGGCCCCGGGTACCTCCATCCGCGCGTAGAGATTGGTTAGGACATCCAGGAACACCAGACTCTCACCATCGAAAACCACCTGGCTTTGACGATGATCGCCGTGGTACTCGATATGCAATTTGTTCGGCCTGCGAAGGGCGATGGTCGCATGTCCACCGTACTGCACTTCCTGTCCCCAGTCGGCAAACTCGTCGTAGGTGATTTGCGCCTGCACGGAAAACTCCGCCGCGCCTGCCAAAAAGTCGCCCATGGCTTTGAGAATCGCGTCGGCATCGCGTTCAGACTCCGATTGCCCGATTGCCGTCGACCCGAGCGGAAACAACAGGAGGAGTGTCAATACGCCACCCACCGTCGATGCTTTCAAAGCATGCCAAGGCATAACTGTGTTCATGGTGTAAGCCCTAGGCCTCAAGGGAAGTGTGCGCATGGAAAGGGGTCTGCATCATCGTATAGGGATGCCCTGGCACTCGATTCGGTGCTCAACACTTAAACGAGCATTGTTCAGGCGACAGCCGATACGTTGCCCCAGGCTATTGGCCAACGTCAGGGCTTCGGACCATTCGGCCTCTTCGCCCTCAGCACTGAGGTCAAACACCATGGCAAAGAGCACCTGCCCCGTGGCGCTGTCCGTACCCTCGACCTCAAACACCACATCGAAGGCTTCAGTTTTGTCGACGATATCGGACAATTTGTTTTTTACCCGATGGGCCACGCGACCCACAGGCGAGTAGCTGAGCAGGCCTCGTCGAGGTTTGTCCAAGCGAATATTGCTCACGGCCCAGCTGATGAGGGCGGCCCCTTCGCCGGGCGTATCTTGCACCCGCACGCTGAACCCGATGCCTTCGATGAGCGCCGCGCGAAGTTCCTCACCTACGGCCACCGCATCATCGGGTTTCACACCCTTGTATTTGGAGTCGGGACTGATCACAAAGGACGGTTGATCCACCATCACCGAGCCGTAGCGGGCCAGCACATCGATGGCACCCGGTGCGATATAGACCTGCGTAAAGCCGGAGCTGCCACCGGGTGAAAGACGCGAATAGTCCGAGAGAAAACCACTGTCCTGCGCCCAGAGGGGTACAGAAATCGTAGCGAGCAGGGCCACCGCCGCGAGGTACTTTCCCATGGGCTTAGCTCCCCTTCTTCACTGTAGACATATCAATCACCGCAATGGTTGTGACACGCGTAAACGCTCAGCGTGACGCCAACTCTCGATCAATAAGTGCCAGGACTTCCTTCTGGTAACCCAATAGGTCCCAGTCCACGGCTTTGCGAATTTGCTGAAGCTGAGACGTTGTGCAGACCGCCAGATGGTTCGATGACTTTAGCCAGGCGCTGAGCGCCTTGTTATCTCCACCGGAACCTTCGTACCCATCCAGCGCTTCCCGAACGTTGCAAACCCCGTCGGTGGTTTCCTTCATCGACGTCGACGACGCCGCTGCGCCAGAGGCGGTCACCACTTCCGTTGCGATAGCGGTGTCTTGGAGCTCAACAGCTTCTTCCGATGAGACGCTCACCGCCGCAGCCAATTCAGCTTCGAGACGCTGTTGCGCCTTCAACGCTTCCGCTAACTGAAGGGTGAGTTCCTGCACCGTGGCCTCAAGCTGCGCATTCCTGCGCTTAAGATCGGCAAGCTCATCGGCCGATGCTGTTGTCGAGAACAGCATCAGCAAGAGGGTTGTGGTGGACACCGCTTTCACTAACATGGCTATTCTCCAAAAGCTGGAAAAGGGATCTGAGACGGAATCCATAGGAAACCGTCTCGCCAGTTAGTGTGTCAAGAATGTTCGAGTTTTATCGGCGAAAAACACCGTGCAAAAGCGAACGTAGTGCATTTACCTCGACGAAATATCGAGATCACGCAACGAAGCGGTCGGTCTAGTCCGTGGCTAAAGCTTCGCCCGCTGTCACCGGAAGCCCCATAGCCGTCCAAACCAGAATCCCCTCATCGATCACTGCGGTGTTTTTGAAACCCAGCTCTTTGAGGTTGTTGACCACGTAATCCGACGCCGCGTGAGGGCAGGCGCAATAGGCGACGATCCAGGTACCGTCATTGGGTAGGTTGTCACCAGCCCGCTCCTTATCACGATAGTAGGGCATGGGAACGGCACCGGGGATATGACTGCGTTGCCACGCCGATGCGGGCCGCGTATCGAGTAAAATAAAACGTTTCTTCTGTTCCAAGGCAGCGACCACTTCAGCGGCTGGCACATAACGTCCATCGCGCAAGGTAAATTCCGGAGTTTCTCCCTCGGGGTTCAGGACATACTCCTCCGGTGCCGGCGGGGCGACCAACTTCGGTGGTGTCGGGCTCCAACCGGAGGCCTGGCTGCGTAGGTAAGCCACCACCCCATCAATTTCAGACTCATCAAGAGTCTTTGCGAAACCCGTCATCGGAGTTCCATCGCGACCGTTGGCGATGGTGTAACGGAGGAAATGATCAGAGGCATGGGCTAGTAACGCCTGATCCCCGAGGGCTGGAGCACTCACCCCCTCCCCCCTCGCACCATGACATTCGGCACAGTGCTGGGCGTAAACCTCTTTACCGACGACAGCATCTCCCGCGACGGCGTCGCTCGCTAGCTCCAGTGACTCCACCCCTTCGACCTGACCCAACCAGCGAGTCAGCAGGCGCAGATCGTCCTCGGAAAGGGGGCCGCCCATTTCTTCGTGGTAACCCTCCATGGCCGAATTACTCCGACCCCAACCTATCGTCATGTAAATGAAACGCGGGTAACCGGTGCTCAGGAGCGTTTTCGAGCGCAGGGAGGGTGCGTGATCAGCGCGATAGCCCGTGCGGTCTTCACCGTGACAGAGCGCGCAATAGGTTTGGTACAGATCCTCCGCCTGGGCCATTTCCTGATCTGTCAGGGTGAAGGAAAAGTCCGCGGCCAAACCCGAAGGCAAGCAAAAGAGATACAACAGCGCTGCTGCAAAACGACTTCTAGCTACCACCGTGATTCTCCCCCAGGGCGACGGTCAATTGTGCGCGTACGCTAGCAGGTCATCATTGGGAGGTATAGAACGGCGAGGATCTATCGGAACCGTCTGTGTTCCGAGCGAGGTAGATTTACGCGATGGTCAAAGGCTCCCGGGAAACCATAAATGCCTCGTAGTCGTCGAGAATCTCCGGACGCTCGAAGTGCAGGAAATGACCGACACCGTCTACGAGTAGGCACTTGCAGTCGGGAATGAGCTTCTCGGCGATCCACATATCTTCGAGGTCAATGATTCGGTCTTCCGCGCCGTTGACGATCAGGGTGCGCGCCTTGATCCGTGAAAGATCGATGACATCCTGGAGATGACCAAGCTCCAGGATATTGCAACAGTGTTGGTGAAAGGCGTCGGCATTCGCCTCGCTGAGATTGGCGAACTGGGATTCGATCTGCCGTTTATAGGTCGGCCCTATTTGCTCACCGAACATATTGACGATGAGGTCCGCGCCCGCTGCGTAATTGCCACTGTCATAGAGTTCTTGAGCATGCTCAATAATGCCTTCCATAACCGCATTGGGCTTCATGCCAAAACTGCTGAGGACCAACTGATGCACCGCCCCTGGGTGCTGAGCCGCGTAACCCGCTGCTATCGCCGTTCCCCAACTGCTCCCCGCGAGGGTTAACTCGCCACGGGGTTCAGCAAGTTGAATCAGCGCGTGTACTACCGCTAACTGTTCTTCTACGGTGACATGGGCACTCCCGGAAACGATCCGAGAACGGCCCACGCCTGGCATATCAAAAATAATGACCGTGAAATGGGGAGAGAACTTTTTGGTGACGGCGCGCCACACGGCCATGGTTTGCAGGGCACCGCTGACGCATATAAGTACGTTGGGATGATCACCGTAGACTCGATAGGGAATCTCAAAGCGATCAAAGGCGAGGGTACCCTTCCCGGTTTTCACGACGACCCCACCGCCGCTGAGCTTGAAGCGCTCTCGGCCAACACCTGGTCCGCCCGCCGATGCGCGCGGCGAGTCTTCCAGTTGTGCCACCGATCAGGAGCGCACAGGTTCGCCAGCCTGTCGATGGGCGAAGTAAGCAATAGACTAGTCGCTCCCTTTACCCGCTCAACCATACGCGGCGAAGCGGCACGCAGGGAAACGCCTATGCCCGCATCCAGATAATGAAACTCATGCCACCAGCCGCTGGGCATGTAGAGTGTCTGCCCGGGTTCGAGAACAACCTCGTAACCGCAGACGTTGGCAAGAGCGGGATAGCGACGCAAATCCGGCGTATCCAGATCCACGTAGCTGCGCACGGTGAAGGGGTGGCGATACAAAGCTGCGGAAGCCTCCGGTGCAAACAGCCGAATCCGACGACGACCGAGAATCACCGTATGCAAAACATCACCCATATCAATGTCATAGTGCAGGGGGGTGGTACTGCCCTTACAGCCGAAGAAGCTAAATACAAAACGGCGAGAAAAACGCAGCCCTACTTCCGGCAAGCGCACGTCGTCGAGGAGTTCAGGAATCTGCCGCGATAAGTTGTACAGGAACATGCGCAAATCACGGCCCTGGGATTGGGTCTGGTCCAGGAAGTCCGCAAAAGGCATGGTATCGATGCTACCCATGTAGTTCCGCCCGGGAGCACCAAAGCTGGCATCGTAGACCCGCACGGGGCGTTGACCAAAGCGCGCGCTTAATTGGGCCGGTGTCCAGCGATCAAGGGCCGGCCAGTCTTCGGCCAAATCCGTGACCACCAGAGGGCGGCGGTCGCGAATAGCTTCCCTCAGAGTCACCCCATCGCCGTAGGAGATAGACGGCAACTCCTGCCAGGAAAAGGCACTGGTCGAATCGGCGTCAGACCCCGATGAAACTGTGGAGGCAGAGGTCTCCGACATCACCGGGTCACGCATCACCGGTTTTGGTCGCCCGTGCGAGCAGCTCTTCGCGGTCGCAAGCGGGTTTCGCCCCGAACCAGATCGACCAGACAAGCTTGGCAAAGGCCGTGTCCGTCACGGCAAAAGCGCGCTCACCGTTGAACTCAGCGAACAATTGGCCACCGGATAGCCAGTAAAAAACCAGCTGGTCTCCGGCCTGGGCGTCTCGATCAATGGCATCGATAAATGCGGCGATGGTGGGTTCTGCCGCCGCCAACCAGTCGTCCTGGGCATTCCGGCGCAGACTCTTATCAAACTCGTCGCGGATTTGGTCCCGGCCCAATTTCCTTGCAAAGGTAATAAGAATGGCTTTCGCGGGACCATCCGACACCACCGTGTCGGTAGAGAGAGATTGCGCCTCACCGTCCTCGGCGTAGTGAGCAATTTCGTAGACCCGAAACAGGAAAAACTTTCGCTCGGCCTCGCCCGTTAAGGAGAGCTGATGGGTCGTACCGTTTTCCGTTACCGCAAGGTCCGCCGGAAACCCTGCTTCGCCGTCGGCGTGGACCACCCAGGAGCTGAAGAACAGCAGGGCGAGCAGCGCCAACCGCTGGGGGCGAGGTAACAATAAGCTTGTCATAGGAACCGCTTAACTATCGACTGAGGTCGCCGTCGGTACGCCAGCATAGCCTATCTTGCGCCACGGGGCGCGCAAAACCGATAGGCGCGGAGGCCCTCCTCGGGCCATCTGTGGGACAATCCCCTTAGCCCGCACGCGTGTTCGTAGCGATGCCCTAAAACTTCTAGAGAACGACACCCCCTCGCAACTGTCTTACTGTGACGATTTTGACCCGAGAGCACGAGTACTGGTGGAGATGGTTGAGCGCCACTGCACTTCTATGGATTGCCATTTTTCTGAACGCACCGCCTGTGACGGCAGAGGCGAGACCTGATCACGATGGCTTCCCCTTTGCCCATGTTGACGTCGAAGCGGTGGCCCACTACCGCCAGGGCTGGGTCGAAATCCTATCTTACGGCCGCTGGAGCGAAGCTGAACGGCACTATCGTGAGGCCATCGCACAAGACCCCGACTTCCTCCTTGGCATGAGCGTTCTGGCACGAATCACCGCCGACGTCGATGAACGGAATACCCTTTACGAGAGGGTAAATGCCCGTTTGGAGGAAGCCGGCGAATATGAACGTCTACTGTTGACGACCTATCAACAGACTCTGGAGCTTTTTGCCCTTCGCGAAACCGGCGCGGCTATTCCCGACAACTATCGCCGCTCCATGGCCGCACGTGCTGTGGACGACTACGGCCGCTTCCTGGGGAGCTATCCGGGGGAATGGTCTGTGATGATCGAGTACGTTGAGTGGGTTCATGCCCTGGAAGGTCCAGAAGCCGCTCTTCAAGAGATAGAGCGCTTGCGCTCCACAATGGGTCAGGGTTTAGACTTCAGTTACTTTCCCGCCTACTTCCACGCGGAATTGGGCCAGCTCACCATTGCGCGTAAACGGGCCTCGGAGTTCGCCGCGCGTATCGACGATCCAGGTTCACCTCAACCCCACTACCTGAACGCATTTTTACACTACCAGGCCGGGGATCTTACGCAGGCGCAGCAGGCCATCGAGCGAGCCCTGGCGCTGGACTCACGACACCTGCTCGCCCAACGCCTTCAGGGACTTATCGAAAGGGCCTTGGAGGATTGATCGAAGGTCGATCAACGTAGCTGTTCGTAGACACTGTCACCCCAACCAACGAGTACGTCATCAACGAACACCAACGGAGTAGTTTCATCGCGGCTGGTATTGCCGTCCGAGTGCTTGCGCTGGGTGCGATAAAACAACACCCGCACTTCCTCACCGTCTCGGTCAAAGGCCTCTGATTCAGAGGGCGTGCCCAGTTTACCAACCACGTCTCCGCGGGCCATGCCCATCTCCAACTGGCTGATCACCTGGCGGTTTTCTCGCTGCTCGTCCCGCCAGTCTTCATGACTGATCCGTTCGCCGTTAACGTAAACACAGCCTGTTGTACTCAGTCCCAGGAATACCGCGAGAGCGACGGAGATAGAAGATTTCACTGTTTCATCCTTATATTGATGGACGCGTAGAGTCGAATCACCCCACGCTTGTACTGAGGCAATGATTCGCGGAAGCGCAAGGGGATTCAATCCTCGGGAGCACTACCGGTCGCAGAATAGAAACAGTTCGTCGCGCGGCCTGCTCAGGCCGGAGAAAAACCCAGACTTACGGGCCTGCGTCGCTCAGCGCCAGGCAAACACCGGCTGCTCAAAGTGGGCCACGGGGGTGTGGCGACCAAACAGCGCGACCTCGCGAAACTGATAGAGCATGGCCCCCGTCGGTGCGTAGATTACGTCGTCGTGAAAACGCATGGACAGCACCTTCTCCTCGCTCTCTGCAATGCTTTGCAGGACCGGTGAATCCGGCCGCGCCAGTTCGCGAAAGCTAAAGGGGCGCACAAAATCCACTTCTGCAGGATTTGGGGTCAGTTCCTGCCAATCCCGATCGGTCCACAGCACCACCGGAGTGATCACGTAACCGGAGCGCGTTGCATAGTCATCGAGCACTCCCAGGACCTCGTCTTCGCCGACGTCGATGCCAACTTCTTCCTGGAGTTCGCGCAGAGCGGCCTCTACAGCAGTTTCCCCCGGGTCCCGTCGTCCTCCGGGCAGTGCCCACTGCCGCGAGTGGGCTCGCAGGGAAGCACTGCGCCGGGTTACGGCAATAGCAGCGCGACCCTCATCCTGGACCACCGTTAGGGCTACGGACGCCAAGCGACGACGATTCCGAGGCATTTTTCGCCGTTCAAAGACCGTCAAATGACGGGCGAGTAACGTCCGCAGTTCCGGGCTATGGCGATGCAGATTCACCGTTCACCCCTAACACCGCGCCTTCTCAAGGGATGTAAACCCCGAGACCACACCTGGCTTTCGCTCCCAAGGAATCTAAGCAAGACCCAAGACTCTCGGCTTTAGGGAATGGCTGGCTCCGTCCGCAGCCAGCCAGAGTTCGCCATCGGTGACCGTCGCCTGTAAATCCAAACCTGGAGCCGCCAGCTCGGCCAACTGCGCACATTCCGCATCACTTACGGCATAAACGCGAAGGTTCCTGAAGCGTGCCAGGGCTTCCTGATGCTTCTCCCACCAAACGCTGAGCGCGCGATCTCCGTAAGCGTAGAGAATCACCTCCTGCGCCCGGCCACAGGCCTTGCGCAAGCGGTCCGGGTCGGGCGTACCCAATTCGATCCACAGCTCGATAGCGCCGGTGAGATCCTTCCGCCAAAGATCCGGCTCGTCGTCGGTGCTTATACCCCGACCAAACTCCAAACGCTGGTCCGCATGGAGGGCGAACACGGCGACCCGCAACATCATCCGTCCATCGGTCTCCGAGGGATGGCGAGCCACGGACAAGGGGAAATCACCGTAGGCATTGCGATCCAGGTCCGACACGTTGAGCCGAACCTTAAAGAGAGTCGCTTTTAGCGCCATAGGGGCCGTGGCGGGACGTTAGTTAGCCGCCTATCCAGCAACACCGGACGCCATCGACGGCGACACCGCGCAATGATGCTGGACCAGATAATGACCATCAGGCCGATGGCTTCTTCAGCTCAGCAAACA
This sequence comes from Halieaceae bacterium UBA6060, assembly GCA_002428935.1. Classification (GTDB taxonomy): domain Bacteria; phylum Pseudomonadota; class Gammaproteobacteria; order Pseudomonadales; family Halieaceae; genus Congregibacter. The sequence goes on from DIYG01000152.1 coordinate 16,286, forward strand.
GGAAGGCAAAGATATCTGCGTACTGTTCGAGAATCTGCTCTCGGGTAGAGCCGATGCCGTGACCGGCGTCGAAGTCGATGCGTAGAAGCACATCGGAGTCGCCCTCGTTCACCGCCTGCATACGGGCCGCCATCTTGCCGGACATCCAGGGATTTACCCGCGGATCGTTAAAACCGTGAGTGAGCAGCGTGGCCGGGTAGTCCACCCCTTCCTCTACGTGGTGATACGCCGACATGGCCAGCAAGTCCTTGAAGCCCTGCTCCTCGGTAACCGTGCCGAACTCCTTGATGTTGGGCACACCGTTAGTGGTGGTCTCGGCGCGGATCGCATCAAGCATGCCGACCTGAACCACGGCAGCACCAAACAGTTCTGGCCGATCGGTGATGGAGCGGCCTACAAGGATTCCCCCGGCGGAGCCTCCCATAGGCGCCACATGAGCCGCCGAGGTATAGCCCTGATCGATGAGGTACTCGGTACTGGCAATCAGATCCAACCAGGTGTTGGCCTTGGTGCTCATACGGCCGGCATAGTGCCATTCCTTGCCGTACTCCCCACCGCCACGCACATGCGCAATGGCATAGATACCGCCCTGCTCAATCCACGCCATACGAATCGTCGAGAAGGACACATCCATAGAAATACCGTAGGAACCATAGCCCGCGACGATGGTGGGATTGCTGCCATCAAGTTCCAGATCTGCCCGATGGAGAATCGACAGGGGTACCTTGGTGCCGTCATGCGACGTCACCAATACGTCCTTGGCGACAAAGCCCTCCATAGCATCAAAGGCACCCTGCGGCACCAGACCATCGTCCGTAAAGGTCCCGGATTCGGGGTCGTAGCGAAAGCGAACCCCGCCCTGAATCCACGAACTCTCATACATGCGCGCGCCGTCAATGAGCGGGGAAATTGCCGATACATAGGCGGCGCCACCGCGAGGCATTTCTAGACGTTCGACATCCCCTCCGGGAACCAGACGCAAGACGGTGCTTACACCGTCAATCAATGCATCAATATACAGGGCGTCCTTAGCCGCGTTGACGCCGCTGAGGACCATCTCACCCGCAGGGATAACTACACTAGCTTTTTGGTAATCGGGCTCCGCCAGGGAGGTCCGCACCAGGCGATAGCGCGGCGCATCCTCAGCGGTCATGAGATAGATATCGTTGCCGACGGCGATGAAATCCTTAACCAGATCCGCTTCTTCGCTGATCCGTGACCACAGGATGTCGCCTCCCAGGAGGGACGTCCGCGGCGCGGAAAACAGAGAGATTTCATTGTTATCACCGTGCTTGACCTTGAGTACCGCGTAATCGGAGCCCGGTGTTATGACAATGCTGGGGAAATCCGTGTCCAATAGCGGTAGACGTTCCGACAAGCCGAAGCCCGCGACGACCGGGTCCTTTGCTGGATCTGCACCCAACGGGTGATAGCGCACGGAGGTTTGCTTGTAGATCTCTGTCACCGGTGCGTCTTCGGGGAGATCGCGCCGACGGCTGTAGTAAAAACCCTCACCATTCTGGGTCCACTGGGGTCGGTTGTAGGCCGTCTCGACATTGGTAATCGGCGCATCCACCACATCACCGGAAGCTACCTCCATGATGTGATAAGTCGTAAGCTCCGAGCCGCCCTGGGCCAACCCATAGACCACGTATTTACCGTCCCAGGATGGCTGGTAGACCCCAAGGCTGTAATGCTCTTCACCCTCGGTGCTGAGGGCTTCGGGATCTACGAGCAACCGAGGTTCTTCGTCGCCGGGCTTTTGCACGTACAGCTTCTCACTGTTTTCCCCGGCTTCACGGCGGAAATAGAACACGTCGCCATTGGCCAACTCTTTGACCCCGGATGTGCGAAAAGGCGCGCCCTGGTCGAGTTCGACAAGGCGCTCCAGGAGTTCTTGACGCTGCGGTAGCGCCTCCAGAATGTCCTGGGCGTAGGCAGCCTGTCCGCGAAACCACTCCTCCACATAGGGATCTTCCACATCCTCCATGTAGCGATAGGGGTCATCGACTTCGACACCCCAGTGGGTATCCACCACATTCTCGATCTTCGCCACGGGCGCTTTGCGGCTTGCGGACTCACTCACACTGACTTCCTCTTCAACATGCTCAGACTGACATCCGACAAGGAGCAGCGATGCCACGGCTAGCGCAGACGCCAGGGACCGCGCACTAGAAAAACGGATTGGGGGCAACATGGGATCTCCTTGAAACGGTGAAAGGCGGGCAGCATACACTGTGCCGAGGGGGAAGGAAGAGTGTCTGACAGGCTGGCAATTCTCTGGCCGTAGGGGCTTTCGGTCGCCACCGAAAACCTCGATCACGGCAAGTGCTTACCTAAGCGTGAGCATCAACCGGGACCGGAACCGCTCCAGCGAGCGAGGTTCAGAAATTCACGCCGGGAGCGCGGGCCATAGGTCCGAAAGTGGGGATCGGGGTGTTCGCGATAGCGAGTCCGGGCCGATGCCACGCGATCGGCGCGCAGGGATGACACGGTAGTCGCTTCCACGTCGTAAACTCGCAGGGCGTTCTCCCCGAGGATTTTCCGCTTCACCTCCGCCGTTAACGGGGGATAGCCGAATTCCTCGGCCACCGCCGGCGCAATCTGGAAAGCTCGAAAAGCCTGAATCTGATCCTGCGGCGAGCCGTACCAGATCGAGTCCGTACCCCAGAGGATATTGTCCTCGCCCAGGTACTTCAGGAGCTTGCCCAGGGTGTGAGCTGCCGAATTGGGGTCGCGCATCAGAAACCGCCAGGTGGAGCCCAGTTCCGCATACACGTTGGAGCCCTTACCCAAATCATTATCGATGACGGTCTTGATGAGAGAATCAATCCCCTCGTTGCGCTCGGGATCGTAGGGACCCTCGCTCTGCCCGGGCACAAAACCCGAGTGGTAGATCAGAAACTCGATATCCGGATACAAACGGGCCGCGCGACCAATGTCGTCGCATAGGGAGTGTTCATAGGATCGGG
>DIYG01000135.1 GCA_002428935.1 Halieaceae bacterium UBA6060
GCTGGGCTAAAGCTATTTCGGTGTCTGATCCGCGTTCGGAGCCTGCGGCTGGCGTATCCCCGTCGCTGATTTCCGCCAGCCGTTGGCGCAGATTGGCGTCGGTGCTTGCCAGGTCCGCCTGCTCGTCGAGGGCTTCTTTGCGCTCCCGGGTCCAGACGGCTCGCTGGCTTTCTACCGCATCGATTTCACCCTCGATGCGGTCAAGGGATGGGTTTTGTCCCAGCCGTTGAGTGACGCTGGCGGGTGCTTCCTGGATATCCCGGACCCGAGCCTGGTACTGAGAGATTGTTACTTCGCTCTGCTCAATGATCGACTGCAAGCTATCTCGGGCAGCAGTTTGCTCCTCGAGCTCGGCTAGATCTTTCGCCGCCACCTCGAGGGATTTATCAAGCGCGGCCCGTTGTTCGTCTTCCAGATCCTTGTCCTCGGCCAGGACCGCTTGTAATTCCTCTAATTCCTGATTGAGCTTGGATTCCTGACCAAGCACCACGCCTGGTCCCAGGAATAAAAGCAGGAGTAGGGGTAGAAATCCCGATCGAAGGTGTCTCAGCACCGAAAGGCTAGATTCCATGATCAATTGCTGTAACCAGCTGGACCGGGGAGTTCAGGTTGTTGCGGTAAAGACCTAGTTTCCCTTTGCAGCGTTTCAGGGTGCTTCTCCCAAGAGGGCTTCCCGTAGCTCAGAGGCCCATTGTTGTAGCTTGCGAGTGTTGTCGGGGCCCGTGCGGAGAAGCTGCTTTTCAAGTTCTGAGCGGCCCTCGAGAGTTGTGTCTTCATAAGCCCAAAGAGCACCTTTGCTGACGAGGGCCGGTGGAGTATCCACCGTAGGCGCAGCGATCACCGCATCCAGGGCGGCAATCAAGGTGTTGTCCATGGCGTCAGCGGGATAGCCGAGACTGCCATAGGCATCTCGCAGTTGTGGGCGAAAACGTTGGAAGAGCGCGGCCAGGGTGTCTGGGGGTAGAGATGCAATCGCCGAGGTCAGGCTGTCGTAACGCGCGTAACCCGCGGGATCAACGCGGTAGCGCTGCCCATCTCTGCGGGTGCTGAAGGTACCCACCGGGCGAGCCAGATTCAGGGTGCGTCTCGGCACTAGTCCTCGGGCCAATTGGTCCATGCTGCTGACACCGCGATCCAGCAGGTAGGGTGCGGCGACGGCGCTCTCTAGCGCGGTGGGTACGCGGAGTTCGGACTCCGCCAATCCCTTACGGAGGAGGGCATCAAGTTCTTCCGGAGTTGGAGGTGGAGGGGGTGGGGCAACGGGTTCCGGCTCTTCCGATGGAGTGATGGGTTCCGGTTCCTCCACGGGTTCTTCCGGTATATCCGGCGCAGCGCTGATGGCGTCTGCAGGCTCCGGTTGTGGGGGCGCTGGCTGCTCGATGGGTGGCGTAGTCGAAGGTTCTACGGTTGTTGGGGTGTCGGCGGCTTCCTGGCTGTCTTTGGGCATCAACAGATAGGCGCCCGCCGCAAGAATCAGTACGGCAATGCCGGTAACAATCGTTTGCGTATTGTGGCGACCCTGCGCTGCGCCGCTCGAGTAGCGATCTTCGCGATCTGCTTGCATAGCGTCTTCCCCCGGTTACGTCGGACCGAGAGTGTAGGCCATGAGCCATCCCGCCGTTAAGAGTCAGTTTTTCAGGCGCTGGGGCTTGCTATCGGCAGATGGTGGGGCCTCGACGATGCGTCGCGGCGGCTCTTCGGGTTTGGCGTACGCCATGCGCTGGACGAGGGCGGGCGCGTAGTAGCTGTCCAGGCCCGCCAGAGCAATCCCCTCGGCCGCCGCCGGATCCAGGGCTCCGAGCTCATTGATCGCGCTTTCGGGAAACTGCGCGTGCACGATTTCCCCGATAATCAAATGGGTGCCATTGATTTCGAGTTCGTGCTCTTCTCGCAGCTCCATGGCCAGGCGCACCTGGGCTTCGGCTACAAAAGGTGCGGGAAACCCCTGTTGCCAGCGTTCCTTCAACCCCGTGGCCGCAAACTCGGAGACATCGCGAGGGTAACGCGCCGCGGTCTGATGAGCCGCGTCGATGATATGGCGGTGGACGTGATTCAAGGTGTAGCGGCCAGAACCTCGGATATTGTCCAGGGTGTGTCTGTCCACGCTGTCGGGCCGAAAGATCAAAGCCAAGAGCGGTGGGTGCGAACCGATATGCACCAGGGAGCTCATGATCGCCAGATTACTATGGCCTTGGGCGTCGGCGGTGCCCACCAAAACAGCCGGCTTGAAGCCGGTAATAGAGTTTATGAGCGCCGCCCGGCGTCGCTTTTCCATGTTCTCTATGGCGGCTCGATCAAGGAGCATCGCTGGTTTCCCTGACCGTGGGAGCGGCTGCAGGATTCCCCGTGCGTTTTTCGCTGTAGAGTCTCTCGTAACGCCAACCTGCCCAGAGCTTGTAGCCCAGATCGACCAGGCTGCGGATGATCGGCCAGCGCAGAACCCGTAGCCAGCGCTGCTGCTGGGTCCCTTCCCAGGCGGCTACATTGGCATCGGCGCCTTTCAGCCAGTGTCCATCGGCGCGTTTCAGATGGAGGGTCCTAAGGAGCGTGTCAGCGCTTACGGGACTGTCATTTTCCAGGGTGTGGATGTCTACCAGGGCGATGTCATCGCCCCGCACCTGGCGCAACTTGTCCATTTCCCGCAGACACAGGGGACATTGACCGTCGTAGAACAGGGTGTCCTTCGCTGGGTTCTCGGTGCTTTTTGGGCGAGGCCCAGCCGGATTTTCACAAGCAGCAGACGGGTTGTCGCGAAAATACGAAACCGCGTCGGGGCCGGGGTTTTGCGTGTCGTCAGGCACCGGTTTGCTCCGAGTCTGGGCAATCCGCGCAGTTGTTGTCATCACAGCTTGTAATGCCCAGCCATTTCCAAAGGTAACATCGGCCAAAAATGCTGTTCCAGAACAAGGCAAAGGCTGCTACCAGGGAGACGCCCTGAAGCACGCCGAAAGCCGGTGCCTGGAGTACCGCGAAGACCAGCACGAGGCCCAAACCCAGGCGAATCAGCCGCTCCAGGGTGCCTACGTTGCGATTAATCATGAAAAACCACACAAACTCAAAGGGTTATGTCATGAATAGGTACGCGCGATTGGCCTCGCTGGATCCGAGCTGGGCCCTAATTAGCTAGCCCTGGCGGGGGTAGGACTTGTCCAAAAGCTCGACGGTCTCGGCAAACTCGCGGCAAATTTCTTCAAGAATTTGGGCCACGGGCTTCACCGCTTCGATACGTCCACAGACCTGCCCCGTGAGGGGAATGGCCGCTTCCATGTCGCCGCCAAAGTACAAATCCTGAGGTTTGCCGAAGCTGGCCATGGCGTTCTCATTCGCTTTGCGCTCCAGCTCAGAGGTTCTCTCGGTGCGCAGGGCGCGTAGCCCCGGCGACTGAAACCGATTGAGAAATACCGTGTCGGTTTCCTCGGCGGCGACAATGGCTTGCTTCCAGTTGTCATGGACCGGCGATTCCAAGGCGGAGACCATGCGCGTGCCCAGCTGCACGCCCTCGGCGCCCAGGGCGAAAGCCGCAGCCATGGACGAACCGTCGACAAAGCCACCGGCGGCGATGATGGGTACCTCCACCTTGGAGCGCACCAGGGGCAGGAGCACCATGCTCGCCACGTCCTGGGGATTCTTAAAGCCACCGCCTTCGCCGCCTTCCACAATGAGTCCGTCTACCCCATAGGACACGGCTTTGATTGCCGCTTTGAGACTGGGAACGACGTGAAAAACCGTCAATCCCGCCGCTTTTAGTTGTTCCGTATAGCGTTCTGGCGAGCCCGCAGAAGTCGTTACGAAGCGAACGCCCTGATCGATGATGAACTGGGCAATATCGGGATCGCGGACGAAGGCCTGGGCGATATTGACCCCGAACGGACGGTCCGTGAGTTCGCGCATGCGCTTGATTTCTTCGCGGATGATGTCGAGTTCCCCCGAGGAGGTCTCGATGATTCCCAGGCCTCCGGCGTTGCACACCGCCGAGGCGAGCTGTGAGCGAGCAATCCAGCCCATGGGAGCCTGAACGATGGGAAGCTCAGCGCTCGTGAGCTGGGTAACACGATTGTCAAAGTGCATGGCATGGTCCTCAGGTTTCGGTGACGAGGGTTTCGGTGATGAGGTTTTAGGGGAGTATGAGTTCTTGGGGCCTTGGTCAGTTTGCACCGTTAGTCTTCCCTACGGTGCTTCTGGCCTAAGGTGCTCTTCTCCAAAGGGCCCGAGAGCGATGCATTGCCAGCTCCCGGATCTTTGAAGAATCCTTTGCTAGTGGTCCAGGTCTTCCAGTACGCGGGCCTGGGCGGCGGCGATACGTGCTACCGGCACCCGGTAAGGACTGCAGCTAACGTAGTCCAGCCCCAGATCGTGGCAAAAGCGAATCGATCGGGGATCGCCACCGTGCTCACCGCAGATGCCGTACTTGATACCTTTCTTCACTGCCCTGGAATCCTGGACCGCCGTGCGCATGAGCTTGCCCACGGCGCGCTGATCCAGAGACACGAAAGGATCGTCCTCGATGAGTTTGGCATCCAGGTATTGGGGAATAAATCGCCCCGCATCGTCGCGGGAAAAGCCGTAGGTCATCTGCGTGAGATCGTTGGTGCCGAAGCTCATGAACTCCACCGCCGGTGCCAGACGATCGGCACCGAGACAGGCCCGGGGAGTTTCCATCATGGTGCCGACGCGATAGCGTAGAGACACAGAACGCTCCCCCATGACTTTGCGGATTCCCCGGTCGATCAGCTCACCGATGAGACGTATCTCTCTAACATTGATGACCAGAGGGATCATGATTTCTGGGTAGGGTTGTAGACCTTCTTCCCGGGCTCTTAAGGCGGCACCAATGATGGCTCGAACCTGCATCTTGGTGATTTCCGGGTACACCACGGATAGGCGGCAGCCGCGGAAACCGAGCATGGGGTTCACCTCAATGAGGTCGTTGCGGGCCTGCCAAATCTCGTCCGTGCTTTTCCCAAGACGCTGGGCCAGAGCCTCCACATCGTCTTTTTCGTGGGGCAGAAACTCATGGAGCGGCGGATCCAGCAGTCGAATGGTTACCGGTAAACCGTCCATGACGCGGAACAGCTCCAACATGTCCTCGTACTGAAACTCCTGCAGGATTGCCAGGTGTTTCTTGCGCTCTTTGCGCGACGTGGAGAGGATCATGGCGCGCATGGGGTCGATGCGTTCGCTGGCGAAAAACATGTGTTCCGTGCGGCACAGACCGATGCCCTGGGCGCCCAGTTCTCGAGCTTTTCGTGCGTCCTCAGGAGTTTCCGCGTTAGCGCGGACCTTGAGGCGTCGATACTTGTCGGCCCAGGACAACAACACCTGGAAATCTTCCGAGGTCGATGCTTCTACCTTGGGGATTTCGCCGAGCATGACATCACCGGTAGAGCCATCGAGGGTTAGCAGGTCGCCGCGACGGATCTCGGAGCCATCGGCGGCGACGGCGATGCCCGCCGCGGTATCCACCCGGAGATCACCGCAACCGGTGATGGCACAGACACCCATGCCGCGAGCGACCACGGCCGCATGGGAGGTCATACCGCCCAACTCCGTGAGAATGCCCTGGGCCACGCGCATACCGTGGATGTCCTCGGGTGTTGTTTCTCGGCGGATGAGAACCACCGCTTTGCCATCGGCTTCGACCTCCACGGCTTCATCGGCGGAAAACACCGCGACACCGCTTGCCCCCCCGGGACTCGCCGGAAGACCGCTGGCGATAACCTTTCGCGGTGCTTCGGGATCGACCATGGGGTGGAGAAAGGATTCGACATGTTCTGGAGATACCCGTAGGAGCGCCTCCTTCTCGTCGATCATGCCCTCGCGAACCATTTCCACCGCGATGCGAACAGACGCTCTACCGGTGCGTTTGCCGCTGCGGGTTTGCAAGATATAGAAGCGTCCTTCCTGGATCGTGAACTCGATGTCCTGCATATCCCGGTAGTGCTGTTCCAAAAGGGCCTGGGCGCGATACAGTTCCTCATAGGCGTCGGGGAGACGATCTTGCAGAGCGTCAACGGGTTCCGGTGTGCGAATGCCCGCGACCACATCTTCCCCGGCGGCGTTAAACAGTACCTCGCCAAAAAACAAACGCTCACCCGTGGCGGGGTTGCGGGTGAAAGCCACTCCCGAGCCCGAGTCCTCGCCAAAGTTACCAAAGACCATGGCTTGCACATTGACTGCTGTGCCCAGGGAGTCGGGGATGTTGTTCATCTCTCGGTACACATTGGCCCGAGGCGTGTACCAGGATTGGAATACGGCTTCGACGGCCTGCTTGAGCTGCACGAAAGGGTCTTCGGGAAAATCCACGATGGTCTTGAAATGGGCGATGACCTGTTTCCAATCGTCGGCGGTCATGGCCACATCCGTGTCATAGCCGTGGTCGCGTTTGTACTGGTCGATATAAGCTTCCATGGCATGGCCGTCGGCGCCCAGGACCACGTCGGCAAACATCTGAATGAATCGTCGATAGCTGTCGTAGGCGAAACGCGGGTTGTCGGTTTTCTTGGCCAGGCCCTCGGCGATATCGTCGTTGATGCCCAGGTTGAGGATCGTGTTCATCATTCCTGGCATGGAGATTGGAGCGCCGGATCGCACGGAGAACAGCAGGGGGTTTTCCGGATCACCAAACCGCGCGCCCATCTGTTTCTCAACGAGATCAAGGGCTACCCGATATTCCTGTTCGAGGAGCGTAGGCAGCCGATTGCCGCCTTCAAAGTACTCCCGGCAGGTTGGCGTGGTAATAATGAAGCCAAAGGGAACCGGTAGTCCCAGGCTGGTCATTTCACAGAGATTGGCGCCTTTACCGCCGAGGAGATCGCGATCGTCGCGGCTCCCCTCAGAAAACAGATACACGCGTTTTGCCATTATTCCCTACCTTTACCTTGGGGGTGCGACCGCGCAGTGTACCCGAGGTCCGCTCCCGGTGGTGGGTACGGACTGTTGCTTGCTTTTGAGACGACCCATGGCCTCTGGGAAAGGGTGACTTAGCGCACAGAATTAGTCGCGAATAGGGTAAAGATTCACATTGACCGATGGCTTATCTGCCACGAGAATCGGCAGCATCCGTATAACGTTAACTAATAAGGTGCTTGCCCATGGCTTTACCCAAAGTCTTTGCCCCGTCTCGTCTCGCCACTGCTCTTGCCGTTGTATCTGCTGCTACCGTCGCCCCAACCTTTGCCCAAGGTCCTGGGGCGTTGGAAGAGGTTGTGGTTACCGCAGCAAAGCGTGAGCAGACGCTCCAGGAAGTGCCCGTGGCCGTATCCGTTGTCACGTCGCAGTCCATGGAGCAGGCTCAGGTCCTGGATATCAAAGACCTCCAAACCCTGGTGCCCAGCCTGCGGGTTACCCAGCTCCAGGGCAGCTCACAAACCAACTTCATTATTCGCGGCTTCGGTAATGGCGCTAATAACGCCGGTATCGAACCCTCCGTTGGGGTGTTTATCGACGGCGTTTATCGCTCGCGGGTTGGTAGCGCCCTGGCCGATTTGCCCAAGCTTGAGCGGGTAGAGGTACTGCGAGGACCACAGAGCACCCTGTTTGGTAAGAACGCATCGGCCGGTGTGATCAGTGTGGTCACGGCAAAGCCGGATCTGGCCGGTTATAGCGGCAGCGTCGGTGCGACCCTGGGCAACTACGACCAGACTATCGTCCGCGGTGACGTTACCGGTCCGCTGTCGGATAACGTGGCTTTCAGCCTGTTCGGCAGCATGAACCAGCGCGATGGCTACTTTGACAATCTCGGTATAGGTGGCGAATCCAACGAACTGAACCGCTGGAATTTCCGTGGTCAGTTGCTCTGGAATCCCTCGGATCGGGCCGAGGTTCGAGTTATTGTCGATGCCGAAGAAATCGACGAAGTCTGCTGTGGGGTAGCCAACCTGGTGGATGGCCCTACGGGCAATATCGTGCGCGCCCTGGGGGGGGATTTGGTATCGGAGCAGCCTTTTGCTTATGAAAACTTTCTTGATTTTGAGCCGGGTAACGAAATCGAGACCCGCGGTGCGTCGCTGCACTTTGACTATGACTTCGATAGCTTCACCCTGACCTCGATCACCGCCCTGCGGACGCTGGATCAGTTTCAGTTCGGCGATATCGATTACACCAGCGCCCGACTGGTTACGCCGGAAGCGGCAAACACCTCAGATACGCAGATCGATACCTTCACTCAGGAGATCCGCCTGACCTCGGCCAACGACGGCCCCTTCCAGTGGATGGTCGGCGCGTTCTACTTCAACGAAGAAGTGGAGATCGACGGCGCCTTTGGTTACGGCGCGGATTTCAGACCCTACGTCGATGCGCTTAGCGGCGGTGGGGTAAGTTTCTTGGAAGCTCTGCTGGGTTTACCAACAGGTACCTTCTCCCAGGAAGGCGCGGGTTTTCCCGTGGAGCAGTTCACCCTGGATGACGAGACTCTGTCCCTGTTTGCCCAGGTGGACTATGACTTGACGGAAGCCCTGACCCTGACCCTGGGGGTGAACTACACCGAGTCGGATAAGGAAGCGGAGGCAAATCTTGTATCCACGGATCTCTTCTCAGCGGTACCTCTGGGTGGTACTCCCTTAGAAGGACTTCAGCCTCTGCAGTTCCTACCACCTTTCCTGAATTTCCCCAATGAAGTAGAGCCGGGGGAAACCAACGATGACGACATCACCTACACGGTGCGTCTGGCCTATGATCTGTCACCCAATGTGAATGTGTATGCGGGGGTCAGCACGGGCTTTAAGGCGTCTTCCTGGAACCTCTCTCGCGATTCGCGGCCCCTGGCCGAAGATTTTCCGGCCCTGGAGCAGGCAGGCCTTATCCTGCCTAACCTGGTTCCCGGTACACGCTTTGCCGGTCCTGAAGAGTCCGAAGTCTATGAAATCGGCCTGAAAGGTGAGTGGGACACCATCGGCGTGAATGTGGCGGTGTTCACCCAGGAAATCGAAGGTTTCCAGTCCAACGTATTCTCGGGCACGGGCTTCAATCTGGCTAATGCCGGTAAGCAGTCCACCGACGGTGTGGAATTGGATTTGACCTGGGCGCCCATCGAAGGACTCCGCATTGGCTTCGCCGCAACCTGGCTGGATCCCCTGTACGATAGCTTTGAAGGTGCGCTCGGTGTTAACGGCCCAGAGGATCTCTCGGGTCAGCAGCCGGCGGGGATTCCCGAGTTGGCCACTAATACGAACGTCACCTACAACTTCCAGTTGGGTAATGCTTACGCCTATGTGCGTCTGGAGCACCTGTACGAAGACGAGGTACAAATCGTCGACAATGTACCGGCGGACATTGCCTCCCGTGAGATCAATACCTTTAACGCCAGTGCAGGTGTGACCTTTGATAACGGCTTCCAACTCAATCTCTGGGGCCGGAATATCAACGAGGATGAGTATCTGCTGTCGGCGTTCCCGGGGGTTGCTCAGCCAGGTACCTTCAATGGCTATCCGAATCAGCCTCGCACCTATGGCCTGACCCTAACCTACAGCTTCGAGTAAGAAGCTACGCTCCAACGAAAACGGCGCTCCAAGGAGCGCCGTTTTTTTTGCTCGAGTTTTTGTATGCGAGCTTAGCTTTCGTTATCCATGAGAGCCGCTTTGGCTTTTTCCATGTCCACGGCGTCTGCCGCTTTTTCCATGTCCACAGCCTCGGCGGCTTTCTTGTAGTCAACGCCGTCGGTGGACACGGCATCTTTGGCTTTTTCCATGTCGACGGCTTCCATGGCTTTGTCCTTGTCGACGGACTCAACCAACTTGTTCATGTCCTGGGCCTGCACCGCGGTCACAGCAAGAATAGGGCTCGCCACCAAGGCGGCCGTGGCGAGCAGGTGAGGGACTTTCAGATTAGATTTCATGGGAATTCCTCCTGAGATTTATGGGCTTTGTCAAACTGCACGAGAAGAGCGCGATGCGCTAGGCTTCGCCGCGTTGTCAACGATCTGTCGCAGTGAAGCGGCATACTACGATAAACATAACACCGTTGGAGACAATGATGAGCGATATTTCTGCGGCGTTTCCTTTTGAAAAACGCTATGTCACCGTCGACGGTTTGCGCCTCGCTTATGTAGACGAGGGGGAAGGAGACCCTATTGTTCTCCTCCATGGCAATCCCACTTCCGCTTACCTGTGGCGAAATGTCATTCCCCATCTGACGGGTTCCGGTCGCGTGATCGTGCCGGATCTCGTGGGGCAGGGCGATTCGGATAAGCTCGACCCGGCGCTGGGGGTCGAACGTTACAACTTTAAGACGGTTTACGAGTATCTGTGCCAGCAGCTTGAACAGCTTGATGTTCGCCAGCGAGTCACGCTGGTGATTCACGATTGGGGCAGCGCCCTGGGGTTTCACTGGGCGAAAGAGCATGCCGATGCCGTGCGAGGGATTGCCTATATGGAAGGCATCGTGCGACCCATTACCTGGCAGGAATGGCCCGAGCGGGGTCGAGAGATTTTTCAGGGGTTTCGCTCCCCTGTCGGTGAAGAACTGGTCCTTGAACGGAATTTGTTCATCGAGGCGGTGTTGCCGAGTTCAGTTCTTCGAGATCTCTCGGAAGAGGAGATGAATGAATACCGGCGGCCCTTCTCCTCGACCGATGATCGTCAGCCGATGCTGAACTGGCCCCGACAGATTCCCATCGACGGAGAGCCCGAGGCCATGGTGACTTTGGTTGATGCCTATGCCCAGTGGTTGGCCAGCGATGCCAGTCCGCCCAAATTGTTTATCGACGCTGATCCCGGAACCATTCTTGTGGGTGCGCAGCGAGAATTCTGTTTAAGCTGGCCGCGGCAACAGACCGTCCAGGTAGCGGGTCTGCACTTCGTCCAAGAGGACTCGCCCCATGAAATAGGCGCAGCGGTGGCCGACTGGTTGCGAACTATCTGACCCGAATACCCTCTCTAAACACCCCTTCGATGGACTTCAGATTGTCCAGGGATTCGAGGGGATTTTCTCTCAGCAGAAGTAAATCTGCATCGTAACCGGGCTTAATCCGTCCCATGGTTTGCTGCCGGCCAAAAAATCGTGCCGGTACAACGGTCGCGGCTTGGATTGTTGCTAATGGTGACAGTCCCGCCTGGTTTAAGAGTTGTAGCTCTTGGTGCAAGCTGTGGCCGGGCACCGCCCAACCGATCGGTGTGTCCGTGCCCGCACCAATGGGAACGCCCGCCGCCAAAAGCCGGGGAATCATGGCCAGGGACCATGCGCCTGATCGTCGATAGGTCCGAGGGTCCATGAACTCAGGCGCGCGTTTCCATTCTTTTTGTACGGTTGCCGGTAACAGCTCTAGTGCTTCGTCCCAACCGTCGGCCTCGAATGGTGGATGCTGGGTCATGGCATTGAGGCGGAGGGTGGGTACCTGGATCGTATCGCTCAGGGTCTCTAATACCCGGGCGCAACGAGCCGGGTCTTCATTGTCGATGGCCTTGTCGCGTTGCGCACCATGGAGTGCAGACCGCAGATCCATCCCCGATAGGCTATCGGGATTTCTTAGGGCCTTTATACGCACGGCAAGGAGCGCGTCCGCGTTTGCAGCGCAGTCCAGTTCCAGATTCCGTAGGTGCTCCAGGGATTGCACTTGGGGTGCTGCATCCGACGCGAGCATCGACAGGGGTACGTGGGCGGCTATCGGCAGCTGATGCTTGTTCGCCTCAGCAACCAGGGCGGCGAAAACCTCGGGAGTGACCATTTCATAGATCTTGATAAAGTCCACCCCGGCTTCGGCCAGGACCTTGACCCGCCGCGCGGCCTCCTCGGGTTGTGCGGTACCCGAGCCGATGCCCCGGGTGTTTTCCCCGTCGTATACGGTGGGTATGCCATCGAGGAGGGGGCCGGCAAAGAACATCCGTGGAGCCTGGGGCCCCAGACTCCGATAGGTCTCGAGGACGGGAAAGAGCGTGTCCAGAGGAGCCCCCGTGTCCCGAACGCTGGTGATGCCGTGGTCGAGAAAGAGCCTGGCCATGACCGGTGTTAGGCGAGGATCGTAGGTGAGATGGACATGCATATCCCACAGACCCGGAAGCAGGTACGTGCCACGGCCATCGATGATTGTCGCTTCTGGGTCCGCGGCGTTGAGTTCGCCCATGGCTGCGATTACACCGTCTTCGATAAGAACATCTTGACGGGGTAGAGTGCCTACCATGGGATCGATGGGTACGATCCCACGAATCAGGGTTCGTGGATTAGCGGAGGCGTGGGCCACCGCGAGCAAGCAAATCACCGACAGGACACGGACATGCCGAGAGATTCGCTTGCTATAGTCCATGGATCTGCCCTATGCGTGTAAGGACCGACGACTATGCTACTCACTGAAGCCCAAGTACAGCGAGCCCTGGATGATCTCGATGCCTGGCACATCGAGAGCGGAAAACTGTATCGAGAATTTCAGTTTTCCAGCTTTGTAGAGGCCTTTGGCTTTATGGCACAGGTCGCGTTGTTTGCGGAGCGGGCCGATCACCATCCGGAATGGTTCAATGTCTACAACCGGGTAAAGGTTTGGCTCACAAGTCACGATGCCGGCGGAATCACCGAACGGGATGTAGCCCTGGCCAGGCAGATGAACGCTGTTATCGAGGCTCGCTCATGATTGCAGCTAAGGCCTCGACACGGGTTCCCGGTTTGCTGCCCAGGCGTTTACTGCTGGGACTGCTTGTCCTCTCTGTCGCAGCGATTTCACGGGCGGCTGATCCCGGTCGACCCAATGTGCTGCTGGTCTACGTCGATGACTTGGGTTGGGGTGATACGGGGGTCTACGGGCATGCGGTGGTGCAAACACCGCATATCGATAGGCTGGCTGCAGAAGGGGTACGCTTTACACAGTTTTACGCGCCCTCGGCGCTGTGTTCACCTTCTCGGGCCGGGCTGCTGACCGGGCGCTTACCCTATCGCACGGGCGTTGAGGACTGGATTCCCGATGGCTCGACCGTTGCTCTCGGAGCCAATGAGACCACCCTGGCAGACCTCGCCAAAGAGGCGGGTTATCGCACTGCGGTGATTGGCAAATGGCATCTCAATGGAGGTCTGGGATTGGAGGATGCTCCTCAGCCGCGAGATTTTGGCTTTGATCATCAGTTCGGTCTGGATGCCTGGGTGAAGAACGCTGAGGTGGCGGACGGCGATGAGCGCCCTCGCCGCGGAGCCATGTATCCCGATAACTTCTATCGCAACAACCGGGCTATTGGGGCTACGGAGAAATACAGCGCTGAGTTGGTGAGCGATGAGGCCATCGCCTGGCTGCAAAGCGGCGACGATCCCTTCTTTCTGTATCTGACCTACAGCGAGGTGCATACCCCTATTGCTTCTCCGCCCGAGTATCTGGCCATGTACGACGGCTTTCACACCGATGAGGCCAGGGACAACCCGCTGCTGTATTACTTTGATTTTGCCAGTCGGCCCTGGCGAGGCAGAGGCGAGTACTACGCCAACATCACCTATCTGGATGCGCAGCTGGGCCGTGTGCTCGACCACCTCCGCGAGGAAGATCAACTTGCACAGACCCTGGTGATTTTTAGCAGCGACAACGGCCCCGTGACTGCGGCGGCGATCACGCCCTGGGAACTGGGTATGGCGGGGGAGACCGGAGGCCTGCGAGGTAAAAAGCGATTTTTGTTTGAAGGCGGTTTACGAGTTCCGGGGATAATCAGTTTTCCCACGCAGTTGCGAGGGGGAGCGGTGATCGATGCTCCCGTGACGGCGTTGGATCTATTCCCCACTCTGGCGCGCTTGTTTCAAGTGAGTCCTTCGCCGGCCGTCCCCCTCGACGGTCAGAGCCTGTGGCCCCTACTGGTGGGGGATCAGTTCAACCGGGATAGCCCGCTATTTTTTGCCCTTCGCACACCCGATGGTCTTGAATATGTAGTCCGAGACGGAGACTGGAAGCTCATCGCTGATGGCGAAGGAGAGCCGCGCTACCTGTTCAATATTACTGAGGATCGCTATGAGGTAATCAATCGCATAGAGGAAGAACCCGAGCCTCTTGCGCGTTTACAACAGGCTCTGGAGGACCGGCGAGCCCGCATTGCCGATGATCCTCTACGCCGTGCTAGAGAGGCCGACGAGTAAGCCTCTTCTGCAGGCTCTCTCTGGCACGCCCGGCGCTTACCAGGCCAGGCCGTAGTCGTCGCCGTAGTCGCTGGCACCGCCCTGAAAGGTGCCGCGCTCGGGGTCGATGAGAATTGCGGTGATAGGGCTATAGGTGCGATCAACCACCTCCACATCGTAGCCCATGGCTTTTAGGCGGTCGCGGGTGTAGGGCGGTATTTGCCGGGTAATCGCCAGGCGCCCGGGCTCGCTCTGGTGGGCGCCAAAGGAACTCTGCATCTGATAGCTGGTGATGTTATGGGCTTCCGCCGCCTGCTGGACGTTCATGTCGAATTCCAAAACGTTGAGGAAGAACTGCAGCAGATTCTGATCCTGAGAATCCCCTCCCTGCACGGAAAACGCCATGATGGGTTTGCCATCACGGAGCGCCATGCTCGGGGTTAACGTCGCCCGGGGACGTTTACCCGCTTCGACGACGTTGTAGGGATTGATGCGAGGATCCAAGACGAAGCTTTGCATGCGCTGGCTCAAGCCGACGCCCGTATTCCCGGCAACGAAAGCGGGTATCCAGCCACCACTGGGGGTCACGGAAATCACCCAGCCGTCGGCATCGGCCGCTTGAATCGATGTGGTGCCGGCGATGAACCTTTCGTCGTGGCTCATGAGCCCCGCTTGTTGAAAACCATCGGTTCCCTCGGCATCCGTGGTCGGTGGGATGGGAGTCCAGGCGTCGAGCAGTTCCTTGAAGGGGTTCTTCTCCCCTTGAAATGGGTAGGGATCGCCCGGTCGAGTTTCAGGATTATTCTTGTGGGGGTCTATGAGGCCCCGTCGCTGCTTCGCATAGGCCTTGGACAGGAGGCCCTCGACCGGTTCTTCCGGTGGGAAGTAGGGGTCCCCGTAATAGAAATCGCGATCGGCGAAGGCCAGGTTCATGGCCTGATACAGGGTGTGAATATAGTTGGCGCTGTTGTATCCCATGCCCTTTAGATCGATGTCTTCAAGGATGTTAAGGGCCTGAAGCATGGCCGGGCCCTGTACCCAGGTCGTCAGCTTGTACACGTCGACATCCTTGTAGCGAGTGCTCACGGGCTCTTCGATGTGGACTTGCCAATCGGCCAGATCGCTTTCCGTAAAGAGTCCACCGTGCTCGCGATTGGCGCGGACAATCTCCGTGGCAATGTCGCCACGATAAAAACGCTCATAGGCTGCGTAGATAGCTTCTTTTCGCGATTTGCCTGCGGCCAGGGCCTGGGCTTCTGCATCTACGAGCTTTTGTAAGGTAGCGAGGAGGTCGGGCTGTTTGAAGACGTCGCCGGGGTAGGGAGCAGCGCGTTGCTCCAGGTTGTTTTCATCCAGGTTGGGTAGGAACACCCGTTTGGAATCGGGCCATTGGCTGAGAATATCTCGTCGCCGTTCGATGTTGTCGGCCTGGGATGCTTCGATGGGATAGCCCTCGGCCATTTCCATGGAAGGAGCGAGCACCTCCGCAAGACTCAGGCGTCCGTATTCGGCGAGCATAACCATAAGGCCGCCGGGGGTACCCGGTGTGACCGCCGCGAGAGGTCCGTACTCGGGCGGATAAACCATGCCCCGCTCGCGAAAGAACTCTGGGGTGGCCCCCGTAGGTGCCACCCCGAGGGCGTTAATGCCGATCACTTTGCCCGTATTCGGGTTGTAAATGAGAGCCTGGGTTTCTCCACCCCAGCTAAGCACATCCCACATGGTGGAGGTCGCTCCAAGCATGGCGCAAGCCGCATCGATGGCATTCCCGCCGCGGGCGAACATCATGGCGCCGGCGCTGGCTGCCAGGGGTTTACCCGTGAGAGCGACCCAGTGGCGACCGTGGAGTACCGGTTTGGCCGTATCCTGAGCCTGTGCTACCGAGGTCAGGGCCGCTGTGACCAGGAGAGCGAGGGCAGTGACCTGGGAAAACCGGCTTTGACGATGGGTGTTTTGCGATCGCCGTAGGGATAGGCGACGAAAAGGAGTGCGGTCGGACACGAGTTTCTCCTGCTGAGCGATGACTTATGAGTTGGACCGTAGCGCTGGTGCTGGAAAGTCATTGGCCAGTGTACTTCAGCTTTGCCTGGCGCGGGCCCCGAGATTTTCCTTGTCGGGAACTAAAGGTGAACGAAAGCGCTCCCTTGCCCAAGGCGGCCGCTCTTTCTAGTATTTCGACCATGGAGGACACCAAGCCATTCCAGGGCCTGCGAAAAATCATTCATGTAGATATGGATGCGTTTTATGCGAGTGTGGAACAGCGGGACAACCCGGAACTGCGCGGTAAGCCTCTGGCGGTGGGAGGCTCTTCAAAGCGGGGCGTTGTGGCTGCGGCGAGTTATGAGGCCCGACGTTTCGGTGTGAAGTCGGCGATGCCGGGAGCGACGGCGCGACGGCGCTGCCCGGAACTGCTCTTTGTGCCGCCAAGATTTGATGTGTATCGGGATGTATCGCGGCAGATTCATGAGATTTTTGCGCGCTATAGCGATCTCGTAGAACCCCTCTCTTTGGATGAGGCTTACCTCGATGTAACCCGGGATCAGGCGGGACTGGGCAGTGCGACGCGCACCGCGGAGGAAATTCGAGCCGCCATACATCGGGAGTTGGGTCTAACGGCAAGCGCCGGCGTGTCCTACAACAAGTTTCTGGCCAAGGTGGCATCGGATCAAAACAAACCTAATGGGCTCTGCGTGGTGCGTCCTCAGGATGGAGCGGCCTTCGCCGCGACTTTGCCCGCTCGTCGCTTCTATGGTGTTGGTCCCCGTACGGCGGAGCGGATGGCCAAGCTAGGGATTCACACCGGTGCCGATCTGCGGGCCCAGACCCTGGAGTTTCTCGATAAGCACTTTGGAAAGTCTGCAGCCTATCTATACGGCGCCTGTCGTGGCAACGACGAGCGGCCCGTGCGACCCGATCGTGTGCGCAAATCCATTGGGGGGGAGCGTACCTACACGGAGGATCTGAAGGAAAACGAGGAGTTACGAGAAGCCCTGGAACACATTATCGATATCGTTTGGGAGCGCATTGAGCGTCATCATTGCGCCGGGCGAACGGTGACCCTGAAGATGAAGTATGGAGATTTTCGGCAAATTACCCGTGCCCGCTCCGTGTCGCCGCCGGTGCAGGACCGCAAAGGGTTCGCGGAGCTCGCCCATGGGCTTTTGGACTCGGTACTACCCGTTTCCCAAGGGGTGCGTTTACTGGGCTTGACCCTATCTGGTTTGGAGTACGCCGCCGAGACATCCGGGCGCCCCGCAAAGATCGCCGAGGATCAACCGGTGCAGAATCGCCTGGGGTTTTAAATACCGCGGGACCACGGGTGGGGCGCCCCCGGCGGGCACGGTATTTGCTGCCACCGTTTCTATTATTTACTCGCATTGTTTGGAGTCGTTGATGACGGCAAAACCTTTCACTTTTGTGTTTGCCCTGCACCTTGCTTGTGCTTTGCTCGGGGGCTCGCCCAATGCCAATGCAGATGAAGAGCGACCGCCGGGACCGGAAGCCTTGGAAGCCCTGATCAGCGCGCTTCCCGAGGCCAAGCGGGATTATCTGATAGAAGAGGGCGAGGATTTCGCCGGCACCTGGAGCAAACTCTATATCCGCTTGCGGGATAAAAACGCTGCGGAGCTGGAGGCCTTTGTCGATGCCATGATGCATCTGGAGGAGGCTGGGAAATTCAATCCCGATACGGACCTGGCGGCGATTCCCCTGAACACCGAGGCGGAAGGATTCAACGATTGGAAGCTTATGCGCCCGCGGGCCCTGAATCCCAAGCGTGAACCCGGGCCCATTCATCTGAGCTACTACGCCAATTCCTGGCGCGATGGCATCCAGACCTTCGCCAATGCGCCGCTGGCTATATACCCCGAGGATCTTATCGCCGGTGCGGTAGACGTCGCTATCGTCGGTGCTCCTCTCGATATGGGTAGCTATTATCGCGGTCAGCGTTTCGGTCCTCAGGCGATGCGCGCCGGCTACTACGCGGGTGGGAACGATATGGCCACCATGATCAATCCCAATAAGGTGTTGAGCATTGTGGATTACGGCGATATCGCTATCGATAACATGAGTACCGAACGTTCCGTGCACCACATTCGTGAGCGAGTCGCCGAGATTGCGAACACCGGCGCTTTACCGTTTATCGTCGGCGGCGATCATTCCCTGGAGTATCCGGACCTTGCGGGTTTGGCCGATGTCCACGGCAAAGGTAGCTTTGGTGTCGTGCATTTTGACTCCCATTTCGATGCGGGGAAGGGCGACCCTCACTACATCACCCACGGGCAGCCCGTGTATCGAGCCATTAAAGAGGGCCACGTTAAGGCAGAGAACTTTATCCAGGTGGGCCTACGTGGTCCCTGGCCCGGAGCCTGGGGCTTTGAATGGATGCGTAACAACGGTATGCGCTATCACACCATGGCAGAGGTCGAAAAACGGGGCTGGAAAGCGGTTATGGAAGACGCTTTGCGGGAAGCTCGAGAAGGTACGGAAAAGCTGTACATATCCTTTGACGTGGATGTCCTCGACCCCTCCGTCGTTCCTGGAACGGGAACACCGGTTCCCGGTGGCTTGACCATGCGTGAGGCCATTCCCATCGTTCGCGCCCTGTGCGCTGAGAGCGAAATGGTGGGTTTTGAGATTGTCGAGCTCGACCCGCTTTTGGATAACACCTACCGCTCGGCGTTGAACGCGAACTACATCATGCACGCTTGTCTCACCGGGGTGGCCATGCGCCGTGAAGGTATTACCGATGGGGCTTACTTCTCGGAACTGAGCACCGATGATCAGCAGCCCGAGGCGGGTGCGGCGGCACGAGAGGCCGGTGATGCCGAGGAAATCGATCCAGCCTATGCCCAACCGCCGCGGTAGTCTGATGAAGGGTGGAGACCGACGATGAATTCCTGGCGTCGCGATCCCCTGTTGGTCTTTTTCGCCGCAGGTGCGGTTCTGTTCCTGGCCTATGCGAGCCTGCGACCGAACGAGGAAGATCCCGTGTCCCTTGCCGACGGTGGCCTGTCGGTGCTCCTTAAGGAATATGAGCTTGTCACCGGCGAGCCTCCCAGTGCGGCGCAACAGGCTGAAATCGTCGAGGATTTCTATCGCCGGGAAATACTCTATCGCGAGGCCCTGCGCGCCGAGCTGCACCGTAGCAACCCTCGCCTGCGGGAAGCGTTGATTGAGGAGATGCAGCAGCGGGTGAGCGGAGAGCTGCCAGAGCCCAGCGGAAAGGAGCTTGTGAATTACTACGGTGATCACATGGACCGCTACTACCGAGAGGCCAGCATTAGCTTCGAACAACGTTTCTTCACAATCCGACCCACCGCTGTGGAGGGGCTTATCGCGGCCCTGGAGAACGGTGAAGTTGTTTCCTCTGATCCACCTCCCGAGGGCAGCTTTTTCCCCGCCTACGGGGAAAGCATGATCCGCGGTCTGTTTGGGCCGTCCGTGTTGCAGGCACTGCAGCGGCTTCCTCTAAACGCTTGGCATGGCCCTTTTGAATCCTCATCGGGCTGGCATTTTCTGCGAGTCGAGGCACGAAGGGGCGCGGAGCTGATGCCCTATGCGTCGGTAGCGGATCAGGTCCTTGCCGATTACCAGGCCTCGGTGCTGGACCAGCGACTTCGTGCCTACGTGGAAGTGCTCCGAGAGCGATACCCCTTGCAGTCTCCCCGAAGCAGCTAGGGTCCCGGTCACAGGTTTTGCGTGGGGCGCCCTGAAAGGGTGCGAGCCCTCGAGCCAACGCTCCGTCCTGGTGCATCTGGGCTGCGCAACGCCCCATCCCTGAACGGAATGGCTGGCCTGAGAATTGCTCGTTGATCTTCTTTGGTTTCCTGACATTGGGAAGAGGATCCCCATCATGTTGTACCGCTTGTACCAACCCATCTTTTTTGTCGTGGCGCTTACGCTTGCAGCGATGGCCAGTCGGGCCCAGGAGGGAGAGCCGATTCGCGTCGGTGTGCTCCACTCCCTGTCCGGCACCATGGCCATCAGCGAAACGACCCTGAAAGACACGGTGCTGATGCTTGTGGAACAACAGAATGCCCGGGGAGGGCTCCTCGGTCGTCCCCTGGAGGCGGTAGTTGTTGATCCCGCCTCGGACTGGCCCCTTTTTGCGGAGAAAGCCCGAGAGCTGTTGGTTCGAGAACGCGTAGACGTGGTGTTTGGGTGCTGGACATCGGTATCGCGAAAGTCTGTCCTTCCCGTGTTCGAAGAACTCAACGGTTTGCTGTTCTATCCCGTGCAGTATGAGGGCGAGGAGTCTTCCCAAAACGTGTTTTACACCGGGGCGGCGCCCAACCAGCAGGCTATACCCGCAGTGGACTACCTCATGAACCAAGGTGTCCAGCGTTGGGTCCTTGCCGGCACGGATTATGTGTATCCGCGGACCACCAACAAGATTCTTCAGGCGTATCTGGCTCAGAATGGCGTAGCGGAGGACGACATCCTTGTCAGTTACACGCCCTTCGGTCACTCCGATTGGCAAAGCATCGTCGCCCAGATCAAGCGCTTTGGTGGCGCGGGGAAGAAAACCGCGGTGGTGTCCACGGTAAACGGCGACGCCAACGTGCCTTTCTACAAGGAGCTGGCCAATCAAGGTATCAGCGCCGCGGATATTCCGGTGATTGCTTTCTCCGTTGGGGAAGAAGAGTTGTCAGGCATCGATACGGCACCGCTCGTGGGGCACCTGGCGGCCTGGAACTACTTCATGAGCGTCGAGGAAGACGTGAACTACGATTTCATTGATGAGTGGTTGGCCTACATCGGCGACGATGATCGCGTGACCAACGACCCCATGGAGGCCCATTACATAGGTTTTAACCTCTGGGCAGCGGCCGTCGAGAAGGCCGGTACAGCGGATCCCAGCGCCGTGCAGGAAGCCATCATCGGCGTGAGTGTACCGAACCTATCCGGAGGCATGGCGACCATGCTGCCGAACCACCACATCACTAAACCGGTTCTTATCGGTGAAATTCTCGATGACGGTCAGTTCCAGGTGGTTTGGGAGACGCCCGCAGCCGTCGCGGGAGATGCCTGGTCCGATTACCTGCCCGGGTCTCGCAACCTGATGGCGGATTGGACCGATCCCGTGCGCTGCGGCAACTACTCCACGGAGGAAAACCGCTGCCTGGGTGCTGACTGATTAAGCTCCCGATGTTTGGCACCGTGGCTGCTTATCCGCGTTGGTCATGGTGGATGAGTCTTGGGCTTTTCTTGGCTGTATCTCTTGGTGGGTGGACCCGGGTTACGGCCCAGACGGTGGAAACATCCCCGTCTATCCCGTCCCTTCGAGAACTGGTAAACCGTCTGCCTGAGGCCCAAGACGAGGAAGCGCGTCGCGCACTACTCATGCACATTGCCGCAGGAGGAGACGCCGCCACGGAACGGGTCTTTGCCGCTTTGGAGCGAGGAGCCCTTTACGTCGATCGGCGCTCCCGAACGGTAGTGGAGGGCAGCCGTAAAGGCAGCCGCTATCTCTTAACAGATGTGCTTACGGGAGAAGCCCTCGGCGAAGCGGGGCGGCGCGATGTGCGCCGCATACCTGTCGACAATCGCCTGCGTGCCGAACTGCGTACGGTTCAGGCCCTGGGGGCGCTGGAAGCCAGGGACCCGACGGTGCGCCAGGCGGCGATTTCAACATTGCTGGGTTCGTCAGACCCGGAGGTTCACAAAGCGTTTGAACGGCGACGGGGTGTCGAACCCGAAGCAGCCCTTCGATCTTCCCTGGATGTGGCCCTGGCCATTTTCGCTCTCGGCGGTCATGACCCCAAGGCGTTTTCCGCAGCCCTGAATACCCTGGAGGGACGGAGTGAGGAAAACGTGCGCACCGCGCTGCGACAGTTTAGCGCCCGCAGCGATGTCCTGGAGTCGCAACAGGTACGGGCGCAACGACTCCTGGAACGGGCCGAAAATCGTCTGCGCTGGTTGGCGCGCCTGGAAGCCCTGTTCTTCGGTCTAAGCCTGGGATCCGTGCTGCTTCTCTCCGCCGTCGGTTTGGCCATCACCTTTGGCGTGATGGGGGTCATCAATATGGCCCATGGAGAACTCATCATGCTGGGCGCTTACACCACCTGGGCGTTGCAGCAGTTGCTTCCGACGCAGCCCGGAATCGCTCTGTTGCTCGCAATCCCGACAGCATTCTTTGTCGCAGGCGGCGTTGGCCTTGCATTGGAACGTGGCGTGATCCGCTTTCTCTATGGTCGGCCCCTGGAGACCCTTCTGGCCACCTTCGGTATTAGTCTGATCCTCCAGCAGTTGGTGCGTAGCCTGTTCTCACCCTTGAACCGCTCCGTTAGCAGTCCCGAGTGGCTCGCCGGAGCCTGGGAGATCGTTCCGGGTTTGGCGCTGACCTACAATCGTTTGGCGATCCTGGGTTTTTCCCTCCTTGTCTTCGCGGCGCTCCTAAGCTTGATGAAGTACACTCGCTTTGGTTTGCAGGTACGTGCCGTCGCCCAGAATCGGGCCATGGCCCGGGCCCTGGGTGTGCGATCCCAGCGTGTCGATGCCCTGACCTTTGCCCTGGGCTCGGGCGTCGCTGGTATCGCGGGGGTCGCTCTCACCCAGTTAACCAACGTTGGCCCCAATCTGGGCCAGGCTTACATCATTGATTCTTTCCTTGTGGTGGTCTTTGGTGGCGTCGGTAACCTCTGGGGAACCCTGGTCGCGGCGTTTTCCCTGGGCATTGCCAATAAAGCGCTGGAACCCATGGTGGGGGCCGTGCTCGCGAAAATCCTTCTTCTCATTGCCCTCATACTGTTTCTCCAGCGCAGACCTCAGGGGCTTTTCCCTCGCCGAGGCCGGCAGGAGGAGCAGGGATGAGTAGCTCTCCTGGCAACTCTCCATTCCTGCACCGCGCAACCATCGCCTTCTTTCTGGGACTGGCGCTCTGGGTGCCCGTGGCCAACCTACTATTGCCGGCGGAGTCGCCCCTGGCGCTCTCAAGCTACAGCGTGTCTCTGCTTGGTAAGTATCTCTGCCTTGCTTTACTGGCATTGGCGCTGGACTTGCTCTGGGGTTACGCGGGTTTGCTGAGTTTGGGCCACGGTGCCTTCTTTGCGCTGGGGGGCTACGCCATGGGTATGTACCTTATGCGCCAGATCGGTACGCGGGGCGTCTATGGCGATGCGGACCTCCCGGATTTCATGGTCTTCCTCGACTGGAGTGAGCTGCCCTGGTACTGGTGGGGCTTCGATAGCTTTCCCTTTGCCATGCTCATGGTCCTTCTGGTGCCGGGCGTCCTGGCTCTGGTGTTTGGCTGGTTGGCGTTTCGCTCGCGAGTTACCGGGGTTTATTTTTCCATCATGACCCAGGCCATGACCTACGCCCTTATGCTGGCCTTCTTCCGCAACGAGATGGGTTTTGGGGGGAACAATGGCCTTACGGACTTCAAGGACCTGCTGGGATTCGATCTTCATGCGGACAGCACCCGCTGCGCTCTATTGGTAGTGACGGCGCTGACGGTACTGGGCAGTTACATGCTCTGTCGGCGATTGCTCGCCACGCGTTTTGGGGCCGTGGTCACCGCCCTGCGAGATCAGGAGGGGCGGGTTCGATTCCTCGGCTACTCTGTCGCTAGCTACAAGCTGGTGGTTTTTGTGCTCTCGGCCATGCTGGCCGGTGTGGCCGGCGCGCTGTACGTCCCCCAGGTGGGCATCATCAATCCCGGCGAGTTTCAGCCCCTCAACTCCATCGAAATTGCCATCTGGGTCGCCGTCGGTGGGCGCGGTACGCTCGTGGGTGCAATGCTCGGGGCCTTTGTCATCGCCGCGGTGGAGACACTTTTAACGGCGCAGTTTCCCGAAGCCTGGTTGTTTGCTCTGGGCGCTCTGTTTTTGTTGGTGACCCTTTTTCTGCCCCGCGGACTGCTGGGTCTATGGGAGCGTCGCGGACATGGCTGATATTGATACCCGCCATGGGGTCATGCTGTATCTGGATGCGGTATCGGTGAGTTTCTCTGGTTACCAGGCGCTGAATGAGCTGTCCCTGGCGGTGGATGAAGGCGAACTCCGGTGTTTGATCGGCCCCAACGGAGCGGGGAAGACCACGCTCATGGATGTGATCACGGGCAAGACCCGGCCCGATAGCGGTAGCGTCTTTCTCGGTCAGGATATCAACCTGCTCGATCACGATGAAGCGGCCATTGCCCGCCTTGGCGTCGGGCGCAAATTCCAAAAACCTTCGGTGTTTCCCCATCAACGCGTATGGGACAACCTGGCGCTTGCCCTTGTCGGCCATCGAAGCCCCTGGCAGGCCCTGCGCTATAAACCCAGCACCGCAGATGAGGATCGCGTCGCCCATTTGGCGAAGCTTATCGGTTTGTATGATCTGGCCGGGCAGGCTGCCGGAGGGCTCTCCCACGGGCAGACCCAATGGTTGGAGATCGGCATGCTTCTGGCTCAGGATCCCAAGCTACTATTGATAGACGAACCCGTAGCGGGTATGACCCAGCAGGAGACCGAGCGCACCGCGGAATTACTGCAGTCCTTGGTTCCTGACCAAACGGTCGTGGTCGTCGAACACGACATGGCCTTCGTGCGCTCCATAGCGCGACGCGTTTCCGTACTTCATGAGGGTCGGGTGCTCACTGAAGGGAGCATCGACGCGGTGCAGACCGATGCCCGGGTTCGTGAGGTCTATCTGGGGGACGCGTGCTAGCCCTACGGCAAATCAATCAGTACTACGGCGACAGCCACACCTTGCGGGACCTAAACCTGGAGGCGGAGGAAGCACGCATACTCTGTCTTTTGGGTCGCAATGGCGTTGGTAAGACCACCGCGCTCAACACGGTTTTAGGGCTTATCCCGGCGCGCAGTGGCGAAATCACCCTGGGGGCCGAAGTTCTCAACGGCCTGAGCACAGAGCGTCGTGTGCAACGAGGTATAGCCTATGTACCTCAGGGACGAATGATCTTTCCCGATCTTTCGGTGCGCGAAAATCTGCAGTTAGCCTTTGCCGGACAGCACCAAGGGCAAGGTCGAAACCGGCGCAATCGCCGTGGGATGATTCCGGAAAAAGTCTACGAGTTTTTTCCTGTGCTTCGGGATATGGGCGAGCGCCGGGGCGGTGACCTGTCCGGCGGGCAGCAACAGCAATTGGCGATAGGGCGGGCCCTAGTGCTGGAGCCGCGGGTTCTACTTTTGGACGAACCCTGCGAGGGTATCCAACCCAATATTGTTCAGCTTATCGGCGATGTCCTTCAGAATCTGCGTTCCGAGGGCATGACCATCGTCCTGGTGGAGCAGAAACTACCCTTTGCTCGAACCGTAGGCGATCGCTTCGGTATTATGGATCGAGGGTCCCTGGTAGCCGAAGGGGCCATGGATCAGCTGTCGGATGCGTTGATCAACGAACACCTCGCGGTTTAATACAGGTAATCCGTCGCAAACTTCCCTCGGCCTGTCGCAGACCGGCTTTTGTTTGGTCTGTTTACGGGGTATAGGAGCGACTTTTCTCTCGGAGTAGATTCATGCGAGCCTCTCGACTTTCACACGCCCAGGCCAAAGCGGTCTTTGCGCTTGTTGTTGCCCTGGTTGCCGGTACGGGAACTGCTTCTGTGTGCGCTCAGAACGAAGTTCCTGAACGGAGTGAGATCCCCGCCGAGTACAAGTGGGATCTGACGAGCATGTACGCTGGAGCTGACGCCTGGGAAGCGGACGTGGGGCAGTTTGAGGCCTTGTTGCCAAAGGTTTCCGCCTATCGGGGGCGTCTCGCCGAGAGCGGAGAAGTTCTGTTGGCAGCGATTGCGGCCATGGAAGCGGCCCAGCGAGTGGTGGGCAACCTCTATGTTTATGCCGGCTTGAAGTCCTTCGAGGATTTGCGCGCCAGCGAGCACAGCGCACGCTTTTCCCGGGCCCAGGCCCTGTCAGCGAAGTTTGGTGAGGAAACCGCTTTCTTTTCTCCCGAACTCCTGGCGATCCCCGAAGACCGCCTTGCCCGCATGATTGCCGCGACCCCGGACCTGGCGGTGTATCGGCACTATCTCGATGAAATGTCGCGGATGCGGCCGTACACCCTTTCCGAGGCCGAGGAAAAACTCCTCGCCATGGCCGGCGACCCCCTGGGAAAGTTCGCCAACGTTTTTGGTCAGTTCAACGACGCTGATATTCGCTTTGGCAATGTCCGCAATGAAGAAGGAGAGGAGGTGGCCTTAACGAAATCCCGTTACGGTGCATTTCTCAAGTCTGAAGATCGCCGCGTCCGTGAAGACGCGTGGAAGGGCCTGTTTGTCGAGTACGAGAAGTTTGGCAATGTTCTCGCCGCTAACTACCAGGGTCATGTTAAGGCACAGGTCTTCGAAGCCCGAGCACGGGGATTCGACTCCGCCCTGCAAGCGGCGACCTATGGCAGCGCTATCCCCGAAAGCGTGTATACGAACTTGATCGAAGTCGCGCGCCAGGGTGCCGAGCCTTTGCAGCGCTATCTAGATCTGCGCCGGCGGGCTCTGGGGCTGGATCAGCTGGAGGTCTGGGATATGTATGCGCCGATCATTGCGCCGCCCTACAAGGATATTCCCTTTGAACAGGCCAAAGTCATGGTAGCCGACGCCCTGGCTCCCCTCGGCGAGGACTATCTCGCTCTGTATTGGCGTGGTTTTACCGAGGGCTGGGTTGATGCCTACGAAAGTGCTGGCAAGCGAGGGGGTGCCTATTCCTGGGGTACTTTCGATTCCAAACCCTATCTGTCTATGAACTACGAAGGCACCCTGGGTGATGTTTCAACCCTCGCTCATGAGTACGGGCACTCTCTGCACTCCTGGCTGACCCGAAATACACAGCCGTATGTCTACGGGAGTTACCGTATCTTTGTTGCCGAAGTCGCTTCCATGACCAACGAAGCCCTGTTGTTTCAGAAAAGCATTGCCGAGGCGGACTCCCTGGAAAAAAAGGCGTATTTGCTCCAGACCTATTTGGATGAATTCCGTGGAGGCTTCTACCGTCAGGTGAGCTTCGCCGATTTCGAGATGCAGGCCCACGCCCAGGTAGAGGCTGGGGAAGCGCTCACGAAAGACAGCCTTAACGGAATCTACGCGGAGGTGTTTGATGCTTACTACGGCGATGCGGTGGCCGTCGATAGCTTAAATGCATCGGAGTGGAGCCGTATTCCGCACTTCCTGCGCACGGACAATTTTTACGTCTATCAGTACGCCACGTCTTTTGCCGCGGCCACGGCCCTGGCGAAGATGATTCTGGAGGAGGGAGAGCCCGCGCGAGATAGGTTCCTGACCATGCTTCGGAGCGGGAGCAATGACTACCCGATCGAGTTACTGAAAGCCGCCGGTGTCGATATGACCACCACGGCTCCCATTCACGCCACCATAGAGGTTTTTGAATCCCTGGTGGCGGAGTTGGAGCTTACCTTGGAGGCCCTGGAGACGCTCTAGGTCATCTGCCTTTTGAGCGAACTTAATTCGCGGTAACGCCCAGAGCGGTTTTTAGGCTTTCGAGCAGCTCCTCGTCGCTGTAGCGATGGGGACCCCAGCCATTTAGCTCGACCAGCTCGCGGAGCTTGGTTTCGATGGTGATTTGTTGCTCTTGTTTGTTGGGTACGACTACGTAGCGACGCAGGGGTTCTTCGCTCAACAGGGCGTGTCGGAAAGCCTGGGTAACCTCCTCGGGGGTTTTGTAGGAGAGCTCTCGTTCTTCCATGGCCTTGTACTGTTTCTCCATGTCCGCGGTGATCACTCCACCCGCGGCTACAACCCTGGCCATTGCTCGTTTCATGCTGCTGCGTCGAATATGGGTCTGATAGTTACCCGGTTCAATAACGCTCACGGACACGCCCAGAGGTTCGAGTTCCGCAGCGAGGGAGTCGGTAAAGGCTTCGATGTAATGTTTGCTGCCGCTGTAGGCCGCAAATCTCGGTCCCGACACGGTGCCCGCTATGGATCCGGTGGTAGCGATACGTCCTTTTGACGCCACGACCAGGGGAGCAAAAGCCTTGGTGGTGCGCAGGACGCCTTCAACGTTTACCCGGTACACCAGGTTGAGAACCTCCACCTCCGTGTCCAGCACCGGGCCGCCGTCGTAGATGCCGGCGTTGTTGACCAGGCCATAGAGACCCGTGCCACGTTCCTCAATGGTTTTCACCGCAGCGTCGATTTCATCTTGCTTGGTCACATCAAGACGCAGCGCCGTGATGTTGGGGATGGCGTTCAGTTCGGCCATTTCCCCATCGGTCCGCGCGCCCGCGTACACGTGATGCCCTTCCTTGGCTAGGGATTCCGCGAGGTTGCGGCCAATGCCCGAGGTAGCGCCGGTAACCAGGATCGATTTTTGAGCATCTGCACTGTGCGCTATGGGCGCAAGCACAAAGGATACGGTAAGGATGCTCAGGAGGCGTGCAAATAGCTTGTTCATAAACAAGTTCCGGTGCTATGCATACGATCGCGGCAGCCTAGCATAGGAATGGAGCGGTTGTGGAAGCTGTGGTCCATACCCACAGCTTCCACGGCGCGGCCGTCATTTCTGCCGAAACGGCGAGCCGGGGAACAGCTAGCGGCTAATGGTGTATCCCAATTGCTCCAGCACAAAACGTTCCTCTGTCATGTTCCAACCCTCGACAATTTTTCCGTCGTCGTTGAATTCAAAACGGCTGATACCGCGCTGCGTGAAGGTATAACCGGTCTCGACTTCCGTGTCGGACCATTCTCCGGTGACATAGACCACCTTACCCTCGGCGATCACGTCCGTTACGGCGCAGCTATCGGCCGGCCAATCGTCGGCATCGGCGAGGGCCAGATTCGCCAGGACTCGTTCCTTGGAGTTTTTCGCGGCTATGATGCCCCGGTTAACTTCCACTGGCATCTTCTTGCCGTCGCGCATGATTTCAGCTTTTACTGCTTCGCCCGGTTTACCGCGGAAGGTGGTCTTGTCGCGATTGGCAAAGGTCATGGCCATGCCATTGACCGACACAAACTGATCGCCGGCTTTGAGCACTTCCGCCGCGGGGGTTCCGGGGGTTACGCTCATCACCGTGCCGAAGTCATCTCCTTCGTTGTTATCGACGGTGAAGCCCAGGCCCACATAACGCCCGGGCATGAACACCCCATCGTCAGCCATGTGTTTATCCACGTAGGCGATAAACCCCGCTAGATCTGCGCAGGCCGCGTCGTACCATCCTTTGGCTACCGCCTTGAGATCCTTTTCTTCGTGGTGAGCGGCAAAGCTCCCCGTCGCCGCACACAAAAGAGCAGCTCCCGCTGCCCAGGTTGCTATCCGTTGCATAGTTATTTTTCCTTATGTTCGTTTTTCTTCCCCAGGGGGAATGCGTTTGGGTCTCTTCTTTACCGCCTACGACACAGAGCCCAGCTTGAGCCTAGACCAGTGGGCGACAAGTGCAAGAGCTTGGTCTTGGGCATGGGGTGATGGGGTGGGGCTTGGGGTGGTTCTTAGGGTGGGTAATGGGGTGAAACCTCGAACAAGTACCTGATAAATCCCCGCGGTCCGACACCTTGCTGTTTTACAATATGCCCTTTGACATATTTGAGACATCATGGACGACGACAAGAGCCGTCAGGCGGCACGGGAAGCCGCTCTCCGATATCACGCCCATCCAAAACCCGGCAAGCTGGAGATAAGAGCTACCAAACCTTTGGCCAACGGGCAGGATCTCGCCCGGGCCTACTCGCCGGGCGTTGCAGAAGCATGTATCGAAATTGGCGAGGACCCGGCGCGCGCCGCGGACTATACGGCGCGCGGTAACTTGGTGGCCGTGGTGAGTAACGGCAGCGCGGTGCTCGGTCTTGGAAACATCGGTGGCTTGGCCTCGAAACCGGTCATGGAAGGCAAGGCCGTACTCTTCAAGACCTTCGCTGGCATCGACTGTTTTGATATCGAGCTCAATGAGTCCGATCCGGAAAAGCTAGCGGATATCGTTTGCGCCATGGAGCCGTCTTTTGGCGCCATTAATCTTGAGGACATCAAAGCTCCGGACTGCTTTATCGTCGAACAACGCTGCCGTGAGCGCATGGGTATTCCCGTGTTTCACGATGATCAACATGGTACGGCGATCGTCGTCGGCGCTGCGGCGACCAACGCGCTGCGCATCGCTCGGAAGCGTTTTGAAGACATCAAGATCGTCTCCACCGGTGGCGGGGCGGCGGGTATCGCCTGTCTCAATATGTTGCTCAAGCTGGGCGTCAAACGAGAAAACGTGTGGCTGTGTGACCTTCACGGATTGGTTTACGCCGGTCGCGAGATCGATATGAATCCGCAGAAAGCGGACTTCGCTCAGGAGACGGAGCAACGAAGCCTGGATGAAGTGATTGAAGGCGCGGATTTCTTTCTCGGTCTCAGCGGTCCCCAGGTTCTCAGTACGACCATGGTCGAGAAGATGGGAGAGCGTCCCATCATCTTTGCGTTGGCAAACCCTGTACCGGAGATTCTTCCTGACGAAGTGCGGGAGGTACGCCCCGAAGCGATTATTGCCACGGGGCGCTCCGACTATCCCAATCAAGTGAACAACGTGCTCTGCTTTCCGTTTATCTTCCGCGGTGCCCTGGATGTGGGCGCGACGGAGATCAACGACGCCATGCAGCTCGCCTGCATCGATGGCATTGCGGCCCTGGCTCGGGCGACGACCAGCGCCGAGGCCGCTGACGCCTACCAGGGGGAGCAGTTGGTGTTCGGCACGGATTATCTGATCCCCAAGCCCTTTGATCCCCGCCTTATGGGCGTGGTGGCCAGCGCCGTGGCCAAAGCGGCCATGGAAACGGGTGTGGCCTCACGACCGTTAAGCGACTTTGAGGCTTACAAGCAGAAGCTAGACGGTTCCGTGTTTCGCTCGGCGCTCATCATGCGCCCCGTGTTTGCGGCCGCCGCTCGATCTGAGCGCCGGATCGTGTTCGCCGAAGGGGAGGATGAGCGCGTGCTCCGCACGGCCCAGGCCATTTTGGAGGAGATGACGGATCGCCCCATTCTCATCGGTCGACCGGAGATTATCGCTCGCCGCTGCGAACGCGCGGGTTTAACGATTCGTCCCGGCGAGGATTTCGAAATCGTCAACCCAGAAGATGACCCGCGTCATCGCAAATACTGGGAGGCCTATCTGGGTCTGATGGCCCGTCGCGGTGTCACGCCGGATTTGGCCAAGGTCATCATGCGCACCAACACCACGGCCATTGCGGCCATCATGGTCTACTGCGGTGATGCGGACAGTATGATTTGCGGCAGCTTTGGTCAGTACCTGTGGCATCTGAATTATGTGAACCAGATTCTCGCCCGGGATGGCTTCCACCCTCGCGGAGCCCTGTCCCTGATGATTATGGACGATGAGCCCCTGTTCATTGCCGACACCCATGTGCATCCCGAGCCCACTCCAGAAGAGATTGCGGACACGGTTATGGCCGCAGCAAACCACGTACGCCGTTTTGGTATGAAACCCAATATCGCGCTCTGCTCTCATTCGCAGTTCGGCAACCTGGACATCGATAGCGGACGGCGGATGCGTGAGGCCCTGGCCTTACTGGAGAAGCGCGAACCGGATTTTGCCTACGAAGGAGAGATGCACACGGACTCGGCCTTGGATCCGGAGCTTCGGGCGCGAATTTTTCCGCAGTCGCGGTTGGAGGGGCCCGCCAATGTGTTGGTGTTTGCCTACGGCGATGCCGCATCGGGCGTGCGAAACATCCTGAAAATGCGCGGTGGGGCGCTGGAGGTTGGACCCATCCTTATGGGCATGGGGAACCGCGCCCATATCGTCACGCCGTCCATCACCGCCCGGGGGTTGTTAAATATCTCGGCCCTGGCGGGGACTGACGTGGCCCACTACAACTAGTTACCAAAGAGTTTGCCCAGGGCTTTTTTGATCCCCTTGTCGACGGCTTCATCGGTTTCACGATCGACTTCGTTTTCGACCGTATCCCCTGCGCGATCGGTTTGTCGCTCTACTTTGCCACCCAGCGCGCCCACCATATTGGAGAACAGATTGCCCTGAGCCTCAGTGTCTTCACCGCCCGTCTCGGCGCCGTTGGTTTCGGCGCTCATCGCGCCGAGCATGCTGCCCAGCCCCTGGAGGTTCATAGGCTCCGCGGGTAGTTCAAACCGCGCCGCGTCGACGCTTTCGCCGCTTATACGGGTAAGTACGAGTTCGTTCTCATAGCGGAGTACACCGGCGTTCAGTTCGTCCAGACGCTCGCGCATGTCCTCGCCCTGAGCCTGGGCTTTTTCCGAGGCGATTTCCGTCGCTACGTTCATCATTCCAAACAGCGCATCGCGAAACTCGATGGCCAGGGGGTCGTCGGACAGCACGATTTCCGCCTTTCGTTCCTGACCGTTGTCGTCGCGAAAGCGAACCTCGTACACCTCGCCCACGATGCCCGCCACGGTTTCCTTACGACTGGTTTTATCCATGGAAAGCACTTCGGCGTCCAGGTCGCTGGGTGCTACAGCAGTCGCTGCGGAGGCAAAGCCGCGCATCACGGAGCCCGCGTCGATGACCATGGTCTGGCCATCCTCTACGGACACGGCGTAAATCGTTCCGTCGCGAACGATGGCGTAGCTTTGTCCATCGCCCATGCCAATGCGCAGCATATCGCCGCGATACTCAAACATTGCCTCACCCCCGTCACCGGATTGCACCACGGCGGTGCCTGCCATCGTCAGGGAGGGCAGCAATGCCAGGAGCGTAGCGCTGGCAATGCGGAGCGACGGGCGGGTTTTCACGGCGGGCTTGGAGCGGTTCATGGGCGTATCCTGGCTGTTTTCAAGAAGGGAGCTGCGCCGCCTCGCTATCGAGCGTGGCGCTGATGGACTCATAGAAGTGATATTGCGCCCCCAGGCAAAAGGGTATGGCTACGAGGAGGCCCAGGCCGAAGGGAATCGCGGATAGGATAAGAATTCCCACGATAACCAGGGCCAGAGGTAAATAGGCCATGAAATGCGCGTTCACGCTGCGGCGACTCAGCTCCATGGCGGGCCAAAAATCCAGTTTCCGATCAGCGATGATGAGAATGGTCAGGCTGTAGGCGATGGAGAAATACAAACCTGGGATTACCAAAAGAAGGAAGCCGATGGCGGTAATTACCGAGGTGAGAATTGACGCGACAACCAGAGGTATCAGTTGCTGGTAGCCGTTAAACAGGTCGCCCAAGGGCGGTGTCTCGCCGCCCTTGACGCGTATGATCAGTAAGTAAAGCCCGGCGAATAGAGGGCTGTAGGTTAGAAAAGTGGCGAAGGGCACCCAACTGGCAATCCCGTTGAGGATCACTAGTAGAAGCGTCGCCAGCGTAAGTAGCCCCGGTTCTCGACGATAGATTTCCCAGCCCTTTGTCAGGCAGTCGCCGACGCTGGCTACGCGATATTCGTTCATGGCCTTGAATCTATCACAATGAGAGAGGATCTTGATGAAGTACTTTCTCGAATGGTACGTCGTGTGCATGGAATAGCGATAGTCATGTATTAGCCGCATACTCGTTCCCTACCGCCAGCAGGAGTCCGCCTTGAATCACCGTCCCGACGACAACCCCACCACCGACGGCCAGATCAACTATGAAAGCCTGCGCAGGAACGTCAGTCACTTGGGCAATATTCTTGGTCAGACCATGGCCGAAAGCCACGGGGAGGAGTTTCTAGGCAAAGTTGAGCAGATCCGCTTGTTGTCCAAGGCCGCCAGCACCGGCGATGGCGACAGTCGCAGAGCTTTGGAACAGCTCCTGGGAGGGCTGGAGCATGATGAGCTGGCCCCCGTGGCGCGGGCATTTGCACAGTTCCTGAACCTGGTAAACATAGCCGAACAGCATCACGGTCTGTCTCGGGAAATGGACGCTTTGAACTCCGCCAGCAATACCCTCGTATCGGCCTTGGAGTTGCTCGCGGATCAGGGGCTCAACGATGCAGAGCTCAAGGGAGCCATCGCAGATCTGCGAATCGAACTGGTGTTGACCGCCCATCCGACGGAAATCACCCGACGTTCGTTGATTCATAAATACGAAGAGATCGAGGGCTGCCTGCGCGAGCTGGAGTACGAGGGACTCACGGATTACGAACACCGTCGCGTGGATCGACGTTTGCGCGAGCTGATCGCCCAGCTCTGGCACACCCAGGAGTTCCGTGAAGCCAGGCCCAGTCCCGTAGACGAAGCGCGCTGGGGTTTTGCTGTTGTTGAGAATTCCCTGTGGAAAGCCGTGCCCGAGTTCCTGCGCCGCCTGGACGATGCTTTGAAAACCACCACGGGCCAGGGCTTGCCCCTGGATGCGGCACCGGTGAAGTTCTCTTCCTGGATGGGCGGTGATCGAGATGGAAACCCCTATGTGACAGCGTCTGTGACCCGCGAGGTTTTGCTCCTGGGTCGTTGGCAGGCCGCGGCCTTATATGTGGAAGCCGTGAATGGCCTGGTCCAGGAACTGTCCATGAGTGCGGCGAACGAGACCTTGCAGCGCGCCGCCGGTCAGAGTCGTGAACCGTATCGCGCCGTGCTATCGGCCCTTCGTGAACGTTTGCGCGGCTGGCAACAGGCCCTGGAGCAACAACTGCGCGATGAGCCAGCGGAGGAGGCAGATTTCGTCCGCTCTCCGCAGGAGTTACGCACACCCCTGCTTATGTGCTACGAGTCTCTTCACGGGTGTGGCATGGGCCGTATTGCCGACGGGCATTTACTCGATACGCTCCGTCAGTTGCACTGTTTTGGCCTCAATCTCGTGCGCATGGACATCCGTCAGCACTCGGAACGCCACAGTTCTGCTTTATCGGAGATTACCCAATATCTGGGCTTGGGTTCCTACGACAGTTGGGACGAGGTCCAGCGACGGACCTGGCTGGAAGGGGAGCTGCAGAGTCGCCGTCCCCTGGTGCCGCGGGAATGGGACTGCAGTTCCGATACCCAGGAGGTGCTGGACTGCTGCGAAACCGTGGCTGCCCAGGGGGAAGGGGCCTTGGCCTGTTACATCATTTCCATGGCTCGAGATGTGTCCGATGTGCTCGCCGTAAAGCTATTACTCAAACACGCGGGTTGCGCTCATGAGCTTCCCGTGGTCCCGCTGTTCGAAACCCTGGATGACCTGGATCGCGCGCCGACGGTGATGACGGATCTGTTGGCTCTGCTGAAAAATCTCGATCAGACCCCGGAAGAGCAGATGGTCATGATCGGCTATTCGGACTCTGCCAAAGATGCGGGCATTCTTGCGGCGGCCTGGGCCCAGTATCGAGCCCAGGAATCGCTGCTTCGCGTGGGGCAGGAGGCCGGCGTACGTATTCAACTTTTCCACGGTCGCGGTGGAACCATCGGTCGCGGCGGCGCGCCGGCGCACGACGCGCTTTTGTCTCAGCCTCCCGGTTCCCTTGAGTGCGGTTTGCGGGTGACAGAACAGGGGGAAATGATCCGTACAAAGCTGGGGATGAGCGGTCTCGCGGTAAAGACTCTGGCTTTGTACACGAGTGCCATCTTGGAAGCGCGAACGGTGCGGCCTCCAGAGCCCCAGGGGGCCTGGCGTGATGCCATGGAGCGCATGGCGGCGAGTTCCTGCGAGATCTACCGTGGGGTGGTGCGGGATAACCCTGATTTTCTCCGCTACTTCCGGCAGGCCACGCCGGAGGGAGAGCTGGGAGCACTTCCCCTGGCATCTCGGCCCACCTCGCGAAAAAAAGGCGGGGGTATCGAGTCACTGCGGGCCATTCCGTGGATCTTCTCCTGGACGCAAAATCGTCTCATGCTGCCGTCCTGGTTGGGTGCGGGGCAGGCCCTGGCGAAAGAATTGGATCGTGATGGTCCCGCGCTGATTGACGCCATGGCCCGCGACTGGCCGTTTTTTGCGACCCGTCTATCCATGCTCGAAATGGTGTACAGCAAGACCGATAGTCAGCTCTCGGAACAATACGATGCGCGGTTGGTGGAGCCGGAACTGTTAGCCCTGGGCACAGAGCTTCGTCGTCAGTTGCAGGATGATGTGACCACCGTCCTCGGAATATTGGGGCAGGCGGAGCTTCTGGGCCGGGCAGCCTGGACTCGCGAGTCCCTGGGTCTTAGAAATATCTACACGGGGCCTCTCAATGTGCTGCAGGCGGAACTCCTGGGCCGTCTGCGACAGGGTGATGACGAAACCATTCGGCAGGCCATCATGATAACCATTGCCGGTGTTGCGGCCGGAATGCGTAACACCGGGTGATGGTGAAACCGCGGGGGCATCCCAGGGAATAGTTCGAGGAATGAAATGGCAGAAATAAACCCCACCGTTGCGGAAGTAACGGCTCGTATCCGGGAGCGTAGTCAGGGCCCTCGGAGCGACTATCTCTCCTTGATGGAGCGCAGTCGCTCCCTCAAGCCCCAGCGGAGCCAATTGTCCTGTGGCAATCTGGCCCACGGTTTTGCCGCCTGTGATGGCGAAGATAAAGATCGTATCCGGCTCATGGAGTCGGCGAATATAGGGATCGTTACGGCCTACAACGACATGCTGTCGGCCCATCAGCCCTACGCCACGTATCCAGATGTCATCAAAGAGCATCTTCGAGAAGTGGGTAGCACGGGTCAGGTGGCGGGAGGCGTGCCCGCCATGTGCGATGGCGTAACCCAGGGCCAGACGGGCATGGAGTTGTCCCTGTTTAGCCGGGACAACATCGCCCAGGCTACGGCCGTCGCACTTTCTCATCATATGTTTGACGGCATTGTCTGCCTGGGTATCTGCGACAAAATCGTACCGGGGCTGGTGATAGGCGTGCTTCGCTTTGGTCACTTGCCCGCCTTGTTCATTCCCGCGGGACCTATGCCTTCAGGACTCCCCAATGCGGAAAAAGCGCGAGTGCGCCAGCTTTTTGCCGAGGGGAAGGTCGGTCGTGAGGAACTCCTGGCTGCGGAATCGGCCTCTTATCACAGTGCTGGGACCTGCACGTTTTACGGCACCGCCAACAGCAATCAGATGGTCATGGAAGCCATGGGTCTGCAACTGCCCGGAGGCTCTTTCGTCAACCCAGGTACACCGCTGCGCGAAGCCCTGACTCGCCAGGGGTGTCAACAGATAGCGCGCATCGCGGCTACCGGCGCCGAGCCCAGACCCCTGGCCGAAGTGATTGACGAGCGCTCCTTCGTCAATGCCATTGTTGCGCTCCTGGCTTCCGGCGGTTCCACAAATCACACGATTCATCTTATCGCCATGGCGCGAGCGGCCGGCTTAAACGTGAACTGGGATGACTTTGCCGATTTGTCCGCGGTGGTTCCGCTCTTGGCGAGGGTGTATCCCAACGGTCAGGCCGACATCAATCATTTTCACGCGGCGGGCGGAACAGGCTTTCTGTTTCGAGAGTTGCTGGAAGGTGGATTCATGCATGGAGATGCACAGACCGTGTGGGGACAGAATATGTCCGCCTACGTACAAGAGCCCTACCTGGAGAGCGGGCAACTTGCCTGGCGCCCCGCGGCGCGAGAAAGCCTGGACGAAGAGGTATTGCGCCCGGCGTCAAAGCCCTTTGCCGAGGAGGGCGGTCTAAGACTGCTAAGGGGTAACCTCGGTCGAGGGGTGATCAAAGTATCCGCGGTAAAGGCTGAGCATCGTAAGGTCACAGCACCGGCCGTGGTGATCGATAGCCAGCACAGTTTGGTGGAGAAGTTTGAGGCGGGGGAGCTGGAGCGCGATTGTGTGGTGGTCGTGCGTTTCCAGGGGCCGAGGGCCAACGGCATGCCGGAGCTGCACAAGCTGACGCCGTTGTTGGGGGCTCTTCAGGACAAGGGTTTTGCCGTTGCCCTGGTAACCGATGGGCGCATGTCCGGGGCGTCGGGGAAGGTCCCCGCTGCGATCCATGTTTCTCCGGAGGCGGCCCAGGGCGGTCCCCTGGGTAAGCTGCAAGACGGGGACCTGATTACCGTGGATGCCAATGAAGGTAGCCTGTGCGTCGTTTTGGAGGAAGCTGCGCTGACGGAGCGTGTGCAGGCGGTCGACACGGTAGATAGTGAAGCCGGTGT
Source organism: Halieaceae bacterium UBA6060 (assembly GCA_002428935.1). Classification (GTDB taxonomy): domain Bacteria; phylum Pseudomonadota; class Gammaproteobacteria; order Pseudomonadales; family Halieaceae; genus Congregibacter. The sequence continues at coordinate 37,891 of DIYG01000135.1, forward strand.
TGGAAGAGAATTGTTCGCGCTGTTCCGGCGCGCGGTATCAAGCCCGGAAGAGGGCGCCAGCGTTTTGTTTGAGGCGTTCTGAGCATGGCGGACTCCTGGTATCTGCTGGCCGATATCGGTGGTACCAATGCTCGCTTTGCGCTCGGTGTTGGGGCAGGGCGAGAGCTGCGTGAACCGCTGACCGTATCCGTGGCAGACCATCCGACCTTTACCTCGGCCCTCCAGGCTTACCTTCAGCACGTGGAGAAGAGTGGCCAGTGGCAGGCATTGCCGTCGGATTGTTGCCTGGCGGTCGCTTGCCCCGTAAACAGCGAGGTCGTCACCTTTACCAACAGCGATTGGGTTATCCATCGTGATGAGGTGGCGCGTAGCCTTGAACTACCCGAGCTAAAAATCATCAATGACTTTACGGCCATTGGCTATGCGGCTATGGACTTCGTCGAGGAAGACTGGATTCAGGTCGGCGACGGACAGGCTCAAGCGGACAGCCCCATGGTTGTCTTAGGTCCCGGTACGGGACTCGGGGTTTGCTCGGTGATTCCCGGCTCCGGCGGGATTTCTGTGGTATCGGGGGAGGGAGGACATGTGGATTTTTCCCCGGTCGACGACGAGGAAATCGAGATTTTGCGATTGCTTCTGACCCGTTATGGACGGGTCTCTGCGGAGCGACTCCTTTCAGGAGCGGGACTGCAAAATATCTATTGGGCGCTGGGTCAGTTGCAGGGTACGGATAGTCGTCAGGCCAGTCCTGCGGATATCAGCGTCGCCGCACTCACGGATGGTGACGCCCTCTCCGCGCAGACTCTGGCCGTGTTTTGTCGGGTTTTGGGCGGCGTTGCTGGTAATCTGGCCTTAACCCTTGGAGCTCATGGGGGGGTCTACATTGCCGGCGGCATCGTACCCAGGGTTCTGGAATATGTCAGAGCCAGCGACTTTCGTGAACGCTTCGTCGCCAAGGGGCGATTCCGTGAGTATCTCAACGACATACCAACGCGACTGGTGACCCGAGACAATCCCGGCTTGTACGGCGCCCTGGGTTTCCTCCAGAGAGGCTTTCATCCATGACCACGGCTCACGATATTCTCCGCCAGGCACCGGTAGTGCCCGTGCTGACGATTAGGGATCTAAAACAAGCGGTGCCGCTGGCGCAGGCTCTGGTCGACGGCGGGGTCCCCGTGCTGGAAGTTACTCTGCGCACGGACGCGGGTTTACCATCCATTCGTGCTATCGCCGAAGCCGTTCCCAATGCCCTGGTCGGAGCCGGTACCGTTCTCAATGGCGAGGATTTTGCGCAGGCGGTGGCTGCGGGTAGTCGCTTTATCGTTACCCCGGGACTGACTACGTCTATTCTCGAAGCGGCGAAGGGCAGCCCCGTACCCCTGATTCCCGGTGTGGCCACAATCAGCGAACTGATGCGAGCGCGAGACGAGGGTCTTAGCTGTCTGAAGTTTTTCCCGGCGGAAGCCAGCGGGGGTGCGGCGGCGTTAAGGGCCTTTGCTGGGCCGGTGTCCGATGTGCATTTCTGCCCTACGGGCGGCATTGATCTAAACAACCTGGAGCAATACCTCAGGCTGCCTTCGGTACTTACGGTGGGTGGCAGTTGGCTGACGCCGCAGGACGCGGTGGATTCTGGCGACTGGGACCGGATACGGTCACTGGCGCGAGAAGCCTGCGCTCGCGTGAAGCAAATCAGAGAACCGGCGGGAGACACCCCGTAACCCCGCATAACAGATATGGCTTGAAGCACTATGGATCTTCTTATCTTCGGCGCCCGCGGTGACCTATCGGGGCGCAAGCTTTTCCCGGCACTCTATCACCTGGACAACTGCGAACTGCTGCCAAAGGATTTACGGATTTTTGCCCTGGCTCGGGAAGACATCAGTCTCGATACCTTTCTCGGTGACATCAAGGAGCGCGTTCGCCGCTACGTCGACGACTCCCGCTGGTCCGAAGAACAGTGGTCGGCCTATGCCGATCGCTTTGTCTATCACCGGGTCGATTTTGGTGACGAGGAGCAAATTCGTACCTTGGCGGAGTTTTTATCCCCGCAACGGCCGGTGTTGTTTTACCTGGCTACGCCGCCGGGCTTGTTTGGGCCCATTTGTGAGCATCTTGGGGCTGCTGGATGTCTGGAGGGGGATCGTCGCCTGCTGTTGGAAAAACCCATCGGTCATGATCTGGCCAGTTGTCGGGAAGTGAACGACACGGTGGCGAAGTTCTTTCCCGAGGATGCGATCTATCGCGTGGATCATTATCTCGGTAAAGAAACGGTGCAGAACCTCTTGGTCCTGCGCTTTGGCAATCGTTTTATCAACACCCAGTGGGACCAGAGCTGCGTGGATCATGTGCAGATTAGCGTCGCTGAACCCATTGGCATTGAAGGTCGTTGGTCCTACTACGACAGCGTTGGGCAACTTCGCGACATGGTTCAGAACCACCTCATGCAGTTGCTTTGTCTGGTGGCCATGGAGCCGCCGAACTCCATGACGGCGGAAGGCATTCGCGACGAAAAGGTCAAGATCGTTCGCGCTTTGCGCCCGATCGACCTTGAGAATGTGCGGGATCACGCTGTGCGAGGCCAGTACACAGCGGGCTGGTTACGCGGCGAACCGGTGCCGGGTTATTTGCAGGAAGAGGATTGCCCGAAAAGTGAAAGTAACACCGAGACCTTTGTGGCTCTGAAGGCCTTTATCGATAACTGGCGCTGGGCGGGCGTACCGTTCTATCTACGCACGGGTAAGCGCATGCCCGAGAAACTGACGGAAATCGTTATTACCTATAAAGCCTTACCCCATAACATCTTTGCCGCCGCGGGTCGTGAAGACGTGCCTAATCGGCTGGTGATCCGGCTGCAGCCCAATGAGGGTATCGAGATGCAGATGGTCTCAAAGCTCCACAGTCTGCGGAACAAGATGGGCCTGGTTACGGAGACTCTAAACCTTGATTTTCTCGGGTCGGCAGATCTGGACCGAATTCCCGATGCCTACGAGCGTCTATTTTTAGATGCCATCAACGGCGATCAGTCACTGTTTGTTGGCCGCGAAGAAATCGAAGAGTCCTGGCGCTGGTGCGACGGACTTATCGATGCCTGGCAGGAAAGCGGGCTGCCTATCCAGGGCTATCAGGCGGGGTCCTGGGGACCTACGAGAGGTGAGTTGCTCATCGAAAAAGACGGCCGCAGTTGGCATGTCTGAGGTCCCCTGTTACGAATTCACCGATCGAGCGGGCTTGGATCAGGCACTGGCGGAGCGCGTCGCGAGCGCCCTTCGCTCTGCAATTGCCAAACGCGGTGAAGCCAATCTCGTGGTGTCTGGAGGCTCCACTCCTGTGGGTGTGTTTCGGACTCTATCGGACGTAGCGTTGGATTGGTCCGCGGTGCGCATCACCCTGGCGGATGAGCGATGGGTGGCGGTAGATCATGGGGACAGTAATGAGCGCCTGGTGCGAGAGCACCTTTTAAGGAACAGTGCCGCTGGCGCTTCTTTCACATCGCTTTTTACGGGGCATAAAACAGCGGAAGAGGGCGAAGAAGAGGTTGCTCGACGCTTGTCGGCCTTTCCGCTTTTCGATGTGGTGATGCTCGGCATGGGAGAGGACGGACACACGGCGTCGCTGTTTCCCGAAAGCGAAGCGTTAGTTCGTGGCCAGGACCTGTCATCAAACCGTTCTTGCCTGGCTGTGCAACCTTCTCACGCTCCCCACCAGCGGATGTCGCTTACCCTACGGCGCCTTCTTCAGGCGCGTCTTGTCATTCTCCATATCACTGGTCAGGGGAAACGGGACGTTTTTGAGCGAGCGCAGGAATCCAAGGATCCCCTGCGCTGGCCTATCGCCGCCGTGTTGGGCTCTACGGAACCTACCGTGAACGTCTATTGGGCTCCGTAATGCTAACCCCTGACGGTTACAGCAAGGCGATGCGGTAGTGAGCGAGGTCATCGCAGCCGTCGAGGGTGGGGGGACCAATTTCAATTGTGCGCTTTTCGACCTCGAAGGCCGGCTCCTTGTTCGGCAACGATTCGCTACCGCCAAACCAAAGGCAACCATTGAGCAGTGCGCGGCATTTATCAAACAGTCGCGGCGAGGAAGCCGCATTATTGGCGCGGGGCTTGCCTGTTTCGGCCCCCTGGATCTACGCCGTGGGTCATCGAGTTATGGGGCGATCCTGGCTACCCCAAAACCGGGGTGGGAAAGCTTTAAGCCCAAGGCATCTTTAGAAGATGCCCTCGAGGTGCCCGTTTCTTTGACCACGGATGTGGGTGGTTCTGCCCTGGGCGAACACCATGCGGGTGTTGCGCGAAACACGGAAGACTTTGTTTACATCACCGTCGGCACGGGCATAGGTGTAGCAGCTTTTTTGGGCGGACGACTCCTGGAAGGGGCCTCACACCCGGAATTGGGGCACTGCAGCGTCCGTCGTGTGGCCGGCGATTCATTTTTGGGCAACTGCCCCTTCCATGGGGACTGTGTGTCAGGCCTGGCAAGTGGGCCTGCGATCGAGGCACGGTGGGGAAAACGGGGCGAGGAACTCCCTCCTGAGCATAGGGCCTGGGATTTCGAGAGCGCTTACCTTGCTCAGCTTTGTACAACCGCGATCTACGCCTATGCCCCACAGGCGGTGGTGCTCGGCGGTGGAGTGATGGCTGCTCCGGGACTTCTGGATCGGATCAAGATCAAACTCGGTAAACTATTGGGGGCCTATCACGACACTTTTGTTGTCGATGCCGCGGGCGCGCCACGCGTCGTTGCACCGGGCCTTGGTGGAGACAGCGCCCTGTACGGCGCTTTTGCGCTGGCGCGAAGCGAATTGGAGCGTTGATCACGCTTATTGATATCGAGCCCTGAAGCTAGTCGCGTATCCCTGGTGTGGCTACTACTTCGTTTTCTAAGAACAGGCTCTACTATCGGAGCCTTCAGCCCAGGGAAAGCTCGTAGCGGCAAGAGCGTTCCATACCGCCTTTGCGTTTTACGTTTACCTGCAGAGTCCATTGGGTCGCGCTGCGTAGAACCTGGGCATTGAAGCGGCCAAGTTCGGCATTCTGGGTGTTTGTACGGATCTCGAACAGGGGGCTCGAGAACTGTGTCGGTGAGTTACCTTCCCCAAGGACTAACTCGGCACTGCGTAATCGATCGGATGCGGTGCTGCCATTCACGGCAATGTACGGTTCGCTATCCTGCGTGACTACGGATACTCCATTGATCTGGCAAAGGACATAGGCCTCGGGGTCGGCGGCGAGGGCGGCCTTCACGTCCAACAGACCATATCCCGTATTAGCATCGATACCGACGGCGTCGATATCCCGGGCGCTGTTTTTTAGCATGCGCGACAATTGCGTTGCGCTCAGGGTTTTGTTTCGCGACTTGAGGAGGGCTGCCGCGCCGGAAACAAAAGGTGCGGCGAAGGACGTCCCGCTAGCTCGATAGTAGCTGCTTTTTGGCCCTACGAAGGGAGACGATTCCACTGCGTTAGTGCTCAGTAAACCGGCGAAGTTTGTCCTCAGGGCCCGTAGGGAGACGATATCAACGCCGGGCGCGCTGATATCCACGGCGGAGCCAAAATTCGAAAAAGGTGCTCTTTGATGGTCCCGGCCCGTAGCGGCCACCGTGAGGACCCCGGGGATGCTGGCGGGGGTATAACCCGCCGTGCTCTTGCCATCATTTCCCGCTGCTGCCACGACCAGAGCACCTTGCTCTCGGGCGTAGCCAATCGCCCGTTGTTCTTGCGGCGAAAGCTCCTCGATGGCCATGGACAAGTTGATAATCGTCGCACCCTGGTTTGCGGCGTAGATGATGGCCGCGCCCACCTGGGAGCCATAGCCGCGACCGCCCAGATTCAGTGCACGCAGGGGCATGATAATGGCCCGACTGTCGACGCCGGCGATTCCAATACCGTTTCCCGTTGCCGCTGCGATGATGCCAGCAACGTGAGTTCCGTGACCCAGCTCGTCCCAGGGGTTGTTGTCATTGTCGATAAAGTCCCAGCCATAGCGATCATCGACATAGCCATTGCCATCGTCATCTCGGCCATTGAGGGGCTCTTGCTCATTCACCCACAGGCTGTCGTCGGCGATATCAGGATGCCCATCATCCACGCCGCTATCGATTACGGCGACGACGACGCGATCCCGATTCCCATCCTCAGTCAGGCTCTTTCGGAATGATGCGTCCAGACCGATCGCATCAAGGCCCCACAGGTCCGCGAGAACCCGCTTTTCCCCAAGGGCCATGAGAACGTCGTCCTGATACTCCTCGGCCATAGCTGGAGAAGCCAGCAGTGCTATTCCAAGACATACGAGAAGCAACACGCGTGAAGGGATGCCATGGCGAGGGCCATTCATCATCGACCTACGGAACTGCGGCGGGAGTTGGTTGCGCATTCATCGACGACGATGATCTTCACTCGACCTTCATCTACGGCAAAGCCCTGTTTGATGATCTGCGCATCGATGGCGGCGAGGGCGTCGTGGACGAGCTTCGCCTGGTTGTCCTTGGTCCAGGTGCGCCGATCTTCCTGCAGGTACAGGGAGTAAAAAGCGTACTCGGCCGTGTAGTCTCGTAGCGCCTGCCAGTAGGCGAGTTCCGCTATGGGCAGTTTCTTGGCGCACTCATCGCGCTTGTCCTTGAGACGGAACCATTCCTCGCGCAGTTCTCGTCGTCGCTGGGTGATAAATGCTCGGCGTCGAGCCAGTCGCTCGGCTTCGTCAGCTCGATCCAGCGCAAGGCGTGGTGAGTTGGTTTCGTTTTCAAGGAAGGCTTTCGCGTCCCTAACGGAAGCGAAGCCCATGTTCTGCGCCTGTTTCAGGGTGACAAGCTTGCTACTGTTCTCCACGCCGCTCTGGTAGTCCGCACGTGCGCGAAGGTGCTTCGCGTCACGTTCCAAGGTCTTTTGATCCTTGAGGTCCTTTCGCTGCTCACCCAGCCGTTTGTGGTGTCGCTTTATTGCTTCCATGCGGCTCATGGATTGAATGACGCAGCGTTGCAATTGGCGCCAGTGGCGGCGGGCTTCTTCCGCTGCGGCCAACTCGTCAGCGACGTTTAGATCGACATTGATCTGGTCGGCGGAGAGCCGGCGACCGGCACCTTCCGTATGGAAGTCTTCCTCGAACTGCTCTGCATCCAATAGGAGTTTTTCATAATCGTAGCCTTCGATGGCTACGCCGACTTCCTCAATGGCTTCGTTGCGTTTTTTTACCGCCTCGGAAATCGTCGCAACGTCTTTACCCATATTCTTCACCGCCGCCGCGTACTGCTCCATGAACTCACCCATGCCCGGCACTTTGCCCGCGATGGAGCCGAGCATATCCAGGTATTCACCGAACGCTTCAAAAGCCTTCTCAGGATCTCCCCGGGCGTCATCGAGTTTGTCGAGGAACTCCGTCGCCTTACCCAATTGCTCGACAAGCTCGTTCGCTTTTTCTATGCGATTGGCGTTGGTTGTTATCCCCTCAAGGACCTGACCAAGGGCCGCAAAGCGATCGCCGCGAAGGGTGTTGATCTTTTCTGCCAGGGCGCTGACGTCTTTTACTTCGATTTTTTCACCGTTGGCGATGCGCAGTCTTAGGCTCTCCAGGCTCAGGAGCGCGTCGAAGCTATTGGAGACGGTTTTTACGTAGCGATTGCCCGTGAGTTCGGCAACCGTGTCGACCACGCCCTTCGCCTCCAGTGCGGTAATGCGCTCTCCCTCCAGGCCTTTGATGCTCATCTCTGTCATCTGTAAGCCAAGCTTGAGACTGTCGGAGGTCAACTTGAGAGGGCGGTACTCGGTGCCCGCATGGGTAAACGCATCGTTTACACCTGCGACTACTTTTGCTCCTGCATCAACGCTTGCCAGACCGTCCTTGGCACCGCCCACGGCCTGCACATCGTTGGCGAGCACGATTAAGTCGGAGGGTATCTTGTCGATCTGCGCATCGACCTGCTTGTCGGCCCGATCAACCCTGGGTTTCGCCGGGCAGCTTTGCAGGGGAACCCCGTCGTTTGTCGCCGCTGTGCCCGCTTCGCCGACAACAGCGCCCAGGTTCCCTCGATCTGCGGATGCATAGCTCCGATCCTGCTGACGTTTGTAGTCGGCCCGTCGGGCCTCGGGG
>DIYG01000133.1 GCA_002428935.1 Halieaceae bacterium UBA6060
AAGCCCCATGCGACCAAGGGTGATTTCCAGTAGCTCGCGAATGTCCGGCTCGTCGTCGACGATAAGCACGCGGGCGCCGGTACCTAGATTCATGGCGTCGCTCACTCCTCTTGATGGATGGTGATTTGAAAGCGGCTGCGGCCGTCACTGGTGGGTACGTAGGCAATGCGAGCCTGATTTAACTCGCAAAGCTCACGACAAAGATACAGGCCCAGACCGCTGCCACCCGAACTCTTGGTAAAGAAGGGTTCGAAGAGTCTCGATACATCGGCGGGATCTACCCCTGGACCATCATCGCAGACATCAATGACGCAGTCCTGATGCTGGCGGTCGACGCGCACCCGCAATTCGGCTCGATATTCGCCGCTGCGCTGTTGGGTGTGACGCATGGCGTTATCGATAAGGTTGTCCAGGATCCGCTGTAAATGCTCTCCATCAAAGAGAATTTTCGCCTGGGGATCAACAAACTCTATGAAGAGTTCGCCAGGATTTTCCCGGACTTGCTGGTACAGAATGGCGTATTCATCGATCCAATGGGAGAGCTTCAGGACGTCCGGTCGTGGCGGTTCTCTGCGGGATATCTGTAAAACGCTCTCCACGATATCGTTCACCCGCTGGCTATTACTGAGCACCATATCGAGCATGCGGCGGTCATCTGGGACTATTTTGTCCGACTCTTGAAGGAGCTGGGTGGCATGGCTGATTGCCCCCAGGGGATTGCGGATCTCATGGGCGATGCTTCCCGCCAGGCGCCCAAGGGAACTCAGCTTGAGGGACTGGGCGTAGGCGGCCACAGGGCGATAGTCTTCGAGGAAGACCAGGGTTTGATGCTCTTCACTGTCTTCCAGAGCCTGAAATCTCGCTACCACCTCAGCTCCATCTTCCCGGGACGGGAAGGGCGACCCGCTTTGTTCCCCCGTCCTTCGAAAATGCATGAGACGCCGGCCCAGTTCGGCGCTGTAATCGTCGATGGCGCGGCCCTGCTCCAGGGCGACGGGGCGGGTAGGGTCTAAGAGGCGGCCGGCCGCGCCGTTTAAAATCCGAGCCCGATTGTCCGTGTCGACAATCAGTATGCCCGTTTGCATGTTTTGGACGATTTGCTCGTTCAAGCGTTGTAGTCGATAGAGCTCGCCCGCTCGTTTGCTGGCAATCTCTTCTGCACGCCCCAGGCGAAGGGCGATGACCTGAACGATGCCTGAGACGACAAAGAAAAGAAGTCCCAGGAGCCCGGCGGGGAACAGCGCGCCGATGCCAATCTGGGCGGTGGACACGAGACGCAGGGTGTCCGCCAACACAGCGAGTACCGCCAGGGCCGCCACCAGGGTTGCCAGCGTCCGATTGCCAATGAGTACGGCGCTGGAGGCCACGGTTACCGTTAGTAGGATGGGGAGGCCGCTGACCATGCCTCCCGAGGCGTCCCCAAGGAGAGTGATACACGCGATATCAATGCAAAACAGTACTACAAGGCGGGCATCGGAGCGCTGTAGCCTCGCGGCGATGGCACCGAGGAGGGCCACGTTGCTAAGGAGGAATACCCCGCTCACAGTCGCGTAGAGAAGGGCACTTCTCGCTCCTACGAGCTCCCGGGTAGCTGGCAGCATGATGAGGAGCAGGAATACCACGGACAGAATGGACCGGTAAATCAGATAGATGCGAAACAGCAACTGATTCTGTACCGACGACGAGGTCGATGGCGGAGGCAGTATCGCCGTACTACTCATGGGCTGAGAGCTCCCTGGTCATGGGGTGCATTCTAGCAGCGCCGCACCCTCTGGCGTCTGGTCACATTCCTCGCAATCCCACACAATAGCGACCCTCATTTACCGCTGAAGTCTCTCCCATGCACGTGCTGATGGCCCAGATAAACACCGTGGTCGGTGATTTCGAAGGAAACACCGAACAGGTTCTTTCGATGGTTCGCGACGCCGTGGAAGAACACGATGCGCCGGTTGTGGTGTTTCCCGAACTCACCTTGTCAGGGTATCCGCCCGAAGATCTGCTCCTCCGCCCGTCGCTGGGTGTCCGTGTCGAAGCCTGTTTGAAGATTCTCTGCGAAGAGCTCCCCGCCGAAAGCTGGGTCATTGTCGGTTACCCCATTAATCGTGACGGAGAGCTCTTTAACTGCGCCGGTGTCATCCATGACGGATCGCTGCAGGTAGAGTATCGAAAGCGAGAGCTGCCCAACTATCAGGTGTTTGATGAAAAGCGTTACTTTCACCCGGGGACAGAAGCCTGTGTGATACCGATTCAAGGTATCGCCGTGGGTCTGAGCATTTGTGAAGACATTTGGTCCGATGCCCCCATCGCAGATGCGGTAGCCGCCGGCGCACAGTTGATCATCAATCTAAATGCTTCGCCCTATCACCGAGGGAAGCAAAGCGAGCGCAGAGAGTTGGTGTCTGGTCACGCCCGTCAGCACGGCGTTCCGGTGCTGTACGTGAATCAGGTTGGTGGCCAAGATGAGTTGGTTTTTGACGGCGGGTCCTTTGCCGTCAACGCACAGGGTGAGCTCGTCGTCGAAGGTCCCCGGTTTGAGTCTGCCTCGCTCTGGTGTCACTGCTCGCTTGGTGACGCGAAAGTGGTTGTCACCGGCTCAGAAATGCACGACGACCTTCCAGAAACAGCGGCAACCTGGAAGGCCCTGGTGCTGGGCGTAAAGGATTACGTCGACAAAAACGGATTCCCCGGTGTCGTGCTGGGGTTGTCAGGGGGTGTGGATTCGGCGCTGACGCTGGCCGTCGCGGTCGAGGCACTGGGTGCGGATCGGGTGGAAGCAGTCATGATGCCGTTCCGCTACACCTCCGAGATGAGCATTAGCGATGCGGCAGAGCAGAGTCAAACTCTGGGTGTCCGTCATTCCGTGCTCTCCATTGAGCCTATCTTTGACGCGTTTATGGCGACCCTAAAGGAAGAGTTCGCCGGCATGGCCCCCGACACCACGGAAGAGAATCTGCAGGCCCGTTGCCGAGGGGTGCTGCTAATGTCTATCTCCAACAAGAAAGGCTCTTTGGTCCTCACCACGGGAAACAAAAGTGAGTTGGCCGTGGGCTATTCGACCCTATACGGAGACATGGCCGGTGGTTTCGATGTGCTAAAAGACGTGCCGAAGACCCTGGTTTATGAGCTGTGCCGGTATCGCAACGATCAGGGACCGTGTATTCCAGAACGAGTTATCGATCGTCCGCCGTCTGCGGAGCTCGCCCCCGATCAAAAAGATGAAGATAACCTGCCGCCCTACGACGTGCTCGATCGGATTCTGGAGCTATACGTGGAGCAGGATTACAGCGTGGAAGCGATCATCGCTACCGGTATTGCTAGGGAGCACGTGGAACGTGCCGCGCGCCTTGTGGACCTTAACGAATACAAACGACGACAGGCGCCCGTTGGGGTTCGCATTACTCAACGCGGCTTTGGTCGCGACCGTCGCTACCCCATTACGTCCTCTTGGCGGATGGGGGACTAACTCGGGCGCGTTTTCGCCGTGGGAATCTAGCCTTTGCCTTTGCGGCTATCGAATTGGGGTGGTTTTGGCGGGTTGAATAGACCAAAACTCATGCGGTTGATTAGCGAGCGTTGCAAACCATCCTGGGTGTAGACCGTATCGAACTCACCGTCTTTGTTTAGGGACGGGTGATCCGGGTAGTTCAGTACGAGGGTGTCGATGGCATCCTGAGCCAGGTCGTCCATCCCAAGGATTAGATAGCCCTGAGCCATTACCGCGAGTCCATCGGCAACCGCCGGTGTGCGCTGAAAGTTCTCGACCACATAGCGTCCGCGATTTACGGCGGCCAGGTAGGCGCCGCGGCGGAAATAATAGTTCGCGACGTGTATTTCATTGCGTGCCAGAAGATTACGCAAATGCACCATACGAGCCTTGGCGTCCGGTGCGTAGGGGCTGTCGGGAAAGCGTGATACCAACTGCGCGAACTCCGCGAAGGCTTCTTTCGCATAACCCGTATCGCGCTTGGTGTGGTCGGTTGGTGTAAAGCGCGACAGAAAATCCTGGCTGGACGTCGCCGTAGCCAAACCCTTCATGTAGTAAGCGTAATCGACGCTAGGGTGCTGGGGGTGGAGGCGTATAAAGCGATTTGCAGCCTCCACGGCAGCTTCTGTTTCGAAGGCTCCGTAGTGGGCGTAGATCAGCTCCAGTTGGGCCTGCTCCGCGTAACGGCCAAAGGGGTAGCGGGACTCGAGGGCCTGGAGGGCGCGGATCGCCAGATCGTAGTTCCTCGCATCGAGAAACCGCTGTGCTTGATCGTAGATCTGTTGCTCGCCGCTGTCAGCGTTGAAATCTGAGTCCTCGTCGTTTCCAGAACAGCCGCCCAGGCCCAACAGGGTGCACCCTAGAATGCACAAAAGAGCCAGGCTGCGCAGCGTTCGCCGGTCAGAAAAGAACGAGGTTAGGGACATGCTAGAATCGGTGAGGTCACGAGGGCCGCTATTTAAGCACAGCCGCAAGAGTCCATAAACCGGTGACGGAAGAGCAATCCCAGCAACTTATCAAGCGCGCGGCCCAGGCGGAGGATGTCCATGCGGGCGGTCGCCTGGACCAGATCGCTGCACAGTTGTTTCCCGAGTACTCCCGCGCACGCCTTCAGGCCTGGATTCGCCAGGGAGCCCTACGGCTCAACGGCGAGCGCGTGAAGCCTCGAGCCATCGTCCAGGCGGGAGCGCAACTGCAGCTTACGGCCCGTTTAGAGCCTGAGGTTTCCTGGCAGGCTCAAGATATTCCGCTAAATGTGTTGTTTGAAGATAAGGATCTGCTGGTAATTGATAAACCGGCGGGTTTGGTTGTGCACCCCGGTGCCGGTAATCCCGCGGGCACTCTGGTAAACGCACTCTTGCAACACCGACCCTCCCTAGAGCAAATACCTCGTGCCGGTATCGTCCATCGTCTGGATAAAGACACGTCTGGACTCCTGGTGGTCGCGGGTAGCCTTCCCGCCCATACGAGTCTTGTTGCTCAGCTACAGCGCAAAGAAGTGAATCGTGAGTATTACGCCCTGGTTCGCGGGGTGCCCAGTGGCGGTGGTTGTGTCGATGCGCCCATTGGTCGCCACCCTCGCCAGCGAACCCGGATGGCGGTAGTTGCTACGGGCGGCAAGACCGCCGTGACCCATTACCGGATCAGTGAGCGTTTCGCTAACTACACGGCGCTTAAGGTCGAGCTGGAGACCGGGAGAACGCATCAGATTCGCGTTCATATGGCCCACCGCGGATACCCCCTGCTAGGTGATCCTGTTTACGGCGGGCGTTTGCAACTGCCTCGCGGGGTGTCCGATATTCTCGGTGACGCCCTGAGAGCTTTTCGTCGGCAGGCTCTCCACGCTAGACGCCTTTGCTTTGAACATCCTGTTTCGGGCGAAGCGTGCGAGTTCGAATCACCCATTGCGGCAGATCTTCTAGATCTGCGGACGGTGCTTCGAGAGGAGGATGCCCCAGGGTGAAACGACTACATGGGCGCGTTCATGAGCGTCGTTGAAGTAAAACCTGAGGGTTGGCCCAGGTCCGTTCGAGTGTTCTATACAACCCGCAGCGGTGGCGTGAGTTCGGTGCCCTATGCTGGTTTGAACCTCGCCATGCATGTGGGGGATCAGCCCGAATCTGTTCGGCAGAACCGCGAAGCCCTGCGATTAGCCCTGCCGGCTGGCTGTGGCATTTCTTGGCTTGATCAGGTGCATGGTGTCGAGGTCGTAGCGGCTCGCGCCGGCGATGAACCACCGCCTGCAGCGGATGGTCAGATCACCGAAGAGGTAAACCTGGCTTGTGCGGTGCTGACCGCAGATTGCCTACCGGTGCTACTAACCGATCGATTAGGCTCGCAAGTCGCTGCCATTCATGCGGGGTGGCGTGGGCTCCAGCAGGGAATTTTGGAGCGAGCGGTGGAGCAGTTTGCCGCTCCGCCCTCGGAGCTTCGAGCCTGGTTTGGTCCGGCTATCGGTGCACAGGCTTACGAAGTGGGGCCGGAAGTGCGTGCGGCATTTCTGGATCAAGGCTGTCGAGATGGTAAATCCCTCGCCAGGGATTGTTTTGCGCCGTCGCCCTCTCGCTCGGGCCACTACCTGGCGGACCTGGGTGGGTTGGCTCAGGGGCGGCTGCACACCCTTGGTATCGATGATGTGCAAGGCCTGCAAAGCTGTACCTACCGTGATACCGAGCGCTTTTTCTCCTATCGGCGCAGTGGTCAAACGGGGCGTATGGCTACCCTGATCATCCGCGCATCACAGGAATGAGCCCTTGAAAGTCAAAGCAAAACCACCATATCTGTGGGGGTAAAGATACCGGGCGGGTAACCGTGAGCTGTGTCGCCCCCTCGGTTCGCCATGAGGCATCAAGGAGGTTTCTATGCGCATGGATAAGTTGACCCATCCGCTACAAAACGCGCTAGCCGACGCGCAATCCCTGGCTTTGGGTCGGGATCACAACCAGATTGATTCGGCTCATTTACTGCAGGCTTTATTGAATCAGCAGGGCGGTAGCGCACGGCCTCTACTCCAGCGTGCGGGTGCAAACCTGGATGCTTTGCAGCAGGCCCTACGCACGCTTATCGACGGATTTCCGGTGGTGAGTAATGCAACCGGCGAGGTACACGTATCGCCGGAACTGAGCAAGGTTCTGAACCTGAGTGATCGCAAAGCCCAGCAAGGTGGTGACAGCTTCATTTCCAGTGAGCTTGTTTTGCAATCGCTGGTTGAAGCCGGTGGCGCGACGGCGAAAACCCTACTTGACAGTGGTGTAACAGAACAGGGTCTGAAGCAAGCTGTCGAGTCGGTGCGCGGTGGCGAAGCCGTAAACAGCGCAGATGCGGAAGACCAGCGTCAGGCCCTGGAGCGCTACACCATTGACCTTACGGAGCGGGCTCGAGACGGCAAGCTTGATCCTGTTATCGGTCGCGATGACGAGATCCGCCGAACGATTCAGGTTTTGCAACGTCGCACGAAGAACAATCCGGTGCTCATTGGTGAGCCCGGTGTGGGTAAGACAGCGATCGTCGAAGGGCTGGCCCAGCGGGTGCTCAACGGCGAAGTTCCGGAAGGCTTACGCGACAAGCGCATCCTGTCTTTGGACTTGGGGGCTTTGCTTGCCGGGGCCAAGTTTCGTGGCGAATTCGAGGAGCGCTTGAAAGCGGTTCTGAATGAGTTGTCCAAGGAAGAAGGCCGGGTCATCCTGTTCATCGACGAATTGCACACCATGGTCGGAGCGGGTAAGGCCGAAGGCGCTATGGATGCGGGCAATATGCTCAAACCGGCTCTCGCCCGGGGTGAGCTTCACTGCGTGGGTGCTACCACCCTCGATGAGTATCGTCAGCACATAGAGAAAGATGCGGCGCTGGAACGTCGTTTCCAAAAAGTCCTGGTGGACGAGCCCAGCGAAGAAGACACGATTGCGATTCTTCGCGGACTGAAAGAGCGCTATGAGGTGCATCATGGCGTAGATATCACCGATTCGGCGATCATTGCCGCCGCGAAGCTCTCCCAGCGCTACATTACCGATCGGCAGCTACCGGACAAGGCCATTGACCTTGTGGATGAGGCTGCGAGTCGTATTCGCATGGAGATTGATTCCAAGCCCGAGGCCATGGACCGCCTTGAGCGACGGCTCATCCAACTCAAGATTGAACGGGAAGCGGTCAAGAAGGAAGACAGTGAGGCGGCGGCCAAACAGTTGGAATTGCTCACGGAGCAAATTGAGGCCGTGGAGCGGGAGTTCGCTGATCTGGAGGAAGTGTGGAAAGCTGAGAAGGCTTCTTTGCAAGGTGCTGCCGCCGTCAAGAGCGAGATCGAAGGGGTAAAACAAGATCTGGAAACGGCGCGTCGTGCCGGGGATCTAACTCGCATGTCGGAGTTGCAGTATGGCCGCCTGCCGGAACTTGAGAAGCAACTCGCCCATGCCCAGGCGGCGGAGACGGCGGAGCGCACGCTGCTGCGCAACAAAGTCAGCGAGGAAGAAGTTGCGGAAGTCGTGTCGCGCTGGACCGGTATCCCGATCGCAAAAATGCTCGAGGGAGATCGAGAAAAACTTTTGCGCATGGAGGAGGCGTTGCACGATCGCGTGGTGGGGCAAGAGGAAGCGGTTGTCGCCGTAGCCAACGCCGTGCGGAGGTCTCGGGCGGGACTCTCGGACCCCAATCGTCCCAACGGTTCATTTTTGTTCTTGGGACCCACGGGGGTGGGTAAAACGGAGTTGTGTAAAGCCCTGGCGGAGTTCCTCTTCGACAGCGAGCAGGCGATGGTCCGTGTCGATATGTCAGAGTTTATGGAGAAGCACTCCGTGGCGCGGCTCATTGGTGCACCGCCGGGCTATGTCGGTTACGAAGAGGGTGGTTATTTGACCGAAGCCGTTCGCCGGCGGCCCTATTCTCTGCTGCTCCTGGACGAGGTGGAAAAGGCCCATCCGGATGTCTTTAACATTCTCCTTCAGGTACTTGAGGATGGCCGACTCACGGATGGTCAGGGCCGGACCGTCGATTTTCGCAATACGGTGATTGTGATGACCTCCAACCTGGGTTCAGACCTGATCCAGGAACTAGCCGGAGAGGAAAACTACGTCGCCATGAAGTCTGCAGTGATGGGTGTGGTCGGGCAGCACTTTCGTCCCGAGTTTATTAATCGCGTGGATGAGACCGTCGTATTCCACCCGCTCCTTCAGGAGCAGATCCGCGGCATCGCCGATATTCAATTGGCGGGCTTGCGAGCTCGTTTGGCGGAGCGAGATCTAGACCTGACGGTTAGCGATGCCTTCATGGAGAAGCTTGTGGAGGCAGGTTTTGACCCGGTGTACGGTGCTCGGCCTCTTAAGCGGGCGATTCAGCAGGAACTGGAGAATCCCCTTGCGCAGCGATTACTCGCGGGAGAGTTTGAGCCAGGGCAGCTTATAGCCGTTGACTGGGTGTCCGGTGAGCCAGCCTTTGCCGCCGTGGAGGGAACAACCTCAGACGTGGCGTAGGCGATAAGGCTTGCTAGCGAGCGCGGGGCGCCTATTCGCAATGGACGCGGATGGTGTCGCGCGCCTTCTCTCGTTGCACTTCCTTTTCTTCTTCAGAAATGAAACGAAGCTCGCCCGTTTCCTGATCGCGAATGCGAATTCTTGCGGAGGTATTGAGGGTTTCCAGGTTGGCCTGGGCTCGTGCGCAGCTTTCGGGATTCTTGGGAATCGCCTCTAACTGCTCCTGCTTGGTATCAACCTGTTCAAATTCATTGCCTGGACGGGGAGTGACTTCCGCAGGCACCGCACCTTCCCCGGGCTGAACCCGTCGCACCAGGGACGAGCCTTGCGAGACCACCTCGTATTCAACGCTGGAGTCCGTGGGTGGACGATCGCTAACAACCATCTTCCCCCGCTCATCCTTCCAGCGGTAATAGGTGTCGTCTCCGTAACTGGCCGGTGCAAGGGCGATCAGTAACGCCGCCCCTAGCGCTGCGGTGATCCTGCCTGCACAACGAAATGATCGAGAGGCTTTGGTCAGAGAGGGACTGGCTGCCAGATTCTCGGCGTTCACGGTGAGCTCCGCTCAGTTGGTCCCTCAACAATACCCAAGGGTTGGATGTAGCGCAATCTATCAAATTCAATGGCTTGCATGGCCTGCCTGCCAAGTTGCCTTAAGCCTGATGGGGGCGAATTACCGTTGACAAGCGGCCTACGGATAACCAAACTTGCGCCGTCGTGTAAATGGTAACGATAACGCAGGGTACCCTCTGCCTCTTAGCTACCGGTGCGGTGCGATAATCCGTGCAGGCTGTTTCCACGTCCCGTCGGCTGGACCAGGGTAATTCCGCAAGGAAGCTTTGTTCAGCAGTCCACACTGCGTTACCGCGCAGGCGACAACGACACGGGGTGTTTCTGCGTTCTTGCGCATGTCTTCGTGGTTGTTTCCTCTCTCTTTTGCGGTCGGCGTAGCGGTGTCGATGGCGTCCTATGGTGCGACGCAGAGGCGTCCCACAGAACTGTTTGTCACCTCTGAGGGTAAGCGGGGGTGCGAGCGGAGAAGAGATCGTGAACGCAGAGGTTGAGCTGGATTCGGAAGTCGAGATGCTGTCCGGCGGCGAGATGATTGCCCGGGCCCTGGAAGATGAAGGGGTCGAGTTTATCTTTGGTTACCCCGGTGGCGCTGTCCTACATATTTACGACGCATTGTTTAAGGCGGCTCGCGTGCCTCACGTGCTGGTGCGGCACGAGCAGGCTGCAACTCATGCGGCCGATGGTTACGCCCGGGCAACGGGTAAGCCGGGGGTGGTGCTAGTCACATCAGGGCCGGGGGCGACCAATGCGGTCACGGGAATCGCCACGGCGTACATGGATTCGATTCCCATGGTCGTCCTGTCGGGGCAGGTTCAGAGTCATCTTATTGGCGAAGACGCCTTTCAAGAGACAGACATGGTTGGTATCTCTCGACCCATCGTGAAGCACAGTTTTCAGGTGCGCGATGCGACGCAACTGCCCGAGACCATCAAGAAGGCATTTTTCATTGCCGCCAGCGGGCGACCTGGCCCGGTGGTCATTGATATCCCGAAAGACATCACTCGCCCTGACGAGCGATTCCCCTACGTGTATCCCGAGCGGGTCAAGCTGCGCTCCTACGCTCCATCGGTGCGCGGACACAGCGGGCAAATTCGTAAAGCGGCAAAGCTACTTCTCTCGGCAAAACGTCCGATCATCTATTCGGGAGGAGGAGTGATTCTCGGCGAAGGCAGCGATCTTCTGCGCGAGCTTGCCCAATTGCTGAACTATCCCGTCACCAATACGTTGATGGGCCTGGGCGCCTACCCGGGATCGGATCGCCAGTTTCTGGGCATGTTGGGGATGCACGGTTTCTACGAAGCCAACATGGCTATGCATCACTCTGATGTGATCCTGGCTGTCGGCGCTCGATTCGATGATCGCGTGACCAACACCGTGAGCAAGTTTTGTCCCGGAGCGAAGATTATTCATATCGATGTGGACCCGGCGGCAATCTCCAAGACTGTTGCAGCGGACATACCCATCGTCGGGCCGGTGCAGGCTGTATTAACGGACCTCTTGGCCGCCCTGCGAAATCTACAGGACAGTAGCGATGAGGCATTGCCCGATGGAGAAGCCCTGGATCGCTGGTGGGCCCAGATCGATGAATGGCGCGCGTCTCACGGTCTGTGGACCGGGCGACGGTTTGGCGACAGCGACTACATCATGCCTCAGGAGGTTATTCAGAGCCTGTACCGGGTTACGGAGGGGAAGGCCTTTGTCACCTCCGATGTGGGTCAGCATCAGATGTTTGCCGCCCAGTACTACAAGTTCGATGAGCCCAGGCGTTGGATTAATTCTGGAGGCCTGGGAACCATGGGTTTTGGTCTGCCGGCGGCCATGGGCGTGAAGCTTGCGTTTCCCGAGGATGATGTGGCCTGTGTTACGGGGGAGGGCAGTATCCAGATGAACATCCAGGAGCTTTCGACCTGCCTGCAGTACAACACTCCGGTCAAGATTGTGAATCTACGCAACAATTACCTGGGCATGGTCAAGCAGTGGCAAGACATGCAGTACGAAGGGCGCTACGCCATGAGTACCTACGAAGACTCGTTGCCGGATTTTATGAAGCTGACCGAGTCCTATGGCCATGTGGGTATGGAGATACGCGATAAGGCGGAACTCGATAGCAAGATGGCCGAGGCCTTTGCCATGAAGGATCGACTTGTGTTTATCGATGTTTTTATCGACCCCATGGAACATGTGTATCCCATGCATGTGGCACCCAATGGTTCCATGAAAGACATGTGGCTCAGTAAGAACGAGAGGGTTTGACATGCGACGTATCATTTCAATCCTTATGGAGAATGAGCCGGGAGCGCTATCGCGGGTGGTGGGCTTGTTCTCTCAACGGGGCTACAACATCGATACTCTCAACGTTGCCGCCACGGAAGACGAGACGCTGTCGCGCCTGACACTGACAACCTACGGCGACGACAAGCACATCGAACAGATCACCAAGCACCTCAACCGCCTTGTGGATGTGGTGAAACTGGTGGACCTCACGGAAGGCGCGCACGTAGAGCGAGACCTCATGTTGATCAAAGTCCGTGCGGACGGTGGTCAGCGCGAAGAGATCAAGCGCACCACGGACATCTTCCGCGGGCAGATCGTGGACGTTGGGCCCCGGGTGTACACGATTCAGCTTGCGGGGACCACAGACAAGCTGGACTCGTTTGTCTCGGCAATCCCTGATACGGATATTCTAGAAGTGGTGCGCTCTGGCGTGGCGGGGATTTCCCGAGGCGAGAAAGTGCTGCGCCCCTAGAGCGAACGTCGCGTCGCCTGATGTCTCATCGCTTACGGCGCGCGAGCCACCAACGCAGTACCTCTTCCTCTACGCGGTAGAGGGGACTGTGTCCTGGAAACTGGGCGGGATCCTCGGCGGTGCCCGAGATGAGCGTTACGATGCCGTCTCTGGTTTCGGGATCAAAGAGCGCGTGGCTCAACACACCATGCGCTTCGCCCAGATGCCCCAGTAGTACTGCGGGGCCCTCTTCAAAACCCCAGGTGCTTATGTCGATGCGATGTACCGAGAGCCCGTAGCTGGTCATCAGACCGTCGGTGGGCCCGCCAGGCTCGACTTCGCCTGCACTCAGACCGTTGGTTCCTTGAGCGTTTAGAGTCCAATGGGGAGCGAGCATTTCTTGCACTGCGGATTCGCTCAGCAGACGCTCCTCTCCAAGTTCGCCACCGTTCATCAGCATTTGCAGGACAGCGACAAGATCGTTGGCGCTTGCGCGCAACCCACCCTGAGGTGAGTAGATACTTGCGTTACTGCCGATTGCATAGTGGGTAAGGAATGCGTGGCCCTGGTCTTTCATGTCCATGCCATAAAAGCAGCGCGGCTCTCCACCGTCGACCTGGGCGTACCAGGCGCCCTGGGGATTCCAATCGCCGTTCGGCGGGCGCTTACGAAAGGCAGCGGCTCGCTGCTCATCGGCAATGACACAGGGATCAAAGCTAGCCGACAGCCCCAGTGGGGCTATGACCTGTCGCCTCATATACTGATCGAAGCGCAGGCCGGTAATTCGTTCGATGACCTCCCCCAGAAGACCGAAGTTGAGGTTCGAGTAAACAAAGAAGGTACCGGGGCGTTCGTTGTGCTCGCCGGCGAAGTGAACGCCTTCGTCCCAGAAGGGAGACGCGGGATCAAAGAAGTCCCGAAGCTGGCCGTCCCCGGCGGGGATGTAGTACCGCGGTCCGTCGCGAACGGAGGACGTGTGAGTGAGCAACTGCCGCGCCGTGATGGGATCTGCACCGAAGGCGGGATTGCGCAAAGGCCATCCCAGATATTCAGAGACATCCGCATCCAGATTCAGTTTGCCGGAGTCCACCAGACGCATGACGCCGATAGCAACAACGAGCTTTGAGATCGAGGCAATGCGCAGTTTGTGGTCCGGGCGCAGCAACGTGAGCTTGTCTTCATCACGCTGGGCGAACCCCAAGGCAAAGCTCTGCGTGTGCTTGCCGGGCTCGATCAGGCTGACCTGAAGTCCGCTCAGCTCGGGGGTGACTCCTGTGCCTTTCAGCAGCTCTGGGAGTGAAAACTGCGCCTGAGCGGAGAAAGAAAGCAGCGCCAACAGAGTGACGCCGCACCGGAACTTGACTGCGACCATACGAGGCTCTTCGCTTGCCAATCGACGTGTCGCTCTATCGTACTCCCGCCTAATCGCACTTCAAGGGTAACGCCGCGATCAACCCTTGGAGCGTGGCCATCGGTAGCTATGCTATGAAGGTGGTCCGAAGGATGGAGCGCACTTTGCGTGCGCTCAGACCGTGGAGATCAGATGCTCTTCATCGCCGTCATGTAGCCACGCAGTGTCTTACCAATCACCTCGACTGGATGTGCTCGGATCGCTGCGTTCACTCGAATCAATTCCTGGTTGTCGACGGTAGCATCGGCACCCAGGCCGCGGCCGATAACGTCGGTCTCGATGTCGGCCATGAAGTCCGCAAGGAGCGGACGACAAGCGTGGTCAAATAGATAGCAGCCGTACTCGGCCGTGTCGGAAATCACCACGTTCATCTCGTAGAGTTTTTTCCGCGCGATGGTGTTGGCGATAAGCGGTGTTTCATGGAGGGACTCGTAGTACGCAGACTCCTCCTTGATACCGGCGGCAACCATAACCTCATAGGCCAGCTCTACACCCGCCTTACACATGGCTATCAGCAAGATGCCGTGATCAAAGAATTCCTGCTCAGGGATGTCGTCCTCGGTGTTGGGGGTCTTCTCAAAGGCCGTTTCCTGGGTTGCTGCGCGCCAGGCCAGTAGATTTGCATCATTGTTCGCCCAGTCTTCCATCATGGTACTGGAGAACACACCGCTCATGATGTCGTCCTGATGCTTCTCATAAAGCGGGCGCATGATGTTCTTCAGCTCCTCGGCGAGGTAGTAAGCGCGCAGCTTGGCGGGGTTACTCAGTCGGTCCATCATGTTGGTGATGCCGCCGTGTTTTAGAGCTTCCGTTACCGTTTCCCAGCCATACTGGATGAGCTTTGATGCATAGCCGGCATCAATACCTTTTTCGACCATTTTGTCGAAGCTCAATATCGCGCCGGTTTGGAGCATGCCGCAAAGGATCGTTTGCTCACCCATCAAATCAGACTTCACTTCAGCAATGGGTGAAGACTCAAGAACCCCTGCGCGGTGACCACCGGTGCCTGCGGCGAGGGCTTTGGCGATTTCCATACCATCGCCATTGGGATCATTTTCCGTGTGCACGGCAATCAATGTCGGCACGCCAAACCCCCGTTTGTACTCCTCACGAACTTCCGTGCCAGGGCACTTAGGACACATCATGACCACCGTGATGTCTGGGCGGATCTGCATCCCTTCTTCCACAAGGTTAAAGCCGTGGGCGTAGTCCAGGCAGGCGCCTTCTTTCATGAGAGGCATCACCGCGTTCACAACACTGGTGTGTTGTTTGTCCGGTGTTAAGTTCATCACTACATCCGCCTGGGGAATCAGCTCCTCGTAGGTACCTGCGGTGAAACCGTTGTCCGTCGCGTTTTTGTAGGATTGACGCTGTTCGGTGATGGCTTCCGCTCGCAAAGCGTAGGAGACGTCCAAGCCGCTATCGCGCAGATTGAGGCCCTGATTCAAACCCTGGGCACCACAGCCGACGATAACAATCTTCTTATTCTTCAGCTTTTCCACACCGCCCGCGAATTCCGCGGGGTCCATGAAACGACATTTGCCCAGCTCTTCTAGCTGTAAGCGCAAGGGAAGGGTATTGAAGTAGTTCTGGCCCATGATTAGGTCCTTCTGATCCGAAACTGTGTTTAGGGGCTGCGATTGTAGAAGGGCGGATGTATTGCGTAAAACGCTATATCATGAAAACAGATTTGCGTTAGGTGCAATATGGATATCAAGGCCTTGCAGGTGTTCCTGACGGTTTGCGGCAATCTCAGTTTTACCCAGACCGCGAAGGAACTGCATATGAGCGTGTCGGCGGTGAGTCGCACAATCCAAAGAATCGAGGAGGATCTCGATACTCCGCTCTTCGATCGGGATCGCCGCGGGATGCGATTGACACCGTCCGCGCGGCAACTGCGGACTACCGCAGAGCGGATGGTCTCTGACTGGCGGGGCTTGCGTCAGGCCCTTGGTCACGGAAAAGGCGTGAGAGGTGAACTACGAGTCTTCTGCTCCGTAACGGCGACCCATGAGCTTTTGTCTCCTTTGCTCAGTGCGTATCGGCAGTCCTATCCCGGTGTTGAGGTGCTTTTGCAAACCGGTGACCAGGCGGACGGGGTAGAGCGCGTTCGCCAGGGCAGCGCGGATGCGGCAGTAATAGCCAAACCGCCGCAGTTGGCGGAACAGCTCACCTTTAAACGTCTCACGCACTCGGAGCTGTGCTTGTGTATGCCCGGGATTGAACGTGGTGCCATGTTGCAGATTGAGGGGCAACATGAGCTGGAACTGATAGACGCCGTAGGCCAGTGCCCCTGGATTCTTCCGGAGCGTGGAGTCAGCGAACGGCTGATCAATGATTGGTTGCTGGAGCGATACACAAGTCGACCCAATGTGTACGCACGTGTTGCTGGCCACGAGGCGATCGTCGCCATGGTGTCGTTGGGTCTTGGGGTTGGGGTTGTTCCTCGTCTGGTGATCGAGGCCAGCGGGCTCGCCTCCAAATTGCGACTTGTTACGATCGCCGAAATCCCGCCCATGGAAATTGGTCTTTGCACGAGAGCGGGTCGTTTATCGGATCCGGTGCTTTCGGGATTGTGGCGGGTCGCCCAAGGTGTCACCGACGACTCTGATAAACTTTCTCCAGCGGTTGAGGATCGGGGCAGTGGCAGATAGTCGAGACTTACAAGGGGAAGGCGGCGCTGATGATGGTGGTGACACCGAAGGGCCCGCGGTCGTCGATACGTTGACCGGCCCGGCCTCCCGCGCTTCCGTAGACCAAGATACAGCCAACTCCGAGTCAGTATCACTCCTGGGTGACAGCCTGGGAGAGGCGGCGAGCAGTATTGAGAGTCTTATCGACGATCATGAGGAGGAAGTATCTGAAGGTGGGCGCACGGTAAAACGCCGTGGTGTCTATTTGCTTCCCAACCTGTTTACCACCGGGGCTTTGTTCTGCGGCTTTTACGCGGTGGTGGCGGCCATGCGTGGTGACTATGAGACCGCGCCTATCGCCATTCTGTTTGCTTTGATATTCGATGGCCTCGATGGTCGAGTTGCGCGGCTTACAAATAGCTCCAGCAAGTTTGGCGCGGAGTACGACAGTCTTGCAGATATGGTGTCCTTTGGCGTTGCCCCCGCATTGGTAATGTTCAGCTGGGCCTTGGGAGACTTAGGCAAGATTGGCTGGAGCGCTTCGTTTATCTATGTGGCCTGCGCGGCTTTACGTCTGGCACGATTTAACACTCAGGTTGGTGTTGGTGATCCAAATTTCTTTATGGGGCTGGCCAGCCCTCCGGCTGCCTGCATCATGGCCTGTACCGTTTGGGTTTGTCAGGACCAGGGGTGGGTTGGTGCGGCGCTACCTGCTGAATTGGGAATCCTTGCGGCGGCCTTAACCACCGTCGTCGCAATTTTGATGGTGGCCAATGTGCCGTACCACAGTTTCAAAGGTGTGGATCTACACGGCCGCGTTCCATTTGTGGCGATTTTGCTTGTCGTGTTGATCTTTGGTTTGGTCACCGTGGATCCGCCGAAAATTCTCTTGTTGGCCTCGTTGACATACGCACTTTCCGGCCCCTTCGAGCAGTTGCGTCGCTGGCGAAAAACACCGCCAAAATAGTACGTTCGCAGTCCCCAAAACTTTTTTTGAAAAAGTGCTTGTGCGCTGGTCGCGCCTGCGTATAATGCGCGCCTCGCCCAGCCGGCCTGGCTGGCAAAACCCCTGAGCTTTAACGTTTTGGGGGCGTTATTTAACAGTTTGATGAAGACAGAAGTGTGGGCACTTGTTGAGGATAGTGTTGTTGACTATTCAGACACGACAAGTGACTCATTGATTCTTTTGAACAATGATTTCGAGAAGTGTCTGAGCCGGGATTTGTTGGTGGGCGCAGGTTTTTGTGCAAACCAACCCTCATGCCCTTGAGCTCTTGCGTGATCTTACTTAGGTGAGTGACCGGGGAGTGGGTTGAGGATAAAGATTGAACTGAAGAGTTTGATCATGGCTCAGATTGAACGCTGGCGGCAGGCCTAACACATGCAAGTCGAGCGCGAAAGATCTTCGGATTGAGTAGAGCGGCGGACGGGTGAGTAACGCGTAGGAATCTACCCAGTAGTGGGGGACAACTTGGGGAAACTCAAGCTAATACCGCATACGCCCTATGGGGGAAAGCGGGGGATCTTCGGACCTCGCGCTATTGGAGGAGCCTGCGTTGGATTAGCTAGTTGGTGGGGTAAAGGCCTACCAAGGCGACGATCCATAGCTGGTCTGAGAGGATGATCAGCCACACCGGGACTGAGACACGGCCCGGACTCCTACGGGAGGCAGCAGTGGGGAAT
>DIYG01000127.1 GCA_002428935.1 Halieaceae bacterium UBA6060
AACGACAGCGCATCGCCATCGCCCGGGTGATGCTCAAGGATGCACCCATACTGGTCCTGGACGAGGCCACGTCAGCCCTCGACTCCGAAGTCGAGGTCGCCATCCAGGACAGTCTCTACGAGTTGATGGAAGGCAAGACCGTGGTAGCCATCGCCCACCGGCTATCCACCATTGCCGCTCTGGACCGTTTGATCGTACTGGACAAGGGACGTATTGCCGAACAGGGCACCCACGACGAGCTCCTCGCTCAGGGCGGCATCTACAAACGCCTTTGGGACTACCAGTCCGGCGGCTTTCTCGCCGCCGACTAGCCCTTTTGCGTCGTTGCGCCCCGGATGGCCTGGCGCAAAGAATCCAGCACGGAACCCGTGCTGCCGCAGACCTTGGCTACCTGATGCAGATTCTCCGCCAGAAGCTCTTCCGCCGGATGATCTTCGAGTTGGTTTGTGGGCAGAGCCCATCGCGGTGATTCGCTCAACACCGCGAGGCGTCGCAACTGTTCTCGCTCGGCGGATATCTCAAGGGCCTTGATGGCCTCGTAGTCCAACTGCCGATGAGGATCCTGCTGCCAGCTTCGCCGCTGACGACGCAGGGGTAGGATCACATCGCGCCGCCATGGCTGGCAGTACCCCACCGCCTCCTCCACCTGGGCCGCGCTCAAGGGCCGCCGCCGATCCGCCAACCACACGGCGAACAGCAGCATATTCACATCCATTCCATGCTGATTCTGGGCGTCGAGACAGGCACGGGCTACCCCGCTGACACCATAGAGCGCCGTGGCATAGACCCACAGGCGCTCCACCGCATCATCTGCGCTGGCGTCTTTTTCTCCCAAGCTCTTCTGTTCTGCGCCGTCCACGCCCAGTACACTCCCCGCCCGTGATTATCTTACGTGACATCCAGCTGCGACGGGCGGATCGGCTGTTGCTGGAAAACGCCAATGCTACCTTGCTCCCCGGCCAGAAAATCGCCCTAACGGGGGCGAACGGCTGTGGAAAATCCAGCCTGTTTGCCATGCTCCTTGGTGAGCTGGGCGCCGATGGCGGCAGCATTGACGGTCTCAGTGGCCAGCGTATCGCCCATATGGCCCAGGACGTGGCCGCCAGCGCAAAAAGCGCCGCGCAGTTTGTCCTGGAAGGTGATGGGGAAGTCGCCCAACTCCTAAAACACCTGGCGCGCCAGGAAGCTGAGGAAGACTTCGAAGGCGTGGCGCAAAGTCATCAGGCCCTGGAGGCCTGCGACGGCTATAGCGCCGAGCGAAGGGTGGAGGGATTGCTGCGCGGTCTGGGCTTTTCCAGCGAAGACCAAACCCGCCCACTCAGTGATTTCTCCGGCGGGTGGCGGGTACGTCTGGCCCTGGCTCGGGCTCTCATGGCCCCCTCAGAAGTGTTGCTCCTCGATGAGCCCACCAACCACCTGGATCTGGACACTAGCCTCTGGCTACAGAGTTTCCTGCGCCGCTATCGCGGCACTCTACTCTTGATTTCCCATGACCGAGATTTTATCGACGCCACCTGTGACGGCGTGATGCACATCGAACAGCGAGAGTTGCGCTCCTATCGCGGTGGCTACAGTGCCTTTGAACAACAACGGGCCGAACGCCTCGCTGAGCAGCGCGCCAGCGCTGCCAAGCAGGCCCGCCGCCGGGCGGAAATTGAAGACTTTGTGCGCCGTTTCCGCGCCAAAGCCACCAAGGCCCGCCAGGCCCAGAGCCGCCTCAAGGAACTCGAACGCATGGGGGAGATGGCGGTGGCTCACGTAGACAGCCCCTTTGAGTTTCGCTTCCCGGAAGCGCCTCGAGCTGCCGACCCCATGCTGAGCTTGCACGAGGCGGTCATTGGTTTTGAGCGCAGCAGTCCGCTCATCGGGGCCTGCGATCTGGCCGTACGGGCGGGAGATCGCCTGGCTCTCCTGGGCCGCAACGGTTGCGGTAAAACCACCTTGCTGCGCAGTCTCTGCGGCGAGCTACCCCTCCTCGCGGGCGAACGACTGCACAGCGATGGTTGCCGGGTCGCCTACTTCGATCAACAACAGATCGATGCCCTGGATCTTGAAGCGAGTGCTCTCCTCCATTTGCAACGCCTCACCCCCGATGTGCGAGAGCAGGAACTGCGAGACTTTCTCGGCGGTTTCGACTTTCGCGGCAGCCGGGCCGAGGTTCCCATAGCGCCGTTTTCCGGCGGTGAGAAAGCTCGCCTGGCCCTGGCAATGCTCGCCTGGCAGCGCCCAAACCTGCTGATCCTGGACGAGCCTACGAACCATCTGGATCTGGAAATGCGGCGGGCTCTGGAGTTAGCGCTAGCGGACTTCGGAGGCGCGGTAATCCTGGTAAGCCACGATCGCCACCTGCTGCGCAGCAGTACAGAACATCTTTATCGGATTCATCAGGGCGAGCTGCGAGAGTACAACGGCGATCTGGAGGACTACGAGAAGGAATTGCTTGGGGGCGAGAGCACCGCTACGAGTGGCTCCGCAGCTTACAAAGCAATGGACACACCTGCCCCCGACTTCCGCGGCAGCAGCGCCGAGCGTAAAGAGCAACGAAAAGCGGCCGCCGCCGAGCGCGCTTTACGCAAACCCATCGAACAACGGGTAAGAAAAATAGAACAGGCCATGGCCGACTGCCAGCAGTCTCTCGACGAGATAGAGACGATCCTTGCCGATGCTGCCCTTTACACCGATGAGTCCAAAGATCGTTTGCAGGAACAACTACAACGCCAGGGCGAAGCCCGGCGCAAGCTGGAAACCCTGGAAGCCGACTGGCTTAGGGAACAGGAGCAATTGGAGGCGCTGAGCACAGCAGGCGCAACTTCTTAGTGCGGGGCCAACGCTTGATGGCAGCTTCACGGCGCTGGGCAGCCGAACGGTCCTCCCAGGCTTCCGTCCACAGCAGAGCCACAGGGCGCCGCCCGCGGGTGTACTGGGCGCCACCGACAAGTTCTCCGTTGTGCTGTCGCAGACGCCGCTGCACGTCGGTCGCAACTCCCGTGTAGAGGCTGCCGTCGGCGCAGCGCAGCAGGTAGACATACCAGGGTCGAGCACTGTCCACGGCGCCAGCTTTGCTCACGGCTTCTGACGGATTTCGTAGACCGGCCTAAACCACCTCAACCCCGACGCCAACGGAAGTAGCGCTCCACCCAGGCCAGCAGGGCCTCAGGCTTGCGGGCCTTCCGCCATTCGCTCGCCAAAAATCGATTGGCTTCGCTCATGGTGGGATAGATGTGAATCGTACCCAGGATTTTGTTCAGCCCCAGCTTATGCTTCATGGCCAGGGTAAACTCGGTGAGTAAATCCCCGGCGTGGTTGCTGACAATGGTCGCGCCGAGAATACGGTCCTTCCCCGGTACCGTGAGCACTTTGACAAAACCCTCGTCTTCACTGTCGGCGATGGCGCGATCCAAATCGTCTATGCCGTAGCGAGTCACGTCGTAGGCTATTCCCTGCGCCTGGGCTTCGTCCTCGCTCAAACCCACCCGCGCCACTTCCGGATGGGTAAAGGTTGCCCAGGGAATCACCGAGTAGTCGACCCGAAAACGTTTAAAGTGACCCACCAGCGCATTGACCGTGGCGTACCAGGCCTGATGACTGGCCGTATGGGTGAACTGGTACGGCCCCACGATATCGCCGCAGGCAAAAATCGTGGGGACATCGGTCTGCAGATAATCGTCGACCTCGATGGTGCCTCGCTTTGTGGTACGAATGCCGAGTTCTTCAAGACCCAGGTTCTCGATGTTAGGGGTACGGCCGACGGCCAGCAAAACGCGGTCGAAGTGCAACGTCCTGTCCTCGCCGGCGAGCTTACACAGAGCGCTCTGCCCCTCCGCCGTTTGGGCGAAGCTCACAGGTTCGCAGCGGCAATGAATAGTAATGCCCTTGGCCGCTAAACGCCGATGAACCACTTCCGACGCGTCCGCATCTTCCCGAGGCAAGATACGTTCGGCATGGGTAATCAGGGTAACCTCCGAGCCCAAACTGGCCATGGCCTGGGCCAGCTCGCAGCCAATGGGGCCCGCCCCAAGGACCAACAAACGGCGCGGCAGATCGCGAATCTCCCAAAGGGTGTCCGAGGTTAGAAAGTCGAGATCCTGCAGACCGTCGATGTCGGGCACCCGGGCTCGCGCACCGCTGGCGATGATGATATTTCGGGTTCGAATGCGCTCACCATTTACCTCCACTTCCCAGGGCGACACCACCTTCGCATCACCGGCGACGCAATCCACCCCCAGAGAGGTGAAACGCTCGACCGAATCATGAGGCTCGATGGCCGCGATCTTCTGCTGTACCCGCTCCATAACCTGGGGAAAGTTCACCGCCACATCAACGGGAGCCAGACCAAACTCCGGCGCACGGCGCATTTCATCGGCCACATGGGCGCTGCGCAGAATCGCTTTGCTGGGCACGCAACCCGTGTTGAGGCAGTCACCGCCCATCTTATGGCGTTCAATCAATGTCACCTTTGCCTTCAGGGTCGCGGCAATTAGGGACGCCACCAGGCCCGCAGATCCAGCGCCAATAACCACCATATTGGTATCGAACTGTTTGGGTTTGGAGTAGGCCCTTAGCTTGCGGCGGGCCTTCAAACGACCGAGAAAAGATCGCGCTATAAAAGGAAAGATCGCCAGGA
This sequence comes from Halieaceae bacterium UBA6060, assembly GCA_002428935.1. Taxonomy (GTDB): domain Bacteria; phylum Pseudomonadota; class Gammaproteobacteria; order Pseudomonadales; family Halieaceae; genus Congregibacter. The sequence goes on from DIYG01000127.1 coordinate 4,625, forward strand.
GCACAAAAGATCCCAGGAGCGCCGGCGAGAGAATGCCCGCGGGGCTCTCCAACTGCCCGAGTTGAGTGCCCGCATTCACATACACGGCCGTAGCCGGCAGCATCCCCAGCTGCGACACCCAGTAGAAACGCAGCGTGCCAATGGGTAAAAGACCTGAAATCAGGTTAATAACAAAGAAAGGAAACACCGGCACAAGTCGTAGAGAAAACAGGTAGAACGCGCCGTCGCGAGCGAAACCTTCATTCAAAGACTTCAGCTGTCGACCAAAACGCTCCTGTACCCAATCTCGAAGGAGGGTCCGGGAAACAAGAAAGGCCAGGGTGGCACCGAGGGAGCTGGCGAAGGACACCAGCACCACGGCCAGCCAAAAACCAAATATGGCACCACCGGCCAGGGTCATCACCGCCGCTCCCGGCAGAGATAAACCGGTTACCGCAACGTACAGGGTAAAAAACACCAGAGCGCTGAGCAGCGCATGCTCCTTGCGCAGGGTCTGTAGCTCATCGCTGCGGGCCCGCAGCTCTTCAAAGCTCAACAGGGTGTGTAGATCGAAGTACCAAAAGCTGGCGATACCAGCACCCACGAGGGCGATGATGCCCAGTTTCAATGACTTGCTGGCCGCCATGCCTTTCCCATCCTCTTTTGCAACACCTCGTTTAGCCTCTGGGGCCGAGGTTTGTTAGTGTTCTTAGGTTTATGCATATAACTGCATAATGCTTTGCAGCGCTTGAATTAATCTCCGCTGCCCCAATGTCCGCGCTAGAATCCACCGTAATTCCGTAACAGAACTACTTAGACACAACTGGAGACAACTTATGAGTGCAAGCATTACGCACGTTAGCGACGCGAGCTTCGAGCAGGACGTTCTGGGCAGCGAACTGCCTGTCCTGGTCGACTTCTGGGCCGAATGGTGTGGCCCCTGCAAAATGATCGCGCCGGTTTTAGACGAGATTGCAGGCGAGTATGCAGACAAACTCAAGATCTGCAAGGTAGACGTCGATGCCAATCCCGAAGTTCCCGGGAAGTTTGGTATTCGTGGCATTCCTACGCTGATTCTGTTCAAGGGCGGCAACGCCGAAGCCACCAAGGTGGGTGCCCTGTCCAAAACTCAGTTGGTGGAATTCATCGACGAGAGCCTCGCCTGAGACTCTCTTCCTCCGGGCGTGGCCTCGCGCCACCCCGGAACTCTCCTTTCCCGGCGACGAACCCAGGCCCCAGCTTAGGACAGGCCAAGAGCCGGCCTAAAAACCCTTGGAAAAACCCCTAGACCTGACCCCAGGGCCGTGCTAATTTGCCCTCAACGTGCAGTCCTGCGCGAAGAAAAAAACCAGCCTCCTTTTTGTAATTGCTTGTAATTGCTGTTTGTTCGCAGATTAATCGATGATCGTGGTGTTTCTCTTCGATCCAGGTTAGGACGAATTCTACGATCACCTATGTACGATCTGGGTACGATCTGGGCACGATCTGGCCCCGCGGCGGGCACCACCACTAGCCCCGTTGCCGCCATTACAGGTCTGCCAGAAAATTCCGTTTCACAGCCGTCTCAAGATAACGGCAACTCCCATCAACTCTACTTCTCTTTGGCGTAAACCAACTTGTCTACTTCAACTCAGTCCAGCACACCCCAGCCCTCCATTGAAGAATCGGTAGAAGCGACCGGTGACGGCAACGTCGCCGTTGCCGATACGGGCGGCAATGCCGTCGACAACGCTGTCGATAAAGCGGCCGACAAGGGCAGCGATAAAAAGGCCAGCCCGAAGCCCACAGAGGCCAAGGCCGACAACGGAGGCGGCGACAACGGAAACGGGTCCCAGTCCCAACGCAGGGGCCGAGGCCGGGGTCGCTCGGGGCAAAAGTCCTCGAACAATGGCGACGGTCCCAAGGGCGAGCCCATGAACCTGACGGACCTGAAGCGCAAGTCGACCCAGGAGTTGATCGACATCGCCGCGAGTATCGGCCTGGACAATCTGGCGCGCTCGCGAAAGCAGGACATCATCTTCTCGATCCTGAAGCGCCACGCGAAAAGTGGTGAAGACATCTACGGCGACGGCGTTCTGGAAATCCTCCAGGATGGCTTTGGCTTTTTACGCTCCGCAGACAGCTCCTACCTGGCCGGCCCCGACGACATCTATGTGTCGCCGAGTCAGATCCGCCGTTTCAATCTGCGCACGGGCGATACGATCACCGGAAAGATCCGCCCACCAAAAGACAGCGAGCGTTACTTCGCCCTTCTCAAAATCGGCGAGGTCAACTTCAGCAAGCCGGAGAATTCCAAGAGCAAGATTCTCTTTGAAAACCTGACACCGCTGTTCCCCGACGAGCGGCTGACGCTGGAGAAAGGAAACGGCAGCACGGAAGATTTAACCGGGCGCATCATCGATCTGGTTGCGCCCATCGGCAAGGGACAGCGCGGTTTGCTGGTAGCGCCGCCCAAGGCCGGTAAGACCATCATGATGCAGAACATCGCCCAGGCGATTCTGTCCAATAACCCGGAAACCTACATGATCGTGTTGCTCATCGACGAGCGACCGGAAGAGGTGACCGAGATGCAGCGCTCCGTGGGCGCCCGGGGTGCCGAGGTGGTGGCCTCGACCTTCGACGAACCCCCGGCCCGGCACGTACAGGTGGCCGACATGGTCATCGAAAAAGCCAAGCGTCTCGTGGAGCACAAACGCGACGTGGTGATCCTTCTGGACTCCATCACCCGTCTCGCCCGGGCCTTCAATACGGTGATTCCAAGCTCCGGCAAGGTACTCACCGGTGGTGTGGATGCCCATGCCCTGGAGCGTCCCAAGCGCTTTTTTGGTGCCGCACGAAACATCGAGGAAGGCGGCAGCCTCTCGATCATCGCCACGGCGCTGATCGACACGGGCTCGAAGATGGACGAAGTGATCTACGAAGAGTTTAAGGGCACCGGCAACATGGAGCTGCATCTCGATCGCAAGGTTGCGGAGAAGCGCATCTACCCAGCCATCAACATCCGTCGATCCGGAACCCGGCGCGAGGAGCGACTGACCGGAGAAGAGGAACTGCAGCGCATGTGGATTCTGCGCAAGCTGCTCCACGGCATGGAAGATTTACCCGCCGTGGAGTTCCTCCTCGATCGCCTCAAGGATACGAAGACCAACGACGAGTTCTTCCTGTCCATGAAACGCAAGTAGAGCGGCCCTGGGCAGTCTACCGCCTGCCCCTTGTTCCCCGGCCCGTTTGCAAGCACATCCGCTAATTTAGGGCAGCATTCCCCATGAGTGCACGCTACACCGATTTACGCGACTTCATCGCCGATCTGGAATCCCGAGGCGAACTGCGTCGCGTGTCTACGGAAGTAGACCCCCACCTGGAAATGACCGAAATTGCCGATCGCACCCTGCGCGCTCGCGGTCCCGCCCTGGTGTTTGAGAATCCCAAGGGACATCGCGTGCCGGTGCTGGCCAACCTTTTTGGCACGGAGCAACGTGTCGCCCTGGGTATGGGCGCGGAGCATGTCTCGGCGCTGAGGGAAATTGGTGAACTCCTCGCCTATCTGCGCCAACCCGATCCACCGAAGGGTATGAAAGAGGCTTGGGAAAAAGCGCCGCTCCTGCGCAAGGTGCTGGATATGGGTCCGAAGATCGTGCGCAATCCCGTCTGTCGTACCCACGTGCGCGAGGGCGATGAGGTCGATCTCTATGAGCTACCGATTCAGACCTGTTGGCCCGGGGATGCAGGCCCCCTGGTTACCTGGCCCCTGGTCATCACCCGAGGCCCCAACAAGACACGCCAGAATCTCGGCATCTATCGCATGCAGCTCATCGGTCGCAACAAACTGATCATGCGCTGGCTGTCCCATCGCGGTGGCGCACTGGATTATCGCGACTGGCAGTTGCAGCATCCCGGTGAACGATATCCTGTGGCATTGGCCCTGGGTGCAGATCCCGCCACAACCTTGGGCGCGGTGACTCCGGTTCCCGACACCTTGTCGGAGTACGCCTTCGCCGGTCTGTTGCGCGGAGCCAAGACCGAGCTCAGCGAATGCATTACGCCCCTGTGCCGTGACCACGACCTGCAGGTTCCCGCCACCGCCGAATACATCCTCGAGGGCTATCTGGAGCCCGGCGAAGAAGCCGACGAGGGGCCTTTTGGCGATCACACGGGTTACTACAATGAGGTTGAGCGCTTTCCAGTCTTTACCGTCACGGCCATCAGCAGCCGCGAAGCACCCATTTATCACAGCACTTACACAGGCCGCCCTCCCGATGAGCCGGCCATTCTGGGCGTCGCCCTCAACGAGGTGTTTGTACCCCTGTTGAAAAAGCAGTTTCCGGAAATCGTCGACTTCTATTTGCCGCCCGAAGGCTGTTCCTATCGCATGGCGGTAGTGAGTATGCGCAAAGAGTATCCGGGTCACGCCAAACGTGTGATGCTCGGCATCTGGAGTTTTCTGCGTCAGTTCATGTATACCAAGTTCATTGTTGTCACCGACGACGATGTGGACGTACGCAACTGGCAGGACGTGATCTGGGCCATGACCACGCGTATGGATCCGCGCCGAGACAGCGTGTTTGTCGACAACACACCCATCGACTATCTGGACTTCGCCTCCCCCGTGGCCGGTCTGGGATCCAAAGTGGGCTTCGATGCCACCAACAAGTGGCAAGGGGAGACCGACCGCGAATGGGGTGCCCCCATCCGCATGGACACGGCCGTTAGTGAGCGTGTGGAATCCCTCTGGGACGAACTCGGTATTGGTGTCGACCCTGCTCCGCGGCGACGTTGAGTGGATTAGTTCAGACGTGGCCTGACACACAGCGTCAGTGCTGGTCGTGCTTTCTCGTTACCGGACGTTCCGGGCCAGACTCGGCGGGCATTCGTAGCCCCACTCAGCGACCGCTGCTATCGACCGAGGCCGTGTAAAAACTGGCTGTCAGTGATGCCATACGAGTCGGTTTTGCTGGAGGCGAGCGAATCTGTCAGATCGCCAAGGAAGCGAGATCTAAAAGCTGTTTTGGGCTCCCAGGCTTACTTGACGCTAGAACAGCACGTTGCCAGTCCTTCGCGGGCCAAGGGCGTGCCTCCGGAAGCTTCATCTTCAACAGTAATGGCCAAATCCGCGCGAATGATTCGGTGAATGCCACGGGGGAGATGTCTCCCGTTTCATCCCTTAGGTGGAAGCGCCGCAATGATGCCTTGGTGTTGGCAGGCGGTATTACGGATTGCCCAGTGAGAAGTCCGTATCCCACGAAGTTTGTGCCCGCACGCATTTTCCCAAGGATAGCCGAAGCCAATCGCCCGCCCAGGGCGTCGAACGTGACGTCTGTGTGCACGGCAAGGTCGAGAATTCGCTTCGAATCACCCATTGGGATTGGTTGGATTCCGAAGGCCTTCATTCGCTGAACCCTACTCTCCGAGCGGTAGACTCCAAATACCTTCTCAGCACCTCGCTCGTAGGCCCAGCACCCGAGGTATTCGGCGCAGTTGGATCCCGCGCCGCTCAGCATCACTGTACGCCCTTGAACCGGCCAACGATCAAGCATTGCGAGCGCCGTTAGCGGATTGATGTAAGCGCGGCACGCCACGTCGTCGGGCACTTCATCAGGCACCGGAACTGCGTGTGCTGAATCGCAGTCAACTACGGTCTGCCAGGTGCCTTCGCCCCGTAGCGGAAGGACTCGCTTGCCAACAAAATCGGCCAGCTCCGGCGAGGCCTCGACTACTCGCCCGACACCCTCATAGCCGGCAAACGAAGGAAGGGAGGTTCGATGCGCATAGGCCCCGGTGATCGGAAGCAGATCTGATGGATTGATTGGCACCAGGGACATTGCCACGCGAAGATGACCACGGCGTACAGGACCCATGGTGTTCTCGACCAGCCGGAGCACAGCGCAAGGTTCTCCAAAGCGCTCGTAGACAAACGACTGACGTTTCGAAAAGCGCGGGTTCATTTACTTAGTCTACGTGGATCTCGCGACCAAGTGTCTGCCATGGGTCGGCAAGCGTCTATCAACACGAGACCGTCAAACGTCCGCTTTTCTCAAAGTTGACGCTCTGTGTCAGATCAAGTCCAAGTTTATACAGTCAAAGTCTGGTGAAGGTGCCGCAAAACCCTGACTTCCGCCGCTGATTTCCATGCTCAGCTTTTACATTCCCATCGTTAACGTCACGAATCAGGCACATCAAGCAAGCACCTCAGGGTTCTTCTTCGAGGCGATGAGTCTCGGGAATAACGTCATCCGGCTGAGGCAGCTCCGGCAGGGGTTCGCCACGCAAGGCCGCCCCGCTGCGGAAGGCGGCCGCTGCCGCTGCGTGATCCCCAACCGCTGTCAAAAGTCGACCCAGTTCCAGGCAGGCCTCTTCGCTGGCTTTAGCGGCGTAGCTGTGCTCCAGATAATCCCTTGCTTTGCCCCATAAACGCTCGGCCATGGCCAAACGACCCAGGCAAAGCAACAGCTCTGGATCTTCCGGGTGCTGCTTGAGCCAACCCTCCGCAAGGGTAAGCTGCTTTTGCGCCTCCTTCCGGGGGATGCGGCCATACAGGGCAAGCAGCTCTGGCTGCCAGGATTTCTTGAGCCGTTTGACGACTTCCTTCTCGACCAGGGCCGTTTCGTCGCAGGCCAGAAGGGCTTCGAGATAGTGCATCTGCACCGCCGTCTGATCGCGCAGACGAGGCGGATAGCGTTTCCACAGGGCCTGCAAACGGGCGCCGTCACCGGTTACCGCAGCCTTCTCAAGCAGATCATGGTGAACCCGAGCTTCCAGATCATCCAACTCCAGCGGACCGGCAATACGGTGTTTGCGCAAGGCCGGCAACAATTCTTCCATGGCCTCTATGTCACCCAGCCCATCGTAGGCTCTACACAACAGGTGCAGCACCTGGGGATTCTTGGCGGCGCTCTGTCGCGCTCGCTGGAGCGTCGCCAATGCCTGCTCGTACTGCTTGGCATGCAATTGCAGCTCGGCCTGGGTGAGATCGACGGCGACACCGGCGTCGAGGTCGCTCTCCGCCGCCTGGGCGAGATAGCGGCGCATGGCGTCCGGTTCCTGCAGGCGATAGGAAGCCCGAGCTGCAAGGAGATAATTGAGCAACGGCGATTCGCCGTAGCGTGCACCGCGCAACAATTGCTTGCGCGCCCGGGCCCAGTTGCCTTCGACAAAATTGATCAGACCTCGACTGGTGAGTCGTGCCGACTGACGCAGGCGACGCTCACCGGCCCAATTCAGAATCTGCCCGGGGCTGCTGATCAAGCGAGCCAAAAAACGTAACGCGGCGTAGAGCAGCAGCACCACGGTGGCGATAAGTACGATACCTACCCAAAAGCTCGTCTCGACCGTATAGCCACCGTAGGCGATGAGCAGATAACCCGGCTCGGTCTCTATGAGTGCGACGATGCCGACGCCCGCAAGGAGCGCCAGAAGAGCGATAACAAACAAACTCCCCATGGCTCAGTTCCCGCTGCTGGCCAAACGGGAGCGCATCACCGCATCCAGGGCCTGAAGGGACCCATTGAGGTCCGGCAAATCAACGGCCACCCGCTCGTCGCGTAAACGACGCAGCTCTTCTGCCATGGCCAGCGCAGCCTGCTCATCGCCTTTGAAGAACTGGGTTACCCAACCTTCCGCCCGTTCCAGGCTCTGCCGGTAAAGGAGGTCATTCCCCGACAGCATCGCCACCTGGGCCTGTTCCAGGAGCATGCGCATGTTCTGACGGACCAGTCCCTCGTACTGGGGATCCATGAGGGTTTCGACAGGCACATCCCGGCGAGATACCACGATATACTCCGAAAGCTTGGCCACTGCGGCACGATAGCCCTGCGCCAGCCGGCTCTGCCAATCATCCGCCGCAGGCACCACGCCTTCCGTCGCGCGCTCCGGCAACTCAAACAACACGAGGGCATCGGTCTGACGAATCAATGCATCCAGGCGTAAATACAGCCCCTGCACGTCAAGCTTGGGCACCGCGCGCACGGCGGCAAGGTCTTCTGCCACGGCGGCGCGCAACGCGTGCAGATCTGCATCACCCAACTCGCGGAGGATGCCATCGGCACTGCGCAGCAGGGCCTCTGCAGAGAGGGTATCGCCGGTCATAATCAGTCGTTGATTGGCCAGGCGCAGCAAATACTGAGCCTCGGCAAGCTGCCAGGCCTGTTTATCCTCGGCGCTCAATTCACCGATTCGTTGCTGTTGATCCATGAGCCGTCGCTGCTGCTCCGCGACGGACTGCTCCAGGGCCGCAAGCTGCTCGGCGAATTGGCGCTGGGTTCCTGTGGTGGCGTCATCGACCAGGGTTTGCAAGCGGTTGGCCGCCCGTTGCTGGTCTTCTTCCGCCCGGGTCTGGCGAGCCGCGATACCTTCCAATTCCAACTCGATTTGACGCTGGAGGTTGTCACGCATTTGATCAAAGGTCGTGTCGTCCTGCCCCGATACAGACTCCAGCCCCTGCACTCGTTGCAACAATAGGGCTTCGCGACGCTGTAAATCCAACAGCATGTAAAAACCGCTGGCGGCAACTACTAACACAAGAAGCAAGGCTAACCAGGCGATAGGCGCCGCCGATGAGCGACCAGCCGGTGCCGCAACAACCGGTGCGGGTGGCGGCGTCACCGCAACGGAAGGACTGGGCGGCACTTCCGTGCTTTCGGCAGAATGACCTGCATCGGCTTTCGTGGCACCGACCGAACCCGTCGTTGAACTCTGTCCATCCAGCAACTCGCTTTCCGCTCCGTCGTCTTTCGCGGCGGTATCGACGGCCGATGCTTCTTCCGCCGCATCCGTCGCGGTGCTTGAATCCGTGTCAGCGCTGTCTTTGCGAGTGTCCTCGCGCAAGTCCTCGCTCAATGCTGTGCCTCCCCAAGGTGCGCCGTTTGCCAGCGCCGGGTGGCGACTAGCATGGCCGTGTCCGACGCGTTGTCGGTAAGCTCGATGTGCTGCCATCCCAAGGCCCGGGCGCGTTCCGCGACCCGTGGTGACGGGACCAGCAGGGTGATGGCGGCTAAGTTAGTGTGTTCCAGCGGTTGAAGCAAACCGCTTAGCAGATCCAGGCCTTCGCCGCTGCTGACCGTGATCACGTCGGGGCGTTGCTCAGCCGCGAGACCACAAACAACGGTCGCGTCGTAAACCACCGGCGCGCGGCGATAGCAAGACAGGGACGAAACCCGCGCACCCCGGGCCGAAAGGGTCTCGCTAATAAGCTGTCGCCCGCCCTGCCCGCGGACGATAAGGATTCGCTGGTCCTGCACATTCTGTAAACCGGCCAGGGCCAGAAGACCCTCGCTGCTCATATCCAGCGTCGGGCGGGTCACCGTCAACCCCACCCCTTCCAGAACCAGCGCCGTGCTTTCTCCTACGGCCCAGTACTGCTGCCGGGTAGGTAGCTGAGGCCAGTAGTCACTGATGCGCTCCAGACCGATCCGTGCGGCATTGGCGCTGACGAAGATCAGATGCTCGTAGAGATCCAGGTCCAGGACTCGTTGTCGCTCCTCACCCGGCAGGGGATCCAGAGGCTCGATATGCAGCAAGGGCAGGTGTGTGGTTAGCCAGCCATCCCCTTCCAGGGCCGTCAGCAGTGCGTCGGCCTGACCTTCCGGGCGAGTCACCCATACTCGGCGTTTAGCGACCATAGACCTCAGCGAGAATGTCGGCGGCACCGGCTGCCAGAAGTTCATCGGCGACCCGCACACCCAGGGTTTCCGCCGCTTGACGCGAGCCCCGTGCCTCAGCACGAAGGGTGGCGCTGCCATCGGGCCGCCCGACGAGACCTCGCAACCACAGTTCTTCGCCTTCATGGACCGCAAACGCGGCAATGGGAACTTCACAGCCTCCTTCAAGGCGACGATTCAGGGCACGCTCGGCCAACACTCGCTCCGCCGTGGGGCCATGGTGCAGGGGCGCCAAGAGCTCCCGAGTGCGCTGATCGTTGCTGCGCAGTTCAATACCCACAGCGCCCTGGCCACCGGCGGGCAAGGACTGGGTGACGGGAATACGGCTGCGAATACGCTCAGCCATATCGAGGCGCAGAAGCCCCGCACAGGCGAGAATAATCGCGTCATATTCCCCTTCATCAAGTTTGCGGAGACGAGTATTGACGTTACCTCGAAGAAAACGCACCTGAAGATCCGGTCGCAGCTCCCGAAGCTGGCATTCGCGACGCAAGCTGGAAGTGCCAACGACAGCGCCCTCGGGCAGCGCCTCGAGACTCGCAAAGTGATTGCTTACGAAGGCGTCGGCGGGTTCTTCCCGCTCGCAGATAATGCCGAGTTCCAGACCCTCGGGAAACTCCATGGGCACATCTTTCATGGAGTGCACGGCGATGTCGGTTTCTTCTTTGAGCAAAGAGGTTTCCAGCTCCTTGACAAACAGGCCTTTTCCGCCAACCTTTGCCAATGGAACATCAAGAATCTGGTCCCCTTTGGTCGTCATGCCCACTACTTCGACTTCCAGCCCCGGATGCAACGATTCGAGTTGTTGCTTGATGTGATGGCTCTGCCACAAGGCAAGCGCACTTTCACGGGAAGCGATACGGAGTTTCTTGGTGGAGTTGGTCGTGTTGGAGATTGAAGCTGTTGTATTGATGGCTATCACCCTTAGTGCCAAGTTCGAATTGGCCTAAGTATAGCGATAACCGAAGTCGGAGTTAACTTCGAGCGGTGGATTTGAGGGCGATTACGCCTAGAAGTTAAGCGTGTATTTAAGTTCGACTTCGTCTCTGCGAACGTTCAAGCGGTATTTGCTTCGGTCTGCAAAATCTTGAAAGCTTCGCGCTACGCTGTTGCGCTTACCTTTGCCAAAGGTGAGCACTTTATAGGTATCAAAGTTGAACAAACGCTTACTTAGTTTGCGCACGATTTTAGAGTAAGGGATCTTTTGTGAGGGTTGTTTTTCGATCAGAATGGTATCTTCGTCTTCGAGCATATTGTGTGCAAATACCTGTGTCGGGGCGCCGATTGCAAAGGCAAGAGCCAAGGCCGGAACGCCGAGAATGGAACTTAGCTTAAATCTTTTCATGTAACACTCCTCTCTGAAAGACTGCGGTGTTAACTAAGATCACTATACGACAAGTTGATCTTACAGTCTGTTAATTTTGGTTAGAGAGTGAGCAAAAAAAGACCTGCTTCTCATAATTATCAAGCTATCAACGAAACTGTGAAGTGTTTCTCTAAGTGCTGGAAAAGGGTGTGCAGGTGGTGTTTTACGTTATTTTTCAAAGGCGAGAGAGTAATCGCTTGGCGTCACTGACTTCGCGTCGGCTAACATCTACCAGGCTGCCGTTACTGAGCTCGAGTTGATAGTGTGATTGCTTGTCGCGGTTCAAAGCGTGAATATGCAGAATATTCACCAACGAGTTACGGTGGGCTCTGAACAATTGTTCAGGGAAGCGAGCCTGAATGTCCTTAAGCGTATGGTCAGTCAGGGTTTCACCTTGTTTATGCACAACGGTGACGTATTTTTGGTCTGCCCTAAAGTAAAAGATGTCATCGAGCTTGATGCGCTCCAAGCCTTGCCAGGTTTGGGCAGTGAATGACAACTGAGGCTCCGACTGCTGCTGACTCGCCTGCAGCTGGGTGATTTGTGCCTGGGATAGCTGAGATGCCGAACGGATGGCCGCCTCCAGATCCTCTTTTCTGGCCGGTTTGAGTAGGTAGGATGAGGCATTGAGTTTAAATGCTTCAATCGCGTACTCGTCGTAAGCTGTGCAAAAAACAATGGCTGGGGCAGGCTTCATTTTACTAATATCCGCCGCAACTTGGAGACCGTCAATGCCCGGCATTCGAATATCCAGTAACACCAGGTCTGGCTGAATCTGCCTGATGCCGCTTATGGCTTTTTCGCCATTGTCTGCTTCACCGACTACCTCGCCCGTCATGTCTGCCAACATTCGTTTTAGTCGCTCTCTAGCGAGTGTTTCATCATCCACAATAAAAATGGTCAGCGGCTGGCTATGCTCCGGCATTGTTCAACTCCATGGGTAGCCTTAGCGTCACGGTAAACTCTCCGTCCAGAAAGCTCGTTTTGATAACTGCGCGTTGGGCAAAAAGCGCAGACAGGCGGCTGCGTATGTTATCCAGGGCAATATGATTGCCTTTGTGTTTTGAGGCTTGGTTATCGCTGGGGTTGCTGATCAGAATATACAGCCAGTCTTTCTGTTCATACGCTTGTACTTTGATACAGCCACCTTCTACACGCGGCTGAATACCATGATAGATAGCATTCTCGAATAAAGGCTGCAAACTTAGAGGAGGAATCATGGCGCCAGTTACACCGGAGGCGACATCCCACTCAGTAGTGAGCCTCTCACCTAATCTGAGGCCCTCGATGTTTAGGTAGCGTTTGCAAAGACCGAGTTCCTCGGAAAGCGGAACGAGCATCTTCTGGTTGTTAAGGGTGGCTCGGAACAGCTCCGAAAGGTCCAAAATGGCATCTTCGGCCTTTTCTGGGTCGATCCCGATTAATCCGGCTATTGAATTCATGCTGTTGAATAGAAAATGCGGACGAATACGTGCCTGAAGGGCCTGCAAACGGGCCTTTAGTTCCGCCTGTTTTTGGACGCGCCATTGATGTTGCAGATAAAAGTAGCGCAAGGCCAGCACTGAGAGAATGGCCGTGATCAGCATGCTCTTGTATAGAAACAGGGTCGCATTGAGTTCATTTGGCAGCAGTTTAATAAAAAGCCAACCATAAAGAGCCGTGACAGACAAAGTGATCGCGAGGAAAAATCCAACGACGCCAGCAGCGGGTAATTTTTCGTAAAGCGGTCTTAGTTGGCAGGTCAATGCTGCACAGCTCAATACAATGGCATGACAGAACATCGACAATAAGCCCAGAAACTCCCAACCGAGGAGGCGGTCTGAACTGACTATGACCGCGATGACGACTGCAAAAACCTGCGTCAGCACGAGCAGAAAGAAAACCGCGTTTAGCTGACACAAATCGGGGATGAAACCCTCGTCAGCCAAGTGTTCGGCGTCAAGTTCCAGATTTAATTGCTGTTGTGGTTTCATGCTACAATGCGCGGCTTTATTTTCCTGAAGGGTCGTCTCGGAGGGCTTAGAGTGGCGCCGGACAGACTTTTCAAATTTTCCATATTTATTTCAGTGTAGATGGGTAACAGAGCATGAGCAAAGACGCGGGAGCAACAGAGAAGCCATGGGGCGGTCGATTTAGC
>DIYG01000069.1 GCA_002428935.1 Halieaceae bacterium UBA6060
ATTCTTCACCCACCGCGCGAACCGTGTCGTAGAGCGCTGCGCCCTGCCCCGCTTCGTTGGCGGCGGCCATCCAGTTGGCGGATAGACGAATATCACTAATGGACCGCAGAGGTGCCGCGCAAAGATTGGTGATGGCTTCGGCGACCGCCATCCGCCCCGAGGCGGGGCCATCGAGCAGCGCCACGGGCGTGCGCTCACCCATGGCCATGGCCTCACCCAGCACAGAGTCATAGCTGACCAGGGTCACGGCACAATCGGCCACCGGTACCTGCCAGGGGCCTACGAGTTGATCGCGCGCCACCAACCCCGTCACCGTGCGGTCGCCAATGGTAATGAGGAACTTCTTACTGGCCACGGTGGGTAAGGACAGTACGCGAGCCAGGGCATCCTCCAACCGGGGCTCCGCAGCAAACGGTTTGCCTCGCGATGGAGTCCGCTTGTCGACGCGGTGCATCTTGGGCGGTTTGCCAAAGAGCACACTCATGGGCATGGCCACAGGCTCATCGCCAAAGTGTTCGTCCTTAACCCGCAACTCTTTGCTCTCCGTAGCTTCTCCCACCACCGCCACGGGGCAGCGTTCTCGCTCGCAGATATTCAGAAACGCCTCGAGCTTGTCCTGAGTTACGGCGAGCACGTAGCGCTCCTGACTTTCGTTGCACCAGAGTTCCAAAGGCGACATACCCGGGTCATCGCTGGGGATGGCGCGCAGCGAGAATACGCCGCCGCAGCCACCGTCCTTGACCAGTTCCGGCAGTGCGTTGGACAGACCACCGGCACCCACGTCGTGGATAAAGGCAATGGGATTGTCTTCACCGAGCTGCCAGCATCGGTCAATGACCTCCTGACAGCGGCGCTCCATCTCCGGGTTCTGACGCTGCACGGAGGCAAAATCGAGACTTTCCTGGCCATCGGCACTTGCCATACTCGATGCCGCGCCTCCACCCAGGCCGATAAGCATGGCTGGCCCGCCGAGGACCAGAAGCGCGGCCCCCGGAGCAAAGCTGGGCTTGTCCACATGTTCCGCTGCGATATTGCCAAAGCCCCCAGCGATCATGATGGGTTTGTGATACCCGTGAAGGGTCTCACCGCCCTGGGGGTCGCCCAGGTGCTGTTCATAGCTGCGGAAATACCCGCACAGATTGGGTCGGCCAAACTCGTTGTTGAAGGCCGCACCACCTATGGGCCCCTCGATCATGATGTCCAGGGCCGAGGCGATACGTTCGGGTTTGCCGTGCTCTAGCTCCCAGGGCTGGGTGGCTCCGGGAATACGCAGGTTTGATACGCTGAACCCCGTTAAACCCGCCTTGGGTTTGCTGCCTCGACCAACAGCCCCCTCATCGCGAATCTCGCCCCCAACACCCGTGCCCGCTCCAGGAAAAGGTGCGATAGCCGTTGGATGATTATGGGTTTCCACCTTCATGAGCAGGTGAACGTCCTGGGCCCGGGGTTCATAGGTGCCCGCGCTTCCATACGGCGCAAAGCGACTCGCTGCTTGCCCCTCCACCACCGCCGCGTTGTCGGCGTAGGCGGACAACACACCTTCCGGCGCGGCGCGGTAGGTATTGCGAATCATGTCAAAGAGGCTGTGAGCCTGGACCTCATTGTCGATGGTCCACTGAGCGTTAAAAATCTTGTGCCGACAATGCTCGGAGTTTGCCTGGGCGAACATCATCAACTCCACGTCCCGCGGATTGCGACCCAACTCGGCGAAGCTTTCGCAAAGATAGTCGATTTCATCATCGGCGAGGGCCAGACCCAGTCTTTCGTTAGCCTGCTCAAGGGCTGCCCGCCCCTGGTCAAGTAGCTCAACGCTCTCACTCGCCACCGGGGAAGCCTGCTCAAATAGGTAGTGCAGATCCTCCAGCTCGAAGCTTACGGCCTCCACCATGCGGTCATGGAGAAACCTAAGCACCGCAGCGCGATCAGCATCGCTCTCGGGGAGACCGGCCAGCTCATAAGCGAAAGCTCGCTCCACCCGTTCCACAGCGCTGATCCCACAGCGCCGAACAATATCCGTCGCCTTACTCGACCAAGGTGAGATCGTCCCGGCTCGTGGATGGACATACAACCAAGAACCTTCGCGCAGATCATCAAGGGAAGCAAAACGCGACTGAGAAGCTTGGTGGAGTAGAGCTTCAAGCCGCGCCGATGTGTCCTCTGACAGGGCCTCGGTCTGCACCAGGGATAGATAGCCCGTGCGCAAGAGGCGCAGGGAAGGTGCAATGGCCTGAAGCTGTCGCTCCAGGGCGTCGTGACGAAAGGGAGACAAGGCGGTCGCGCCGGGAAACACAAGCATGGGCAAAGGTCGCCGGGGAAGAAAGGCGCGGATTGTACTCCTCCCCCTGCTCCTCGTTAAGGGAAGCAGAACGCCTGCTTCAAAGACGAGAGGTCGGTACAATCCCCGCAATGGCCTTTCTCCGAAACATCTCCGCCCTGCTTCTGGCCATGAGCTTTCTCACCGCCTGCGATGTCGCCCGCGATCCCCTGCGAGCGATCCAGGATCGCGGCGAACTACGCTTTATTACCCGCAATGGACCCACCACGTACTACCTGGGTCGAGATGGCGAACAGGGCTATGAGTACGACATGGCTAAGGCCCTCGCCAAAGAGCTCGATGTGCGTCTGGTGGTAGAGCAGGCATTTACGCTGGACGCATTGTTTAGTGCTCTGGATCGTGGCGAGGCGGATATCGCCGGCGCCGGCCTCACCCTTACGGAAGATCGTGCCACCCACTATCCCGCCACGAATCCCTATGCCCATCAACGCCCCCAGGTCATCTACAAGGTGGGCGAGAGAAAGCCGCGAAACCTGGCGGATCTTCGTGGATTGAGCATCGCGGTGATGAGCGGTAGCAGCCATGAGGACTTGCTCCGCGATTTGGCAGAGAAGGACGAGGCGGACTTCCGTTGGGTGAGTGTCCCCACCAGCGACCCGCTGGAGCTGATGTTCCAGGTCAATACGGACAAAGCGGATCTGGCGATTGTCGACTCCCGAGACTTCGCTATTCAGCAAAACCTCGTACCGCGACTCGAGCGAGCCTTTGACCTCTCCGACGAGCGAGACATCGTCTGGTATCTACCCGCCCAGGCAGCGGAATCCGAACTTCTCTCTCGGATTAACAGCTTTCTGGAGGAGCGCGGCGAAAACGGATTCTTTGCAAGTCTCGAAGCCCGCTATTTTGCTCAGGACGCAAATATTTCGCGAGTAGACTCGCAGACCTTCGTGAATCGCGTACGCCGGGATTTACGGGATTATCAGCAGTTGATTGAAATCGTCGCCCGGGAGCAAGACCTGCCCTGGGAATTACTTGCTGCCATCAGCTATCAGGAGTCCCATTGGGATCCCGAGGCGACCTCTCGCACGGGGGTGCGAGGCATGATGATGCTGACCCGAGCCACAGCCAAAGATCTTGGCGTGACCAATCGCACGGACCCCGCACAAAGTCTCCGCGGCGGGGCACGTTACTTTCAGGACCTTCGCCGCCGCTTACCCGATGATATCTACGAACCCGACCGTAGCTGGCTAGCCCTGGCGGCGTACAACATCGGCCGCGCCCACCTGGAAGATGCGCGAATACTTACGGAGCGCCAGGGCGGTGATCCTCATATTTGGGCCGACGTCATGGACGCCCTCCCCCTACTGGAAGATCCCGCCCATTACAGCAACCTTCGCTACGGCTACGCCCGGGGATTGGAGGCAGTTCGCTATGTGCAGAACATTCGCCACTACTACAATATCCTCCGCTGGCAGAGCGCAAGAGACAAGGCCCCTCAACCACCGGTGGACGTCAGCGAATTGATCCCCGAGGCATTGCGCGACCTGCAGCTGCGAGCACTGTAGACACTTCCGAAAATCCTTAGCGCCGGGCGCGAAAAAAAGCTTTCAGCAGTTCCGCGCTGGCGTCAGCGAATTCCTCGTCCTGGCTCCACTGCACTCGATGATTAAAGGCCGCATCATCAAGGAGGTTCCGTGTGCTAACCACCGCCCCAGCACGAGGTTCGATGGCGGCGAATACCACCTTGGCGACCCGAGCGTGAACCAGCGCCCCACAGCACATGGCACAGGGTTCCAAGGTTACGTACAAGGTGCTGCCGGGCAGCCGGTAGTTCTGCTCTGCGGCCGCCGCCGCGCGAAGAGCAATGATTTCCGCATGGGCCGTCGGGTCGGATGCACCGATAGGGGCATTGCTGCCCTCGCCAAGAATCTCATCGCCGCGCACCAGGACAGCCCCCACGGGGACCTCGCCCGCGGCACCGGCGCTGCGAGCCAGCTCCAGAGCGCGCTGCATGTAGCGATTATTCATGACCCTCGAATTCCAATCCATCACTGCTGGCGAACCGGTGTATGCTAGCGGAGTGTCTGCGGCGCGCCTAATGGCCTCACTGCCTGCGCTGCTAAAAAAACAAAGGATAAAAAATGAAACACTCACTCTTAGCTCTGACGGTGGTCATCTTTGGCGCCACCCTTGCTCAGACTCAGGCTCAAGAATCACAGATCACCATGGGCAACGGTGCGGAAAACGCCATCACCACCGATGGCGCCACACGCTCTGGGGACACATTCAGTTTTCCCCAGGTCACCATCGCCGGCGACGGCTGGCTCGTGATGCACCCCTTTAAGGACGGCCGTCCCGATGGCACCGTCGTCGCCGGTTACACATCCATTCCCTCGGGTACCTCGGAAAACGTATCGCTGACCGTAGATTCCGAACCCACGGCGGGTGATCGCTATATCGTCATGCTCCACAGCGACGCAAACGCCAATGGGGAGTTTGACTTCGTCTTTATCAACGAGCGCGAAGTCGTCGACAAAGCGGTGTTTGAAGGTACAACCATGATTGGACACGTTTTCGTCGCCCCCTAAATCGACCTCGATGGGGCCCTAACCGGGCTCTTCAATTCGACCAACATTCTCACTCACTGCAGGAGCTACCATGCTGACCCGACTGCCGAGCTTGTTTGTTTTTGCGCTTGTCCTGCTGATCGCTGGGCTGAGCACCGCCACGAAGACGATCGCGGATATTGACCGCAACACCTTTCCCGCCGAGCTTC
>DIYG01000098.1 GCA_002428935.1 Halieaceae bacterium UBA6060
AAGCTGGATGTGAATTCGCAGACGGATTTGTTCTCTTTGTTCCTGAATTCCATGTCCTGCCTTGGCGAGGCCGCCGGTGGAGACCCCCTGACGGTCTACATGGGCCCGGCTTGAGCGCTGCCGTTGCCCAATGCGGGGCATTGAGCCTCCCCGCCCCTGCGGCAATAGTACGCCTTGGGTTAGTGCAGACCGGGATTGGACCCGGGTGCCTGGAGGTGTATGGCACTGGAAGTTGATTGGTTCCTGCGCGCGAACCCCGGAATCACGATGATTGAAGCCTTGCTGCCCGACAGCAATGGCGTACTGCGGGGCAAATGGTTGCCGCGGGACAAGCTGGCCAAGGTCTACAAGGGCGAGCTCAAGTTCCCCAAGACCGCCCTGAGTCTGGATATCTGGGGTCGCGACGTCGAGGAACTCGTCTTTGCATCGGGGGATGAGGACGGCGTTTGCCTGCCTGTCGAGGGCTCCCTGCTGCCCACGCCCTGGTCCCCCCGGGGCCGCCACGGCCAGCTCATGCTCACCATGTTCCGCCCCGATGGCCAGCCCTATCTCGGCGACGCCCGCCAGGTCCTCAAGCAGGTGGTGGCGCGCTATCACGCCCACGGCTGGCGCCCGGTTATAGCTGCAGAGCTGGAATTCAGCCTCCTGCGCTGGGACGGTCGGCGTCCGGCGCACAGCGAGCGCAATCCCTATCGAGGCGAGCCCATCGGCGGCAATCTCTACGGCCTGGACGTGCTGCAACAGAATCACCGCATGCTGGAGCAGATCCATCGCGCCTGCGAAATTCAGGGCCTACCTTTCGACGGCGTGGTCAAGGAGTCTGCGCCCTCCCAGTATGAGATCAACATGCGGCACGTGGACAATCCGATCCTCGCTGCGCGGCAAATCCTGATGATGAAGCGAGCGATCAAGGAAATCGCCAAGCAGCATGACTTTGTCGCCAGCTTCATGCCGAAACCTTTTGAGGACGAGGCGGGCAATGGTCTTCACGTGCACTGCTCGGTGCTTGATCGTGACGGACAGAACATTTTCGACGACGGCACGGAACGTGGCACCTTTGAGCTGCAAAGTGCCATTGGCGGATGTCTGCAACATATGCCGGACTCCTTCGCCATCCTGGCTCCGAGTTTCAACGCCTATCGGCGTTTTCAGAAAGGCAGCCACGCCCCCACCACTCCCAACTGGGGCTACGAAAACCGTACCGTAGCGGTGCGGGTACCGGCGGGAAGCAACAAGGCCCGACGTTTCGAGCATCGCGTGGCTGGTGCCGACGCCAACCCTTATCTCGTGTTCGCCATCATTCTTGCGGCCGCCCTGGATGGTATCGAGCGTGGCCTGCCCCCCGGCGAACCTATTGCTGGCGATGCTTACAGCCAGGAGGGACCGGCCCTACCCCTTTACATGCAGGAAGCCCTGCGCCTGTTTGGTGAATCCAGTTTTGTCAGCACGGCCCTGGGGCCCGAGATGCAGCGCACCTTCGGTCTCACCAAGGAACAGGAATTGGCGGAGTTCGAACGCCACATCACCAGCCTTGAGTATCACGCCTACGTCGAACGCCTGTAAGAACCCGCTTCTTTGTTCCAAGTCACTGCGAAACGTTAACGGAACCTGCTAACGTCTAAGGGTCCGGCGTCCTCGCCGGCGTTCACCAAAGTCCCTGGGGAGCCCGATGCATTTCAATTGTACTGTCCCGCCATGCCCTACCTCTGAGGGTTCTAGATCTGGCTGGGATTTACCCCAGCCCCTGCGCCATGGTCTTTGCGCAATACTGCTACTGATCGCGAGCACCCCGGGCCTCGGCGCGGCTCAAGACTCCAATGCCGTGTTCGAAGCCAGTAAACTGAGCTTGTTTGTGGTGGAGTCCGTCGATCGCATCAGTCAAAACAAGAACTCCGTGGGCAGCGGCTTTGCCGTTAGCGACGACGCACTGCTGGCCACTAACTATCACGTGGTTGCCGACGCGATCCTTGAACCTGAGGACTACCGCCTGCGAATTGTCTCCATCGATGGCCGGACAAGCACCGCGGAGGTCATCGCCGCCGACCCCGTTCACGACCTGGCGGTGCTCCGCGTCGACGCTTTCGAGGACAACGACGCCGCGCCGTCTACCATGCACAAACTGCCCCTGGCCACCGCAGATCCGGTAATGGGAGAAGAACTCCTTGCCCTGGGCAATCCTCTGGACGTGGGCTTGAGCGTGGTACCCGGCGTTTACAACGGCCAGCTGGAAAAGCACTTTCGCCCACTGATTCACTTCACCGGCGCCCTCAATCCCGGCATGAGCGGCGGACCCACGGTAAACATGCGCGGCGAGGTTGTAGGCATTAATGTCGCCGGTGCCGGTAATTCCGTGGGGTTTCTGGTCCCCGTTGCGCAGTTGCAAAAGCTCCTGGAACGTGTCGCCATGGGCTCTCATCAGCAACCCCGGGAGCAGTTTGCGGCTCAGCTTCGCCAACACCACGATGCCCTCATCGACGATTTGATCGCCGGCGACTGGACCACGGAAGAGTTCGGGCCCCTGCGCATCCCCAAGGAGGTGCGAGGCTACGTCAACTGCCGTGGCTCGGCGGAGGTAGAAGACGAAGAGCGACGCTGGGTGCGGGGCATCTCTGATTGCCGTGTGGATGATCGGATCTACCTGAGCGATCGCCTGGACACGGGCCCCGTAGAGATGCAGTTCATACTGCTGGAAAGCGACCGCTTGAATCCAATGCAGTTTGCCGAACTGTTCAGCGGTGAGAGCTTTCAACCGGTAAACCGGGGCAACGAAGATCACCTTACACACTTTGATTGTGTCGAACGCTGGACCCAGCTTCCCCAGCTTGGAGAGCAAGCCTTCAAAGCCAG
Organism: Halieaceae bacterium UBA6060; assembly: GCA_002428935.1. Taxonomy (GTDB): domain Bacteria; phylum Pseudomonadota; class Gammaproteobacteria; order Pseudomonadales; family Halieaceae; genus Congregibacter. The sequence goes on from DIYG01000098.1 coordinate 2,848, forward strand.
CTACTGCACCCGGGCCTACCTCGATTTCCCCGATCTCTACGACGTGCTGTACGTCGCCCGGGGCATGCCCCACAGCCATCAGGGCCTGTCGATTCACTACACCCTGGCCGGTGTGGGTCGAGACGCGGCGAATCGCTTCCATAAGCACTTTCTGGAGGCCACGCAGTGGAATTAGTCCTTGAAGTCATCGGCACGACGAACAACGTCTTGGAACGGCAACGGTTCGAAAAGCCGCGGGTTCGCATCGGGCGAGGTTATGGCAACGACCTGATCCTGAGTGATGAACACGCCGATGTAGAGCACGCGGAAATCCAAATCGACGACCAGCACCGGGTCTGGCTACAGGACCTCGAAAGCGTCAACGGCACCCGACGCCGCAAGGACCGCAAGCCCATCCAGCGAACGGAGGTGCGCAGCGGAGACATCTTTACCATTGGCCGCAACCGACTGCGGGTGTTCTTCGCCGATCACGACCTGCCGCCTGCGGTGCCGTTACGCCCCGTGGAATCCTTCCTCCTATGGCTCGGACGCTCTCCAGCAATCGCTGTATTGTTCGCAGTCTACGCCGCCGCGACCCTGGTGAATGCCTACAACACGCCCTTTGGAAACTTCAGTTGGTCGGAGTTCTTGAGCGGTCAGGCCATGGACGTCCTGATCTTTGTGGGCCTGGTGGGCAGCGTCTACCTGATTTCCGTGCTCTTTCGACGCAGCGGTAACTTCTTGTCGCACCTAAGTGTGCTGCTCTTTGTCGGCGTTCTGTCTCTGATCTTGAGCTTCCTGTTGGAGCTGGCGCGCTTCAATGGCGGAGATCACAGCTATGGCTTCATCGACTGGATCGACGCAGCCAGCGGCGAACTCATGACATTCCTGTACCTATGGAGCGTGCTTTACCTCGCCTTTAACTTGTCCCTCCGCGCTCGCACCCTGGTGAGTGGGATTCTTCTGGCCCTCAGCGTGAGCTTCTCCTGGTTGACCCGCGATGCCCGCTCGGACCTGTTTTTCTTCGAGCAGTTTCCCCAGGAGCCCGGCTTTTTGGTTGGGCCCTTGCAACTCACCCGGCCTATGGCTCCCGCTTCTTACGATGAGCGGCTTGGGGACGTCTTCGACGCCGTCGATACCTTGCGAGAAGAACGCCTGGCAGAACGGGCTGCGGCTCTGACGACCTCGGCAGCAACCTCGACCGACAAGGAATTCGAGACGAAGTCCTAAGCACTCGCATCACCGCACCTAGAACAGCTCCCTTCTCGTCGGCAGCTTATACTTGCGCCAATGGGTAGCTTCCTTATCCGCCATGGGGTTCTTGCGCTCGTTTTTGTGAGTGTCCTGGGTACAAAGCCCAGCGTCGCCCAAAACCGTTTCGACACTGTGCAGACTTGCGCCGATGGTCTGCGTCAGCCCTCCGAAGAGACATCCGGGAGTGTCGACCCCGCACCACTGCGAATCCTGAGCTGGAATATAATGAAGTTTTCTCGAGACGGTGCGCGAGAACTCCTCGGTGCCCTCTCCGTCGCCATGGACTTCGTACTCTTGCAGGAATCCGTGGAAAGCCTGAATCCGGGCGAGGTCACCGGCTTTAAGACCTATTTCGCCCGGGGTTACCGCAACGGGAACGATCAGACCGGCGTCGAAATTCGCAGCCGCCGCAGAGCTGATGTTTTCTGTACCTTCACCTACATGGAACCCTGGTTACGCAGTCCGAAGGCCGTCGCCGTGGCGCGCTTCCCCAGCATTAACGGCGATCTACTGATCATCAATCTCCACGGCATAAATTTCACCCTGAGTGCCTACGATTACCGACAGCAACTCGCCTCCCTGGGAGCGCTGCTGATCACCCACGGGGGACCGGTCATCGTCGCCGGCGACTTCAACCATTGGAACCCCTGGCGCCAAACGGTGTTGGACGAGTTTGCCGCGAACTATCAGCTCGATGAAGTGCCTTTCGATCCAGACTTGCGCAGCCTCCACTTCGGTACGCCCCTGGACAGTGTGTTTACGCGAGGGCTGGACTCATTGACGGCTATGGCCCTGCAGACCGAGGCATCGGATCATCATCCTCTGGTGCTGATCCTTCAGGCATCGCCGCAGCCAGCGGGGGATACTCCCGCTGCAAGCGACGAACCAGAAGCAGTGCCGTAAGCATGCCCAGAACGCCGAACACGGCCATGCCCAGGGCCTCGCCGATCATCACGCCTCGGGCGCCGAAGAGCGAGGCCCCCAGATAAGCGGCGGGCACAATGCCCAGGAACACTTTGCCGTAGTTGAAGATCGTCGCGAGATAGGCCCGGCCCAGATTATTAAAGGCCGCATTGGCGACAAACAGCAGACCATTCAGGGCAAAAACCCCCACGAGGAACTGCAGGTAAAACGCCAATAACTCGCCGGCACTGTCGCTGGCGGTAAAGGTATCGACAATAAAGCCAGTCAGCAGCCACATAAGGAGCCAAACCACGGCGACGTAGGCAGCGATAAACAGGGAGGCATCCAATAAGGTTTGACGCACTCGATCGTAACGGCCAGCCCCAGCATTTTGGCCGATGATTGGCCCCACGGCCCCGGAAACCGCAAACACGGCAGCGAAGGCCAGGGGCGCCAGACGAGCCATGATGGCCAGGGCGGCGACGGCACCATCACCAAACTCCGACATGATGCGCAAAACGAGACTGTTGCCCAGGGGAGTGGCCAGGTTGGTGAGTACGGCGGGCAAGCCGATGACCAATATGGGCGAGATATTGCCGCGAAATTGAGCCACGCTTACGGACTGAGGTAAACGATGAACGGTAAACAAAACCTGGAAGGCGTAGATGAACACAACGAATCGCGAGACTACGGACGCCCAGGCCGCGCCCTCAATGCCCCAACCAAAATAGAAAATAAATAGCGGGTCGAGCACTGCATTGGCGATTGCTCCATACAGCGTGGCCAGCATACTCCGGCGGGCGTCGCCTACGGCCCGCATCCCAGCGGCCATGCTCATGCCCAGAACCAACAGAGGTACCGCAGGGAGTTGGATGCGGGTGTAACGGAGAGCGTAATCCAATACCTGACCCTCGGCTCCCAGGAGTTTCAGCAGTGTCGGCAGCTGCCACCAGGCCAGGGCCGCAATGGCCGCTGAAGAAATGCCGTTAAACCATAGGGATGAACTGCAGAAGCGACCGGCAGCCACTCGGTCCCCGCAACCCTCGGCGCGGGCCACCAGAGCCCCGAGGGCAATCTGTAGACCAATACCGAGGGACAATAGGAAGTAGAGCAAGGTCCCGGCAAAACCTACGGCCGCCACAAGCTGCTGTTCACCCAACAGGGTAATGAAATACATATCGACCACGTCCACGGCGAACATGGCGATCAAGCCGGCGGAAGCTGCGCTGGTCATGACCAGCACGTGGCGCATGGTTGAGCCGCCGAGAAAAACGGGTCCGCTCATGAGAACAGGGTTAAATCCTTATGTTGTGGGCCGGGTCATCCACTACCCAGCCGTCTAGCTTACGCCGCCAGGCGGCATTTGGCCCAGCTTTTACCCTCCCATTGGACAAGAGACTTCGCGATCTGATCCCGTTACCATTGCCATCCCGATACTTGAGTGTGTTTTTATGGCTACGCCGTCAGCGAAACCGGCCCTGATTCCCATCAATGCGGTAATTTTTGTCGGTTTCCCCCTTCTGGCCCTTGTGCTGGTACCTGCCTGGGGCCTGTACGCCGGCTTCAGTGGCGCCCAATGGATTTGGGCCGTGGTATTTCTCTATTTCAACGGCCTGGCAATTACCGGAGGCTATCACCGTCTCTGGTCCCACAAGGCCTATAAAGCCCATTGGTCCGTGCGCCTGTGGTTTGCCCTTTGGGGCGCCGGTGCCCTGCAGAATTCCATATTGATCTGGGCCTCGGACCACCGTCGCCATCACCGCCACGTCGACGACAATGATCACGACCCCTATTCCGCGGGCCGCGGCCTGTGGTTCAGCCACATGGGCTGGATGTTGCGCGAGTACGCAACGAACTCTGAAGATTTCAGCAATGCCCAGGACCTGACGCGCGATCCCATCGTGATGTGGCAGCACCGCAACTATGTGGCGCTCACCACCTTTATGAATCTCGGACTGCCACTGTTGCTTGGCCTCGCCCTCGGCGATGTCATCGGCACCGTCTTACTCGTCGGGCTCCTGCGTCTGGTGGTGAATCACCACGTGACTTTTTTCATCAACTCCCTGGCTCACTACTGGGGTAGTCGACCCTACACGGAAGAGAACAGTGCCCGGGACAACGGCTTCCTCGCCTTTCTGACCTACGGCGAGGGCTATCACAACTACCACCATATTTTTCAAACGGACTACCGCAACGGTATCCGCTGGTATCAGTGGGATCCCACGAAATGGATGATCGCAGGCCTTGCCCGCCTGGGCCTGGCAACGGATCTGCAGCGCGTGCCGGATTTCCGCATCCAACGTGCTCTTTTGGACATGGAATTCAAGCGTGCCCAGGTGTTCGCCGAAGGGCGTAAGGAAAAAGCGCTGCTGGATATCCTTGAGAGTGAATACCAGCTGTTTACCGATGCCATCAATCAGTGGAAGCAACTGCAGACCGAACGCTATGAACGCCGTCGGGACCAACTCGGGGATGCCCTCGAAGAGCGTCGGCAGCAGCTGCAGGATCGCTGGGAGCAAGCCGCCTTGCGCAGCCGTTTCCGGGAACTGGAGTTCACCCTGCGCGGCCAGCGGAAACGCCTCTCAGAGCTTCTCCAGCAGTGGCAGCTACAGCCGGCCCTGGGCTGAGGAAAAGCATCATGACAGACACCGTTTACGGCTTTGCCGCAAAGGATAAGGCCGGTAAGGAAACCTCCCTTGAGGGCTACCGCGGCCAGGTGCTGCTGATCGTCAACACCGCGTCCAAATGCGGTTTCACCCCTCAGTTCGCCGGTCTGGAATCCCTTTACGAGGACTACAAGGATCAGGGTTTCACAATCCTCGGTTTTCCCTGCAATCAGTTTGGCAGCCAGGACCCGGGGAGTAACGATGAGATCATGGAGTTCTGTCAGCTCAACTATGGGGTGAGTTTCCCCATGTTCGGCAAGATCGAAGTCAATGGTCGCGACGCGGACCCGCTGTTTAAACATCTCAAAGACGCGGCTCCGGGGACCCTCGGCAATCGCATCAAGTGGAACTTCACCAAGTTTCTGGTCAATCGCGACGGTGAGGTCATCAAGCGTTATGCCCCTACGACGAAGCCTGAAGCGATTGCGGCAGACATTGAAGGTTTGTTGTAGCTCATCTCCTAGTGGTAACGCATAGCTCCTTCATTTATCAGCGTCTTATGGATCACTCGATTCGTTGACGTGGGTTTCTTTCGGGGCGGATCACCACACCGCAAAGCACACGAACCGGAAAGAAAGGGCCACCGGTTCGCTTAGCTTCGCGGTGTGGTGATCCTCGAGCTTAAGACTCTACGGGTGATGTCCCGATTCGAACGGGGCTCCCGAGAGTCTTGAAACCGACGCCAACCTTCAATGCTGGATCGCCAGCAGAACAGCCAATCAAGACATCGAGGCTAGATACCCAAGAACTAACGACGATACGAGCAGCACCGACATCGAGGTGTCGTCGCGGGTGAAGCTAAGCGAACCGGTGGCCCTTTCTTTCCGGTTCGTGTGCTTCACCCGCGGCGGCGCCGGGAAGCCACACAGCTTTTGGCGAACACCGGGTGGTGATCCAAGCCTAGGGTAGTACCCGAGAGCCTCACAACCAGCACCAACCTTGAATAATCAAACACCGGTAGAGCAACCAATCAAGACGTCAAAGCGCCGTCGAGGCTAGATACCCAAGAACTAACGACGATACGAGCAGCACCGGCATCGAGGTGTCGTCGCGGGTGAAGCTAAGCGAACCGGTGGCCCTTTCTTTCCGGTTCGTGTGCTTCACCCTCGACGGCGCCGGGAAGCTGCTACTGGTCCCTAACGCAATCCCGAGAGCCGCTTAGAAGACGACCCTGACCAGTCTAAATCCAAGGAGACTCTAGTGCTCCCGCGTCGCCCGAAACTCGATATCGGGCCACCGCTCTTCCATCAAGGACAGATTCACCCGCGTGGGCGCCAGGTAACTCAAATGCCCCCCACCGTCGATGGACAACTGATCCGCAGCTTTCTTGCGAAACTCGTCCAACTTGCGCTCGTCCTCGCAATATACCCACCGGGCCGTAAACACGTTAATGGGTTCATAGATGGCTTCAACCTTGTACTCATCCTTCAAACGGTAGGCCACCACGTCAAACTGAAGCTGGCCCACGGCACCCACAATGAGATCCGTGGAGCTGATGGGTGCGAAGACCTGGGTGGACCCCTCTTCCGAAAGCTGCTGTAGACCTTTCTGCAACTGCTTGGACTTCAGGGGATCGCGTAGACGAATACGGCGAAACAGTTCTGGCGCGAAATGGGGAATGCCGGTGAAACCCAGGGCTTCACCATCCGTGAAGGTATCGCCGATCTGAATCGTGCCGTGATTGTGGAGACCGATAATATCCCCCGCGATGGCCTCTTCTACCAACACCCGCTCACCGGCTTTGAAGGTCACCGCATCGGCGATCTTCACATCCTTACCCACCCGCACGTGACGCATTTTCATGCCCTTCTCGTAGCGACCCGAGCAGACTCGCATAAAGGCAATACGGTCCCGGTGACGGGGGTCCATGTTCGCTTGGATCTTGAACACAAAGCCGCTAAAACCCGGCTCCGCGGCTTCTACCGCTCGTTCACGAGTAGCGCGGCCTTGGGGGGCGGGCGCCCACTGGACAAAGTCATCGAGCATCTCGCGCACACCAAAATTCCCCAGGGCCGTGCCGAAGAACACCGGAGTCAGGCGACCGGCGAGAAACGGCTCCAAGTCAAACTCATGGCTCGCACCCCGCACCAGTTCGATTTCTTCGAGAAACTCTTCGTAGTCATCCCCCAGCAGCGTCTGGGCTTCGTCGCTTTCGAGTCCTGCGATCTGTGTATCCGGCGGCAGTACCGCATTGTGCCCACGCTCGAAGCAGTGGATGGTATCCGTATACAGGTTATAGACCCCGCGAAACCGGTCTCCGGAACCGATGGGCCAGTTGGTAGGAGCCGCGGGAATGTCCAGCACCTCTTCTATTTCATCGAGCAGCTCAATGGGGTCACGGATAGGCCGGTCGAGCTTGTTGACGAAGCTAACGATGGGCGTATCGCGAAGACGGCACACATTCATCAGCTTAATGGTCCGCGCCTCCACGCCCTTGGCACCGTCGATAACCATGAGGGCCGAGTCCACCGCCGTTAGGGTGCGATAGGTGTCCTCAGAAAAGTCTTCGTGCCCCGGCGTGTCCAGCAGGTTAACCACCCGCTCCCGATAAGGAAACTGCATTACCGATGAGGTTACGGAGATTCCCCGCTCCTGCTCCATGCTCATCCAGTCGGAAGTCGCCTTGGGTCCTTTTTTACCTTTCACGCTACCCGCGATGGCGATGGCATTCCCTAAAAGCAATAGCTTCTCGGTGATCGTCGTTTTACCCGCATCGGGGTGCGAGATAATGGCGAAGGTGCGACGCCGCGCTACGTCGGCGGCAAAACTGACATCGTTCATGGGTCCGGTCTCATGTGACCGCAGCGTTAAACAGGTGCCTGGAGCTGCGGGCGCGCATCATACCCAATGGCCGTTGACCCGCATAGCCGACCGGTGGATCTGTGTCCCTTTATTAATGAGCTTCGAACAAATCGTGCTTGTACAATTCCGGAGTAGAGGATTGGGGACGACCAATTCCCGAGTAGAGAATTAGCGTCAGGGTCGCTCAGGTGGATCGTAGTTTGCAAACCGGAAAGAAACACCCACCGGTTTGCAAACTACGACCTACCTGAACGCCTTACCGTTGTTCTGGCGTGCGGCCGTATTTTTCAGTCCACGCTAACTGCGAAGCGGAGTTAAGTCGAGGGATCTCAGTGGGTAGAGGTCTGGAA
>DIYG01000037.1 GCA_002428935.1 Halieaceae bacterium UBA6060
AGAAAGCCCCGGCACCAGCTGGCCATGGCGACCACCCGCTGGCCCAGCTCGAGTTCATCGTCGGGAAGCAGCAACTGGAGATCAAAACTACCCTCGGCAACGCTGGCTACCGCCGCCGCGCGTAGACCAGAGACAATCCCCGCCAGCTCGCCATGGAGCGGGGTATCCAGAGTTTGCTCCAGGGCGGCGAAGAGGCCGGCCTCATCCCCGTTGAAGCCGCCGCCCAGGAGTCCACAGAGACAGCCCTGCAGTTCAGCGGGAGACAAAAGCTCACCCTGCTCGAGCAGAGCATTGGCAACTTCATCAAAATGAACACCCCCGGCTTCACCGGGATGGGGATCTAGAATAGACACTGCATTTATTGGGACGCCATCGGACGCCGTTGACCTGCCAGAAACCGGTGCCTATAGTGCCGACAACCTAAAGCGCCGCGCAAGTCGTGCATGCATGTCAGACGATGCATTGAAAACCTTGGAAGACAAGATCGATCAGCTGATCGCCCTCTGCGCGCAGCTGAACCGGGAAAACCGTGCTCTCAAGGAAGAGAATCTGAACTTCCAGCAGGAACGCCGGGATCTTATCGCCAAGAATGATTTAGCCCGGGCGCGGGTCGAAGCGACCCTGCAACGTCTGCGCAGTATGGAAGCCGCCTCGTGAGCCGTAGCGCCAATACGGTCTCCGTCACGATCCTGGACAAGGAATATCAGGTTGCCTGCCCCGCCGAGCAACAGGCGGAGTTGCTGCTCTCGGCGAAGCACCTCGACGAGCAGATGCGCGCCATTCGCTCGACGGGTAAGGTCATCGGCCTCGAACGAATCGCCGTTATGGCCGCGCTTAACATTGCCCACGAGCTGCTACAGACGCGGAACGGCGTGGCCACTCCCTCCGCCCCATCGGCTGAATCCTCGGCCGAGGGTGATCCGGACCCCTCTTCTTTATCGGGACTTAACAACAAGCTAGACGAGGCATTGCACCAGCTCCGTCAGCTTGAAATTGGCTGACGGCCCTTAGCGAATACATACGCTATACTTACGCTCGGTCCCTGGTGCATGCGCCAGACATACTGTCCTCGAGCCGATAAAGCGTTAACCGGGGGCGACCGCCGTCGTTGGTGTGCAAGTCCGGCATGACCGGGAAGCCTGAAGCGACACGGAAGCCACCACCTTGAACCGTACGGTTCAAGGGCCGTGCCGTCAGCGGTGCACTGGGTACCGATTCTCTGTTTTCAACTTGTGTTCGCCTGCGCTTGCGGGTGCTTTAGCTTGCGGTTGCCGTCCCTTGCCCTCAGCTCCGCCGCTTTGTAGCTGCTCTTTATTCACCGTAGCATTGGCTCAACACCCTAGCATTGGCTCACCTTTGTGCTGAGCAGTACAGCTCGCAAAAAAGAACTACGACAGAAACTGCGCACTCGCCGTAGTGCCCTGGCGAGTCCTTTGGCAAGGCAGGCGGCGATGGCTGCGGCGGACCACTTACTCGCGTCGAGCAGTTGGTCCCGTTGCGATCATTTGGCGGTATATCTGCCTTTCGACGGTGAGTTTGATCCGGGAGTCATTGTCGAAAGAGCCCGGGAGAACCACAAGAACCTCTATCTTCCTGTCCTTCACGGCCAATCCCTGAGGTTTGCTGCCTGGGATGTCGACACCCCCCTGGCGAAAAACCGCTTTGGCATCCCCGAACCCCTGGGCCCAGGGCGTGACGTTGCCGAACTCGATATGCTCCTCCTACCCCTGGTGGGATGGTCGTCAACGGGGGTCCGATTGGGAATGGGAGGAGGGTTCTATGATCGCTGTCTCGCGAGCCTGGGGTCGGCGTGTCCCCTAAAAGTTGGACTGGGCTATGAATGCCAACAGGAGCCCGCCCTTACGCAACTCCAAGAGCCTTGGGACGCGATGCTGGACGCGCTGCTCTCGGAGGAGAAGCTCCACTATTTCTGAAGGATCAGAAGCGTTACCGCGCGCCCCGAGATGGGGCAAGTTCAGGGAGCGTCGATTATGCCCGCTTGGAGGGGTGACGCAGGCGCAGCGATGGTCGGCCCAGAAGAGGCCGGCAACAGCAGGGTCAACACGACGCCGAGACCAAAAACGGCGGTCAGGACCAGGAGCATGTCTGGGCGTTGCTTCACTTCTTATGGCTCGCTGTTATAGAAACTGCTAAAGAATTCACGAATATGTCATGGAATACTTGACAGAGCAAGACGTCTGCAACGATCAATAATTGCCCGTTAGGACTCGCTTTCACCATCCTCGGGGTGGTCGGCACCACCCAAATAGAGTTGGTAAGCGCGATTTTCTGTCTCGTCCCAGAAGCGATAGCCAATGCTTTCCAGCTGCTCCCGCACCTTCCTCCGCTCCCGCGGTCCCACCTGCATGCCCACAAGAATTCGCCCATAAGCCGCGCCGTGATTGCGGTAATGGAATAAAGAGATGTTCCAGCGCTGCCCTAAACCGGAGAGAAATCGAAGCAGGGCCCCCGGACGCTCGGGGAATTCGACGCGGTAGACCCGCTCCTGGCCTATGGCCGCCGGAGCCTGACCACCCACCATATAGCGCACGTGGAGTTTGGCAGTTTCGTTGCTTGTGAGGTCCTCACAGTCGTAACCCTGCTCCGCGAGCTCCACCAGCAGCGCGGCGAGATCTTCACCGCCGGGCTCGACGGTAAGACCCACGAACACCCGGGCATCCAGATCGGTGGTGTAACGGTAGTTGAACTCGGTGATGTTGCGCCGCCCCAGGGCACTACAGAAACGCCGAAAGGAGCCGGGTTCTTCGGGAATCGTTACGCTGATGACCGCCTCACGCTGCTCGCCGATCTCCGTACGCTCGGAGATATAGCGCAAACGATCAAAGTTGGTATTGGCGCCGCTGAGTACCGCAAGGAGCTGTTGGTTCTCAACCTCCTCACGCTCCACATACTTTTTGAGGCCCGCCAACGCCAGGGCACCCGCAGGCTCTGCAATGCCACGGGTGTCTTCAAAGATGTCTTTGATGGCAGCGCAGATTTCGTCCGTGTTAGCGGTGATCACTTCATCCACGGTGTCGCGAATAACACGAAAGGTTTCTTTGCCGACCTGGGCTACGGCACAGCCATCGGCAAACAAACCCACCTCGGACAGGGTCACCCGCCGACCACGATCCAGCGCCGCCTTCAGACAGGCCGCATCTTCAGGCTCGACACCGATGATCTTGGTTTTCGGCCACACATAGCGAATAAATGCCGCCATACCTGCCAACAGACCACCGCCGCCCACGGGAACAAACACCGCGTCGAGGGGCTCCTGGTGCTGGCGAACCACTTCCATGCCCACGGTGCCCTGCCCCGCGATCACGTCGGGATCGTCGAAGGGATGAACATAAGTCAGTCCTTTCTGCTCCACCAGCTTCTGCGCGTGCTCTGCGGCTTCGTCAAAGCTATCTCCGTGGAGCACCACATGAGCTCCGCGACCACGCACGGCATCGACTTTGATGCTTGGCGTCGTCCGCGGCATAACGATGGTGGCAGGTACCGCCATGCGCTGCGCCGCCATGGCCAGCCCCTGGGCGTGATTGCCCGCTGAAGCGGCGATCACACCCCGCGCCCTCTGCTCCTGCGTGAGGCTGTGCATTTTGTTGTAGGCACCGCGCAACTTGAAGGAAAACACCGGCTGCAGGTCTTCCCGCTTGAGCCAGATGCGGTTGTTAAATCGGGCCGACAGCAACAACGCCTCATCCACGGGCGTCTCACGCGCCACATCATAGACGCGGGCGTCGAGGATCCGTTTGATGTAGGACTCGGGCATGGGTGGATCGCCAAGCAAAAACAGGCATGGTAATGCAGCACCGCTACCGGTGCAGCGGGACAATTCACACCCCGGCGCAACCGTAGCCTTCGCCTCGACGAGGATCACCGCTACACTGCGCACACCACCGCGAGTGAGATTCCCATGGACCAGGACAGCCAGAAAAGGAGCGTCGCCGAAGCCGCTCTAGCCATCGTCGAGCCTCGTCTGGAGCGCGACACGGTGCTGGGTATTGGCACCGGCTCCACGGCAAACCTCTTCATTGATGGCTTGGCCGAGCTGGCTCATCTCTTTGACGGCGCGGTCGCCAGCTCCGAAGCGAGCGCCGAGCGTCTGCGCCAGCACCAGATTCCCGTCTACGACCTAAATGCGGTTAATCGCATTGAGCTTTACATCGATGGTGCCGATGAGTGCAACGAAGCCCTGCAATTAATCAAAGGAGGGGGTGCCGCCCTTACCCGAGAAAAGATTGTTGCCGCAGTCGCTCAAGAGTTCATCTGCATCGCCGACGAGAGCAAGTGGGTTCCTGTGCTCGGCGATTTCCCCCTGCCCGTAGAAGCCATTCCCATGGCTCGAAGCCACGTGGCCCGGGAGTTGGTCAAATTGGGGGGCGATCCGGTACTCCGTGAAGGTGTGATCACGGACAACGGAAACTGTATCTTGGACGTACACAACTTCCCCATCGCCGAACCGCTGGCCACGGAAGCGCGGATCAACGCCATCGTCGGCGTGGTATGCAACGGACTCTTCGCCGCCCGGCCCGCGGACCAGTTGCTTTTGGGTACCGCCCAGGGCGTACAGACCTTCAGGCGTCCAGCATCTTCCCTGGATTGAGAATCCCGGCAGGGTCGAACACGCGCTTGATCTGCGCCATCAAGGCAATCTCCGCTGGATCTCGCGTATAAGTCAGATAAGGCTTTTTCAACAGGCCCACACCGTGCTCCGCGGAGATGCTCCCTTCGTGCCGCTGAACTATTTCAAACACCCCCTGACTAACCGTGCCGCAGCGGGTCTGAAACTCCTCCATGGACAGGGCGTCGGGCTTGAGGATGTTCAAATGCACATTGCCATCCCCAATGTGACCAAACCAGATGATTTCAAAATCCGGGTAAGCGCCGTTGACCATGGCTTCGACTTCGCTGAGCAGCGCTGGAACCCGAGACACGGTTGAAGAAATGTCGTTTTTATAAGGTGTCCAACGGGAAATCGTTTCAGAGATGTCCTCTCGTAAACGCCACAGGGCCTCTGCCTGCGCAAGACTCTGACTTAGGACGCCATCTTCAACCCAGCCCGCCTCCACACACTGTTCAAAACAGCTCATGGCAGCGACCTCGGCCCTCTCATCCGGTCGTGCAAACTCCAACAAGGCGTAATAGGCGCTGTCCGTCTCAAACGGCCGGGCCAGGCCGCAGTGCTCAACCACCTTATTCAAGGCCGCATCTGAGAAAAACTCAAAGGCCTCCAGATCCACACAGTCCCGGAAGGCATTCAATACTTCCATGATGGCCGGCATGTCCGGTGTTCCCAGCACCATCACGGCGCGCTCCGTGGGTGGCGCCTGAAGACGCAAGGTAGCCTCGACGATGATCGCCAGGGTGCCCTCAGAGCCGATCATCAAGTGCCGCAGGTCATAACCAGCGTTGTTTTTGATCAGGCCGCGGTTAAGATCTAGGAGCTCCCCAGTGCCCGTGACAACTTTTAGGCCAGCGACCCTGTCGCGGGTCATGCCGTAGCGGATAACCTTTATACCGCCGGCGTTGGTGGCGATATTGCCACCCAACTGGCTGGAGCCACTGGAAGCAAAATCCACCGGGTAAAAAAGCCCCTGGTCTTCGGCAAACTGTTGTAACCGCGCCGTGACCACGCCAGCACCACAGCGCACCGTTCGGTCCGTGGCGTTGAAATCGCTGATTTGATTGAGCCGGTCCAGGGCCAACACCACCTCGCCCTGGGTGGCCACGGCTCCCGCGGACAAGCCGCTGCGCCCACCGGAGGGCACCAACCCAATT
>DIYG01000096.1:0-575 GCA_002428935.1 Halieaceae bacterium UBA6060
ACGGCGGTGGCCGGTGTGGCCGACAAGCCGCATCTCTTCTACATGGGGGCAGCCGGCGGGGGTGTTTGGAAAACCCACAATGCGGGCACCACCTGGGAGAACATTTCCGATGGTCAGATCCCCGTGGGAACCATCGGAGCCATCGCGGTCGCGCCCTCGGACCCGAATGTCATTTATGTCGGTACCGGCGAGGCGCCTATTCGCGGAGTGACCACAAGCCAGGGCGAAGGCCTTTGGAAATCGACGGATGCCGGTCGCACGTTCGCTTTCATGGGATTACCGAACGCGGGGCAGATTGCCAAGATCGAGGTCCACCCCACGGACCCGGATACCGCCTGGGTCGCCGTTCAGGGGCAGATCTGGGCTCCCAACGCCGAGCGGGGGGTTTACCGCACCCGCGATGGCGGTGAGAGCTGGGAACATGTCCTGGAGGTGAATGCAGATACTGGCGCCACGGACATTTCCCTGGACCCCAGCAACCCGCGCATCCTCTATGCGGCACTCTGGCATCACGGTCGCAAGCCCTGGTACATCAAGTCCGGTGGTGATGGAGGTGGCATCTACAAGTCCACGGA
>DIYG01000096.1:657-41556 GCA_002428935.1 Halieaceae bacterium UBA6060
CGGATGGTGGTGATAGCTGGGAACAGCTTTCCGGCGGCTTACCCGGTCTCGTGGGCAAGATCGGCATTGATGTTTCCGACAGTCAGCCCTCCCGCATCTACGCGATCATTGAAGCGGAGTACGGTAAAGGCGGTCTCTGGCGGAGCGATGATTACGGCGAGACCTGGCAACACATCAACTCCCATCGCGTTCTGCACAGCCGGGCCTGGTACTACATCCACATTACCGCCGACCCCAACGATCCCAACACGGTATGGGTGCTCAACGTACCGCTGATGAAGTCCATCGATGGGGGCGAAACCTTCAGCAAGATCAGCACTCCCCACGGCGATCATCAGGATCATTGGATCAATCCCCGGGACAGCCGCATCATGATCAATGGCAATGATGGTGGTGCTACGGTCAGCCTCGACGGTGGAGAAACCTGGTCGAGCATCCAGAACCAGCCGACGGCGCAGTTCTATCGCCTGAGCACCGACAATCAGACACCCTGGCGGCTCTACGGCGGCCAGCAAGATAACTCAACGGTTTCCATTGCCGCCTGGGCCTGGGATGGCTCTATCGGTCGCGATGACTACCACGCCGTGGGTGGTGGCGAGAGCGCCCACATCGCCTTCGATCCGGACGCGCCTGAACTCATCTATGCCACGACCATTAATGGAACGCTGACGGAGTTCAACGAGAAAACCCAGAAGAAGCGATACATCGTGCCGTATCCCGAGCGGGTCTATGGCGAGGATTCCAAAGACCTCAAGTATCGCAGTAACTGGAATCCGCCGGTGATCACCTCGCCCCATGATCATTCGGTGGTTTACTACGGCACTCAATACGTCCTCAAAAGCAGCGACCGGGGCAAGACCTGGGAAGAGATCAGCCCGGATCTGACGCGCAACAACCCCGAGCACATGGGTCGCAATGGCGGTCCCCTAACCCCGGAGAATGTCGGCGCCGAGTTTTATCACACGATTTTCTATCTGGTGGAGTCCCCCGAGGCGGAAGGTACGATTTGGGTGGGCGCTGACGACGGCCTGCTGCACATTACGCGCAACGGTGGCGAGGACTGGCAGGACATTTCGCCGCCGCACCGGGGCGAAGCAATGATTAATGCCATCGAGTTATCGCCCCACGCCGAGGGAACAGCCTATGTCGCCGTTACCGGTTACAAGCTCAATGACTTTGCGCCATATATCTACCGTACTCGAAATCATGGCAAACGCTGGGAGCGTATCGATAAGGGTTTGCCCGCGGGGGCTTTCGCCCGTGTGGTCCGTGAAGATCCCCAGGTAAAGGGGCTTCTCTATGCGGGCACGGAGAAGGGCCTGTTTATGTCCTGGAACGACGGCGATGACTGGCAAGCGGCGGATCTGAACCTGCCCGCCGTACCTATCACCGATATCCGTGTACGCGATGATGCCCTGGCGCTGGCCACCCAGGGCCGGGCTTTCTGGATTCTGGATGATCTCTTTGTACTTCGCCAGGCAAAGCAAGCTGATGCACAGGCTCCGGTCCATGTCTACTCGCCACCGGCTCACGGGATGGGTCGACCGGCAAATCGAGGCGGCGGCACCGAGGGCGAGAATCCGTCGCCGAACCTTCCCATCTACTATCACCTTTCTCCAGCTGCGGCGGGTTTGCCCCTCGCCATCGATGTGCTGGATAGCAAGGGCACGGTGATTCGCCATTTCAGCAGCGAAGAGAGTGATCATGACCGCTGCCGTATCGCCGGCATGGACCCGCGCAGTCCGTTTTCCATTAAGCACCCGTCTACCGAGGCGGGCCTGCAGCGCTGGGATTGGGACCTCCAGGCGGAAAACCTGCCCTGCATCGACGGGCATTTCGTCTTTGCCGGTTACGGCGGCCCGGCGGTTGTGCCCGGCACGTATACGGTTCGTGTAACGGCGGGCGAGGAAGTCGCTACTACCGAAGTACAGGTTCTTCCCGACCCGCGAAGCGAAGCGAACGAGACTGAAGTCGCGACCTGGGTGCGCATGCAAGAACGCATCGCTGCTCAGCTAGAGGAGGTGTTATTGGCCCTGGATGGAGCCCTGGGCGCACGAGATCAAATCCAGGCCCTGGCGGTTGAGCAAGAGGATGCATCTCTCCGGTCCCTCGCCGATGGTGCTATTGCGGCGATTAATGAATGGGAGTCAGAGATCACCGAACGACGCCACCAGACCTTTGAGGACGAAGATGCCTGGGTCATGAAAATCGATGGCCAGCTTCGGCATCTTCTCGACGTGGTTGCGGACAGCGGTGCTCCGGTGACCGAGGGCGCGCAGGAGCGCTACGACGACCTCGCTGCTCTTTGGGAACAGCAAAAAGCCGCGTTAAAAGCTATAGAGTCGCAGCATCTTGATGCCATCAATAGTTGGGCCTCTGAGCGTGCGGTGCCGCATATCAGCGCGCCCATGGGCGATACGCCCTGAGAGGCTTCCGGGTCGTTGCGGTTGGTCCGTAAAGGGAGGGCTTGAAGGGCCAAAGGCGCTTCGGGCTCTCTCCTAATCTGCGTTCAAGTTGTACTTCATGATCCGCCCGTGACGACCGTCTTTATCTCGCTCTAAATCAAAGACATCGTCGGCCGGGACCTGCATCTGCCCGCGTAAGCCTTCGATGGTTCTGCGGTCCTCATCATCGAGGCTCAAGCGAAACAGCTCGTGGTAGCGACTGACGTGATCGGCATTGCGTGAGCCGATAATGACGGACGCCACCTGCGGTTGGTCCAGGACCCAACGCGAGGCGACGGTGGCGATAGTGGTGTCGTGGCGATCGGCGATGCGCCGGAGCACTTGTAGGAGATCCTGGAACAGCGCCCAGCCACCGATCTCTTCGATCATCAACAGGTACTTGGTCAGGGAGCGGTTTTGCAACGCCGAGGGCTGCTCCTTGCCGAGCCACCGATCACTGAGGAAACCGCCGGCCAGGGATCCGTAGCACAGCATATGCATGTCGTGCCGGGCGCATACGGTCCCTAGAGCTTTTGCCGGTCGGGGGTCTAGGAGGGAGTACTGCACCTGGGTGGTGCTCAGGCGTACACCGGCATCCAGAATCTCCTGGGTCTTGGCGCTGTTGAAGTTTGTCAGCGATAGGAGCTCGATTTTTCCCGCCTGCTGGATTTCCTGCAACCATTGGGCCGCTTCAACCCAGCCGGGTACCTCGTAGTTCCACCAATGGAACTGCACCATGTCCAGGCGCTCTTGCTGCAGGCGGGCCAAGGATCGATCGATAATCGCTTCTACCTGGGACTTCTTTAGGCCATCTAACTCGTCGTAGTCCGGCACGTATTTGGTGTGAACGCGAACCGCCAGGGGCTGTTCGCGGCGTGCATTGGCGGCGTTGAACTGGCCGATCAACTCTTCGACGCCCGTGTAGATATCCGCGCAATCGAAGGTGTCGATGCCGCGCTCCACAAAGGCAAACATATCGGCAACGGGATCCGCCGATACCGCATCGTTGTGCCCATCGGACAGTTGCCAGCCGCCTTTGATAACGCGGGAGGCGGTATATCCAGGTGCGATTTCGATGCGGTCGATCATTCCTTCCATGGGTTGTCATCCGGTAGAGGTTCAATGGTGGTATCCGCTCGCCGAAAGACCTGTTTTCCGATACGGCTGATGCGAAAGCGGGCACCGCAATGAGGATCGGGGCAAGCGATCACGTGATCCGTGGCCATCCAGTCGAACTCGTTTAGAGGGCGTTGTTTAGATGGCAAAAGTGGTAAGAGCGCCGCCAGGGCATAGAGTGAGAAAGGCTTGTCGGACACGAAATGCAGGTTCTCTCCCCGTACCTCGAAGGCGGGTCCCAATTCATGGCTGCAGACAAAGGGCCGATCACCCTCAATGACCTCCACGCGCAAGTCGTACAGGGAGAATTCAGGTTCTTTCATGGGAACTCCAGCGCCACCGGCGCTTTCCTCGGGTTGTGCGGTTACGCTAGGGGAGTAGCCCGAGGGCCAGGCTGACTCCGTTAAGGCTTGATGGCAAAACGACGTCCATCGGCCAGGGTTAAAGCCGTATCGTCGAGGGTGGCCGTAATGGTTTCATCCTTGCGGTTGGTCACCGACTCGCCGTCGCTTTCCGCCCAGCGGATAAGTTCAAGCTGCAGTTCCGTGCCGGTTTTTGTGTAGCCGCCGTAGCCGCTGACCACGCGCTCGCTATCGCCCACGACGAGAATGAAGTAACCGTCGGCCAGGGCCAGGGCACCGTCGGCAAACGGTATGAGCTGCGTGTCCTCAGCGTTACCGAGATGACGAAAGGTCTGTACGGTGCTTGTGCCACCACCGAATGTCAGGGTCAGCTCGTCGCCGTTTCGTTCGACCTTTAAATCGTGCTCAAGAACGCCGAGGGAGCGAAGGGATTCATCTGCTTTTGGGTCCAGGCTCAGGGTTTGATCCGAGCGTAAGCGCAGGCCAGCGCCTCCTGCCCAGTAGGGACCAACGTGAGCCATAGACCCCGCCGTCGAAAAGGGCTCTTCATTGAAAATGCTCTGCTGCAGAAACACATCCTTGCTGATCAAGAACACCCCGGTGAGCGGCAGAGACTGACCATCGCGGGTGACCAGGCCGGTGTATTCCCAAAGGCCTTCGGCTTCCTTAACGCCGTTGTCAGCGGCGAACGCGGGTCGCTGAATCAGGCCTAGGAAGAGTAGAGAAAGGAGTACAAGAGCGTGAATTTTTCGCATGGTTTGGCCTGCCAATCAGCTATTCGCGGCAGCTTAGCACGCCCCCTGGCGCGTTCTGACGCGTTGTTTGCCGTGCAAGCTACCTGTTTCCGCGACTAAAGTCCGCAGCCCAGGTATTCCCATTGCAAAGGTTAGGCATTCCAAAATATTGCTACTACATGACGGAACAAAGACATACTATCGAGCAAAGCAGTGAACGACACGAGAAGCGTAATCCTGCCAAGGGTTTCTTATTTGAGGAGAGTGGATATGGGTAATCAGGGTAAATCAGTCCGATTCGGGTGCACTTTAAATCGGGGTCGTCTCGCCGCCGCAGTACTTGCGGCATCCGTGGCGCCCGGGGTGGCTATGGCCCAGGAAGGTACGCTGGAAGAGATCCTCGTAACGGCGCAACAGCGGGAAGAGAGCCTCCAGGAAGTGCCCATCGCCATCTCCGCGTTTGGTGAGGCGGACATTCAGAAGAACATGTTTCGCGACGTGACGGACTTCGTAGCCCGCACCCCCAATGCCAGCTTTATCAGCAACGGCGCCCGTTCACGGCGCGAGATCAGCATGCGCGGTGTGACGAACTTCGTGAACACCAATCAGGCGCGGCGAACCTCTACCTTTGGTTTCTATGTAGACGGCTTTAACCTGGCCAGTAGCTCCATCAATCCGCCGATCCTCGATATCGCGCGGATCGAAGTGCTCCGTGGCCCGCAGTCGACCTATTTTGGTGCAAACGCCCTCGGTGGCGGTATCAGCGTAATTACCAATGCGCCCCATACCGATGGCGTTGAAGGCTCCGTGATGGTCGATTACGGACGCTTTGACACCCTGGATGTGGAAGGGATCGTCAATATCCCCCTTGTCAAAGACAAGCTCGCCGCGCGCATCAACATTAAGGACTTCAGCTCCGACGGCAACATCGAGAACATCAATCCCCAGGGTGGTGGTAACGATTCCGAGTACCAGTATGCCCGGGGGGCGTTGCTTTGGACCCCGACAGAGAACTTGTCGGTGAACCTCAGCTACAGCTACGCCGATGAAGAGGTTGGCATGCGTGAAGGGGTACCTTCTGGCGTGCTTTCCACCTTCGGAGATTTTCTTTATCAGGGCTTCGCTGATCCCGATGGCGTCGGTTTCTTCCCCCAAAACGACAGCAAGGTTAATTTCAACGCACCGCAGACCGTGGGTACGGACTTCGAGTACGCCATCGCCCGGATCGACTACGATTTCGCCAATATGCGGTTCACCAGCATCACCGGATGGATGGACTCAGACTTCTTCCTCCAGGGTGATATTGACGGCGGCAGCGTCGATTACTTCCAGGAATTCCGTACTATCCCTCGCGAAAGTATCACCCAGGAATTCCGTCTCCAGAGTGCTAACGACTCCCGTCTGGAATGGAACATTGGTTTTTACTACTCCGATGACGAAGGTTTCATCGACAACAAAACTTTTGTCGGAGCGGCGGAAATCTTTGGTTTGCCGGAAGGGTTCCTCATCGACAGTGAGGAGTCTTTCGGAAGCTCTGAGGTCTACGCGCTCTTTGGTCAGATCAACTATCAGATTACCGATCGTCTGACCCTGACCTTCGGTGGTCGCTACAGCGAAGAAGAGATTTTCACGGACATCTCTGGCTTTGGCGGCGGCATTTCCCAGGAACTGACGGTGGAAGAAACCTTTGATGATTTTTCCCCATTGTTTGCCGCGCGCTACGACTTGAGCGAGAACGCCTCCGTTTATGCCACCGCGGCCAAGGGCTTTAAGTCCGGCGGTGTACAGGTTGCCCCAACTCCCGAAACGGAAACCTATGACCCCGAGGAGCTGTGGAACTATGAAATCGGCTATAAGGCCGAGCTTCTGGATAACACTTTGCGTCTGAACCTCGCGGCCTTCTATATGGATTGGACGGATCTGCAAACGGCCTTCCAGGAATCCGGTGTCGACGAAAACGGCGACTTTTTCATCTTTGGGGGTGTTGATAACGCGGAACAAGCCGAATCTTACGGTGTAGAGGTTTCACTCACCGCAGCGCCCATGGACAACCTGCTCATCAACTTCAATGTGGGCTGGTTGCAGGCCGAGTACGAAGAGTTTACGGCGTTGATCGATGGTGAAAACCGGGTTCTTGACGGTGAAACGATCCCCAACTCGCCGGAGTGGACCATATCCGCCGATGCGGAGTATGCCTTCCCCTTAACCGGTAGTCTCGACGCTGTGATTCGCGGTGAGTACTTCTTCCGCGACGAGTTGCGCTCCACAACGGCGGCGTTGATTCAGGAAGGTTTTCCCTGGGTAGTTGAGAGCTTCGATGTGGTCAACTTGCGTATGGGCATCGAACATGAGGACTACACGGTAACGTTTTATATCGAGAACCTCTTCGACGAAACCTACTACACCAACGCGTATCAGAAAGCCTTTATGGGCGGTCTGCACATCGAGCCTGGCGTGCAGCGCTATGGTATTCGCGCACGGTATAACTTCTAGGGAGGTATTGCTGGTGGTTTCCCGATTTCGCCTGGTGGGGCAGCGTTATCTCAGCCAGGCGTGGGGAGCCCTGTGTTTGGCTTCAGCGCTTGTTGCGACACCGCTCTCAGCCCTTAGCGTCACCGATTCCGCGAGCGATAGCCAAGCTCAGCAACTGATTACGGCCTATGTCGATGCCTGGCGGGACTTCTATCCCAGCCAGGCTTTTGCCTATGGAGATGTACAGAGCGCCAGTGCCTTTGAGGACTTTGGCGGTAACCGGGTTGGCCTCTGGCTGGATCATAACGCCGAAATCCAGCGTGGCATTCGGGAGCTTGTCGCCGCAGGTGAGCTTTCTGCGGACCTCCAGGCAGATCTGGCGATGTTAGCTGAACAGGTACGCCGGGAGCAGAGTGATTGGGCCGTAGATCAACCTTTGGCTCAGCAGCCCCAGTGGTTTGCCGAGCTGGTGTCCCAGGCACTGACGCATCTTCTGGTCCGAGAGCAACTCTCGCCCGAGGCCCGCAGCCAGGCAGCGATCGAACGCCTGGATGGGGTAGCTAGCTTATGTGAAACAGCGGTGGTTACCCTGGAGGGCGGCAATCGTTTGCGCACGGAGCGGGCTTTGCGGGTGCTAGCGGGGACCCGGACGTTTTACAGCGGCGGTCTCGCCGAATACGTGGCCACCTGGCCACAGGCTCAGGACGTAACCCTTGCCGCCGCCGATGCGGCAACAGCGATTGCGGCCCTTGAGAAGTATCTTCGGGATACGGTGTTACCCGATGCCGACGACAGCGTATCGATGGGTGCCGATGCCTACACGGCCAAGCTGACGGGGCGCAGCCTGGGTAATTTTGATCCACCGGGCCTTGCGGCGGCGGCGAGAGCCGAAGTGCAAGAAGTGCGTCGGCTTATGGTTCTCGAGGCCAGGCGCTGGCAGCAGGCGGACGAGAAAGATCTAACAGGCGCTGACGATGACCAGGCTATCCTCGCTGCGGCGATTGAGGCCATGGAGAATGATCGCCAGGACAACAGCGCTGATTTTCTCGAAGAGTTTCGCCAGTTGACCTTTGCGTCGGAAGAGTTCGTCAAGGAGCATGGGCTAGCCACGGTGCCGGAACCGACCACGCTTTATGTCGCCTTATCTCCGGCGCACTTCAGCGGCGCGGCCGTGGGCGGTGTATACCCCAGCGGCCCTTTTGCACCGAATGCTGACACGTTGTTTTACGTGCCCTCTATCCCCGATAGTGCTGAGCCTGAGGCGAAAGAAGGTTTCTATCGATCCTTCAACACCCACTTCAATACCATGATCATCTCCCACGAGATGTTCCCCGGGCATTATCTGCAATACAAGGTCGCCGTGACTCATGCTCCGGCTCTCCGATCGTTGTTTCCCGACGGTGCCTACGTGGAAGGCTGGGGAAGCTTCGTGGAGGAATTGATGCTGGATGCCGGCTGGGCGGATAACGCGCCACTGACCCGACTCGCGCATTTGCGTAAACGTCTCGAGAACGCCACTCGAGCTTATGTAAGCGTGCAGGTGCACACGGCTGGTTGGGGCGAAGCCGAGGTAATGGGTTTTGCCGTTGAGGAGGGCTTGCTGGCACCGCAATTTGCCGCAAACCTCTGGCAGCGCGTGGTCCATACGCCGATGCAAATTACCGATTACTTTCGAGGCTTTCAGCGGTTTCAGCAGCTATATGCCAATAAGTCGACGACGCAGAGTACGGGGCAGTGGGTCGATGCGGTTCTCAACGCCGGACCCCTGCCGATTTCTCTCCTGGAGCCTTTGCTGCAAAGCACACCCTAGGAAGCTCTCACGGCAAGAGCGGCAGACAGTAATCTCCAAGTCAGACAATAGAGGATGGAACGCATGATGGGCAGGCTAGGATGGGCATGGGTTGTTAGCGCATTGCTGTGCCTGGCACCGACCGTTTCCGCGCAAACGATCGCCCTGGTCGGCGGTAACGTGGTTGATATGGAGGGCGGAGCGCCGCTTGAAGACGCGGTAGTGCTGGTGGAAGGTGAGCGCATCGTCGCCATCGGTGCACGGAGCGAAGTGGCCATACCCGATGGGGCTCGGGTGATTGATCAAAGCGGTCACTGGTTGATACCGGGCCTTATGAACATGCACGTTCACCTGGGTTTGATTTTGCCGGGCAAGATGGCGGCACGCCTGGCCAACGAAACGGATGCGGCGTTAGCTCTGCGTATGGCTGAGGCGGCGCAAAAAGTGCTCCAGGCGGGCGTCACCACGATACGTATCCCAGGAGACAGCCGGCATGCGGATCTGGCTCTGGACCGATCTATTCGCCGAGGCGAGTCCCATGGGCCCAGGATCCATTCCGCTGGCGAGGCTTTAGTCATTACCGGGGGGCACGGTTCAGAGCCGGGCGTTTTGTACGCCGATGGCCCCTACGAATTGATCAAGGCCGCGCGTCAGCAGATCAGCCTCGGCGCGAACTGGATCAAGATCATGATTTCGGGCGGCATTGCCACGGATGGTGGCGGTATCGCCGAGGCATTGATGACGCCCGAAGAGATCGAGGCGGTAGTGGACGCAGCTCATCGCTTCGGTGCCAAAGTCGCCGCCCACTCGGGGTCTCCCATAGCAACCAAGGTGGCCGTGGAAGCGGGGGTCGATAGCATTGAGCACGGTTACATGTTGGACAGTGCTGTTCTGCGAAAAATGAAAAAAGCCGGCACCTGGCTCGTGCCTACCATCGTGGTGAGTCAACCGGCCACGGCCCCATTTTTTGAACGCATCGGTTCACCAAAGTGGTACCTGGCCCGCCGCGAATCCGTGGGTAAGATTCACTGGGGGGCGCTCCAAACGGCCATTGAAGAAGATGTAAATATCGCGTTGGGCACGGATCAGTTACCCCATGAACCCAATGATGGTACAACCGCTACGGTACGCGAGGCGGAGTACTATGCGGAGGCGGGCATGACCCACCTCGGAGCCCTGCGCGCGGCCACCACCGAGACGGCGCGGATGCTTGGCGTCAGCGATGAAGTGGGTACCCTTGAGGTGGGTAAGTATGCGGATATTCTCGCTTTACCTAGCGATCCCACGAAGAACATCAGTGCGCTGCGGGAGCTTAACTTCGTCATGAAAGGCGGCCATGTGTATCGCGATGATCGCGCGGCTGCGCGCTGATACCGCTGGGGTGAGTAGCGCCCCTTATCGGCCCTTCGACGAGTACATTACCCCGTGAGCGCGCCCGTTGGGTCTGTGCGAAGGGGCGGTTCACGGGTTCTCCATGCCTTAGCTAACCTCGTGGGGCCGGCGGCAGTTATGGCGGCGGGCACCATGGGCGCCGGTGCCATGGCGGCTTTTCTTTTGGCCGGTGCCTGGTTTCGCTACGACCTGCTCTGGGTGATTCTGCTGATGCTGCCCGTGTTCGTCGTCTCGGCGGATAGCTCTTCGCGGATCGGTGCTCTCAACCCCGATCGAGGCATGTTGTCCCTGGTGCGCAATCACATCAGCGGGTCTCTGGCCTGGATTATTCTATTGGTCGTGGTACCCGTGCACTTTCTCGTGACCATGGGGCAGGTGTCCGTCATGTCGTCGGCGACCCTGACCTTGCTAGCGCCGGAAAGTGGCTCTCCGGGACTACTGCTTCAGGTAGGCCTGGGCTTGCTGTTGGCCGGTGGAACCCTGTGGTTGGTATTGTCCCGGGGCTACGAGCGTATGCAGCGGGTGATGACCGGCCTGATGGTGCTGATGTTTGTGTGCTTCTTGCTGGTAGCGCTGCGGGGTTTGACGGAGTGGCCGGCCATATTGCGCGGTTTTGTTCCGACCATGCCGGCGGACTTGCCGGTACCCGGTGGTAGTCCTCGTGTGGCGACCACCTCGATCATCGCCATGGTCGGAGCGGCCATCGCGCCGGCGGCATTATTGGGCTTGCCCTATATGTGTGCCGACGCGGGCGCGGGCCGCGACGAACTGGCCCAGGGCTTCCGCCAGTCGATTATCAATCTCGGCTTTGTGTTTGGCGCTTACGCCGTGTTGGTAGTCGTTGCTGGAGGGTATGCGCTGTATACCTTGCCCGATCACGCGAGCTTTGCCGATGTCGGACAGGCCTCCAATGTCCTGCGCGCGGCATTTCCTGGGTTTCTGGCGCCCATAGGCCCCGTGATCTTTTCTCTGGGATTGTTTACCGCGGCCATGACCACTCTCGTGGTGGCGGCGCAGGTGACGATCTATTTTCTTCTGGATATGACCGGCTTTGAGTGGCGTTTTACGGAAGACAATCGTCGCTATCATTTGCTGTTGTCGGCCTTTGTGCTCTCGGCGGCAGCATTGGCGCCCCTGTGGGAGTTTCCCGCTTTGCTCAAGGTTATCCTCCTCATGGGCATCAATGTGGTGGTGATTCCCGTGGTCTATGTGATCGTCATTATCCTGTCGAATCGCACGGCGGTGATGCGCGGGGTTCCAACGCCCTGGTGGCGAAACGGCTTGCTTGCGACGGGGCTAATCGCCTCCCTTGTCCTTGCGGTGGATAAGGCGCCGCAGTACTACGCTCTGCTCGTAGGTTAGACCCCAAGGCTAGACCCCAAGCCAAGGGGCGCCCTTGTTGCTTGACGTTGATCTCTGGCGTTCGAGATTCGTTGCGGCCATCGCTACACCGATCTCAATGTGTCGGTCGGTTTTGTTTTTGAGTCCCTGAGCCCTTGAGACGTCGCCTACGGCAAGGCGAGATTAAGGTTTAGCTGTAGGATGTGGTCGGCGCGGGCGATGGGGCCACTATCGACATAAATCCACTGGTAGCCCAGTTCAAGCTTTGTGCTGGGCGTGACGCGATACCCCAGCCCGCCGCCGAGGCGGTTTTGATTCAGTCCCCGATCCAGAAGTCCGGTTTCCTCGCTGAGGGAGACGAGGATTTCGTCACCCACCACGAGATACGCGCCCGTGTCCGCCAGGGGGCGCTCGTGGGTCAATTGGTAGCGCAAGCGGTACACGGGATCTGCAAAGGCGGTGAGGTCTCGATGCTCCAGCCGCAGGCGATGTTTGAGGGCCAGATCCCAAAGACTGGTCCCCCAGCGTAGCTCCGGAATCAATCGCCGTTCCACGGTCCCCGAATCCGCACGGAAAAACTCGATGCCCATGGCCGCGGTCACTCCGTTACTCATGCGGTAGGCCCCCATGAGCTGATACTGCTGTAATCGCTGATCGCCGAGAACCTCGGAGTAGCGGCTGCGGTAGCGCATGGATACGCGCTGTACCTCGCCCAGGGGCGCGCTGGCGTTGGCCGTGATCCAGGTCTGGGTTTCCCGATCCACAGGGAATGCCAACCCCGAATATAGGGCCAAGACCAGTACCGCGAAAAAGCCGCGGGGTAAGGTAACGCACTCACGGCAGCGACGGCCCAGGTGGGGCAGAGGCTTTAGCACGCTAAGCGCTCGGTATGGCGTTTGGGATTCGGGTGATCCGGCATGTTTTCTTCGTGGGTCGCGTTCAGCGCGCTATTTGACCGCAGAAGCTCTCCGGCTTCCAGGATCAGATTGACCGTGCCCTCTGATTCTTTTTCAGTGCTTTGCATGTTCTTTCACCGTCGGGCAATTGCTGCCACAATACTTGCATAACAGAACAAACCTGCCGCTTTAGAGTTCCAAGAACCGAAGCCGGCATAGCACAGGGGGACTGTGACGATGAAGCCGACCGATATCGGTGACCCCGAGTACTTCCACAAGGTGGTGGACTGCCAATACGGCTGTCCTGCCCACACACCCGTTCCTGAATACATACGCTTGATCGCCGCCGGCCGTTACACCGACGCCTATATGGTGAACTGGGAATCGAACGTGTTCCCCGGCGTGTTGGGGCGGACCTGTGATCGGCCCTGCGAACCGGCCTGCCGACGGGGACGGGTGGAAGAAGAGCCGGTAGCGATCTGCCGCCTCAAACGTGTCGCGGCGGATCACAAGGATTCCATTGACGATCGCCTGCCGGAAATTCCGGCGAATAAGAACGGCAAGCGCATTGCGCTCATTGGCGGTGGTCCAGCCTCGCTCACGGTCGCGCGAGATCTTGCCCCGCTGGGCTACACCATTGATCTCTACGACGATCAGCCCCTGGCGGGCGGCTTTATGCGTAGCCAGATTCCCTCCTTTCGTTTACCCCTGTCTGTCCTTGATGAAGAAGTGGACTACATCCTGGCCATGGGGATCACCTCCCATCTGCGTACCCACGTAGACAGCCTGAAATCCATCCTCGATCAACCCTACGACGCCATCTTTGTGGGTACGGGAGCGCCCCGAGGATCTGATCTCGATATCCCCGGTCGCCAGGAATGTGCCGCGCACATTCACGTGGGCATTGACTGGCTGTCCTCCGTGGCTTTCGAGCATCTGGGCAAGGTTGGTAAGCGGGTTTTGGTACTCGGTGGCGGGAATACCGCCATGGATTGCTGTCGCACGGCCCGTCGTCTCGGCGGTGAAGACGTCAAGGTGGTGGTCCGTTCCGAGTTCGAAAAAATGAAAGCCTCGCCCTGGGAAATCGAAGATGCCATCGCCGAGGATATTCCCATCTTCAACAACCATGTGCCGCGGGAGTTTGTACACGAAGACGGTCAGCTCAAAGGCATGATCTTCGACAAGGTCGACGTGGTTTATGACGACGCGGGCAAGCGTTCCCTGGTGCCCACGGGGGAAGAGGTGTTCTTTGAAGCCGACGACGTGCTCATCGCCATCGGCCAGGACAACGCCTTTCCCTGGATCGAGCGGGATCTTGGTATTGAATTTGGCAAGTGGGATATGCCGGTCCTCGATAAGGTCACCTTCCAGAGCACCCTGGACAAGGTCTTCTTCGGTGGCGATGCGGCCTTTGGCCCGGAGAACATCATTACCGCCGTCGCCCATGGTCATCAGGCCGCTATTTCCATTGACCGCTTTCTCCAGGGCGGAGATGTGCACGATCGCCCAGCACCGGGCGTCAATCTCGTCAGCCAGAAAATGGGGGTCCACGAGTGGAGCTATGACAGCGCCATAACCATCGACGAACGTTTCAAGGTTCCCCATGCCGACAAAACCGCGGCTCTCAAGGATCGCAAGTTGGAGGTGGAACTGGGCTTCGATCAGGAGGTGGCGTTCCACGAGGCCCAGCGCTGCCTGAACTGCGATGTGCAGACCGTGTTCACGGAAGAAAAGTGCATCGAATGCGACGCCTGTGTCGATATTTGCCCCACAAGCTGCATCAACTTTATCAGTAACGCGGAAGAGGAGGCCCTGCGGCCCGCGCTGCGTATTCCCGCCCGCAACAGTGAGCAGGATATCTACGTATCCGCGGAATTGGCCCAAACCCAGCGGGTTATGGCCAAGGATGAAGACGTCTGCCTTCACTGCGGTTTATGTGCCGAGCGCTGCCCCACCGGCGCCTGGGACATGCAGCAATTTTTCTACACCGTGACCAAGGCCGGTGCCCTCAACCACGCGGGGATGGAGATGCCATGCAGGCAAAGCACGCGGTAAACGATTTTGTAATCAAGTTTGCAAACGTCAACGGCACGGGTTCTGCCAGTGCCAACGGTATGTTTGCCAAGGCGATATTTCGCATGGGCATCCCCGTTAGCCCACGGAATATCTTCCCCTCGAATATTCAGGGTATGCCTACCTGGTATGAAGTGCGTGTCAGCGAGGCGGGATATCTCGGCCGGCGGGGCGGAACGGACATCATGGTCTGCGTCAATCCGCAGAGCATGGCCAAGGATGTCGCCGCCGTAGACCCGGGGGGGTACTTCGTCTACGACTCTACGAAGCCTCTGGACTTGCGCATGGTGCGCGACGATATCCACTATATCGGCATTCCTTTCACAGAGATTTGCCTGCGGGAATACACCGATGCGCGGCAGCGCTTACTGTTCAAGAACGTTATCTATGTGGGTGCCCTGGCGGCGCTCTTGAATATCGATTTCGAGATTCTAAAAAACCTCGTTGAAGATCAGTTCAAGGGCAAAGAGAAACTGATCACGCCAAATATCTACGCCCTGGAGCTGGGTTACCAGTACGCCCATGAGCATTTTGAATGCCCCATGGCGATTCGCCTGGAGCGGGGCCGGGAAGTGGCCAAGCACATTCGCGACTTCGATCAGATTCTTATGGATGGCAATACCGCTGCCGCCCTGGGTGCCGTGTACGGCGGAGCCACCGTAGCGGCGTGGTATCCCATTACACCGTCCACCTCGGTGGTTGATGCCTTTGATCGCTACTGTCGTCGTCTGCGCATCGACCCCGGCACGGGGAAGAAGAACTACGCCATTGTGCAGGCCGAAGATGAGCTGGCCGCCATGGGTATGGTGATCGGTGCCAACTGGAACGGCGCCCGGGCGTTCACCGCCACCAGCGGGCCAGGTTTGTCGCTGATGGGTGAGTTCCTTGGACTGGCCTACTTCGCCGAGGTCCCCGCGGTGCTTATCGATGTGCAGCGTTCGGGGCCATCCACGGGAATGCC
The DNA here is from genome assembly GCA_002428935.1 of Halieaceae bacterium UBA6060. Taxonomy (GTDB): domain Bacteria; phylum Pseudomonadota; class Gammaproteobacteria; order Pseudomonadales; family Halieaceae; genus Congregibacter. The sequence goes on from DIYG01000096.1 coordinate 16,238, forward strand.
GACCCGTACGCAGCAATCCGATGTTCTGGCCGCCGCCTATGCCTCTCATGGCGATACCAAGCATGTACTGCTGTTTCCAGCGACACCCGCAGAATGCTTTGGCATGACCCTCAACGCCTTTGATCTTGCCGAGCGCTTGCAGACGCCGGTGATCATGATGTCGGATCTCGATCTGGGTATGAATGAATGGATGTCTCCGCCCCTGGAGTTTGACGATGCTTACACCTATGACCGCGGTAAAGTTCTAGACGGCGAAGCGCTGGACAAGCTCGATGAGCGCTTTGGTCGATACCTCGACGTGGACGGTGATGGTATTCCCTACCGTACCTATCCCGGCGCGCACCCCGACAAAGGCGCGTACTTCACCCGCGGGTCCTCAAAGGACGAGTACGCGGCGTATACGGAAGACGGTCAGGCCTATGTGCGCAACATGGATCGCCTGCTGCAGAAGTTTGAAACCGCCAAGGAGCTGGTGCCCGAGGCCAAAATCAAGTTGGCCGGGGAAAAGCCCACGGAGTATGGCGTGATGTTCTTCGGCACCACCGCCTCGCCGAGTTACGAAGCGGTGGAGATGCTTGAGAAAGAGGGCATGGCGCTGGACACCTGTCGCATCCGAGCCTTCCCCTTCAATACGGAAGTGGAAGACTTCATCAGCCAACACGAACGGATATTTGTTATTGAACAGAATCGTGACGGTCAGATGCGCCGGTTGTTGATCAACGAAACCGCCGTACGCGCCAAATCGAAGCTGGTCCCCGTGCTTGAATACGATGGACTACCGATCACCGCGCGAAAGATTGCCGCGACCATGCGCAGCTACCTTCGAGAGGCCGGCGTCGTGTCTTTGAGCGACGCCCGCGATGCCCGTGATGGCCTGGAGCAAGCAAACTCATGACCTATCTCAGACCTCAATTTCGCCATCCCGATTCACCGGTCAATCGCTTGGGCTATACGCGACAGCACTACGAGGGTGGCCTTTCCACACTGTGCGCGGGCTGCGGCCACGACTCCATCAGCGCGGCGATTATCGACGCCTGCTTTGAGTTGAATATCGAGCCCCATAAGGTCGCCAAGCTTTCCGGTATTGGCTGCTCATCAAAGACACCGGCTTACTTCCTTAACGGCTCTCACAGTTTCAACAGCGTCCACGGTCGCATGCCGTCCGTGGCCACGGGAGCGAACCTGGCGAACCGTGATCTTATCTACATCGGTGTTTCCGGCGATGGCGATACCGCGTCTATCGGCATGGGGCAATTTGCCCATGTGGTGCGGCGCAATCTGAATATGGCCTACATCGTTGAGAACAACGGCTGCTACGGCCTGACCAAGGGCCAGGACTCGGCGACCATGGATCTTGAGTCGCGCAGCAAAAAGGGTGACGTGAACATGTACTCACCCATCGATCTGGTGAAAATCGCCATCGAGATCGGAGCGACCTTTGTGGGCCGCAGTTTCTCCGGCGACAAAGAGCAGTTGGTGCCCCTCTTGAAAGCGGCGGTCAGCCATCGTGGTTTCGCCCTGCTGGATGTGGTGTCTCCCTGCGTTACCTTTAACAATCATGAAGGCTCCACCAAGAGTTACGCGCATATGCGTAACAATAACGATGCCATGCCCGTGGACTTTGTGCCCATGCGCCAGGAAATCACCGCAAGCTACGATGCGGGCACAACGCACGAGGTGTGCATGCACGATGGCTCTGTGGTGCGGTTGCACAAGGCCAGCGAGGAATACGATATCGAGGATCGCCAGTCAGCGCTGCAGGCGATTCACCACCACGCCTCCCAGGGCAAGATTCTCACGGGGCTGTTGTATATCAACCGGGATGGCGAAGAACTCCACGAAGCCCTGGGCACGGCCCGACGGCCGCTCAACGAGTTGACAGAGAAAGAGCTGTGTCCCGGATCGCGGTTTCTGGACAGTATCAACGCTGGATTGCGCTGAGTACGCGTAACCCAAGCTTCGGGCTTCGGCTTGTAGCCCGCGTATCCACGGCTTCTCTGCCGTCGAAGGTTCAGCGTTGAGCATCGGACACCGGTCTCCGATGGTGGCGGAATTTACTCGTTGCAGCTAAGGGCTTTCTGCGGAGTGTTATAAAGCCTTTTCAGGGCTGGTTTGGATACGATTTCCTGCCCCAAAAATACTCGCTCGAGTTCATCGGCGAAACGCGTCTCCTGCAGTTTCACCTCGTCGGCCTCAAGGGCCTGGCCATAGGCATCACCGCCTTTTGCAAGAATCTCTACGGTACCCACGGTATAGATAGCGTCTGGATCCAGCGCGTCTGAACCCACGCAAACGGAGTGCACGCGATGCCCCGGAGGCTGTTGGAGATCGTAGGCAACGCGAAGACCGGAAACCTGAAGCAGCCCCCGTTCCAGGGAAAAGCCCTGCTCAAGGATAGACAGGAGCACGTCGCCGCGGAGGGTCATTCGCGCCAGCTTGTCTTCAAAGGGAAAAGCGTCGATGAGCTCGACACGGGTGACCTTTCCCGCGGGGAGGTCGCGACGTAATGCTCCGGAAGGCATGAGCCCAATCTGTGCATCGGCGGCAGATTTTGCGATGTCGGCAAACAGGTTTCCGAGAGCGGATTCTTCGTAGTAGCGCCGCACCAGCAGGCCGTCGGTATGCCCCACGGTTTCCTCCAGATCCGGGTGCAATGCCCGCCAGGCGTCGAGACGTTCCTGGACGTTGGGCTTGGCGGGATAGCGGTCTGCATCTACGGGAATCAATCGCCCCGCGTGGCTGGCAATGGCACCCTCATCGTCAAGGTGCAGGCGCAGTTCACCCACATGTTGACCTTGCCCCCAGGTTTGCATGATCAGCGCACCGGTCTCGGGATGGACGATGGGCGACTCCGTGCCGGCGTCCGTATGGCCGGCAAAAATCACGTCAACTTTGGGCACCGCGCCCGCGAGGGCTAGATTCTCGGCATTACCTCGGTAGACCTGGGGGTCCGCCTCATCGTCGGTTTGCATGGGCGCCGTAGCCCCCTGATGTACGAGGAGCACCAAAAGATCGACCTCCGGTCTCAGTCGGTCCGCGTGGTGCCGCGCGACCGCAATCGGGTCCCGCACCTCTACCCCGGCAATGTTCGAGGGAATCAATGCGGTGGCCGCGTCTTGCCCCATCAAACCGATAAGCCCAACGCGCAGACCGCCGCGTTCCACGATCGTCCACGGTTGGGCATAGGGGTGCTCCGTGCCCACATAGAAAAGGTTGGCGCCGAGAACGGGGAAAGGCGCCCGATGTTTCTCTCGTTCGAGGGTTTGCCAGCCGTATTCAAACTCGTGGTTTCCAATGGCCATGGCGTCGTAGCCCAGGAGTTGCATCAGATCGAAGGAAACCGCGCCTTCGGTTCGCCGCGCTAGGGTGCCCGTAAAGATGTCCCCTGCATCCAGAAGCAACACCGGATCGCGCTTGGCGCGAATTTTATCGATGAGCGTCGCCATATGAGCGATACCGCCAATCCGCTCCATGTCGTCCCGCCAAAAGGCCTCGATGGGGTCGTAGGCACTTTCAAAATCATTGGTGAACAGTAGAGTGATCTCTCTTTGCGTATCGGCGGCGAGGGCCGGTCGACACAGCAAGGAGAGCAAAGAGAGCAAAGAGAGCAAGGAGAGAACACAAACGGCCAGGCCGGGGTGTATCCGGTATGAGCTTCCAAGCATCGATCAGCGCCCCAGGGGAACAGCCAGAACCACGCCGATCACCAGTAGATGCTCACTTTCGACAAAGTCCACATCGACCTGTGGTGAAACCTCGAGCTTGCCAAAGTGAAAGCCGTATTCAACGCCGACGCGAAAGAGGGGCTCCGTGCCTTCCTCGCCATCTTCAATGCCGGGTCCCGCGTAGACCTTCCAGGCGCCGTTATGCAGGGCGATAGGTGCGACCAATACGTTGGTATCGAAATCCCCGGAAATGTGCTCCGCCGTCAGGCCCAGACCGTAACGTTCACTGAGGCGATATTCGTATTCCAAGCCCAGGGTAAAGCCGTCCCGGCGGTCTTCGGTGGTGTCTCCCAGAAATACTCCGAGGGTATGTCCGGGAAGGTGGGCGGCACCCTCACCATGACTTTCGCCGTGCTCCGATGCCGCGTTTGATCCGCCGGCACCGAGGCCCGCCGCTATCAACACCGTGCTGATCCATCTTACCGTTGTGTACCTCATGGGGTTCGTTCCTTCGCTAGCGCTGTGTGGCTCTTATCCAGCTTTTAGGGGTCATGGGAAGAGCTGCGGTACTCCCAGTGTACTGCGATGCCCGCTCAGGTGTGTGACACAGCCGAATCCAGGCCGCAGCTGACAATGCGGTAGCCATAATCCATGCTCTGGAAGCCGTGCAAATGACCGTATCTCTCGTCCCATTGGCCGTTTTCCAGGTCGGCTCGCAGGCGGGTGAGCCTTTCCCCCTGCCGGCGTATCTTGGCGAAGGAAGAGATGCTGTTTCGCACGGAGAACTCCAGGTAGGCCTGCGGTCGGCGCCAGTAGGCGCAGAGAAAGCCATCCCGGCAGTCATAGGGAATATCGACCGTGTCGATCCGCAAAGGTCCCATCTCGGCTTCAAGCTCGCTCACGGTAGGAAAGATGTGTCGATCCAATTCGGCGATCTCCGGGAAGTAATCCAGAAGCCAAAATGGCGTCGGGAAGCCGGTCCAGGTCAGTAGGGCGAGGCGACCTCGGGCTACGCGGAGTGCTTCGCGAATACCGGCGCGCCAGTCACTCCAGTGATGGATAGAGAGGACCGCCATGGCGGCGTCGAAGCTGTCATCGGCAAAGGGCAAACGCTCCGCCACCGCTTGCACCGCAGGGTGGCTACCCGGTGGACGTTGGGCGAGCATCACCGCCGAGGGTTCCACGGCAATCACGGACTGATCCCTGGGCTCATAGCTTCCGGTGCCGGCACCGATGTTTAGCAGTCGTGCCGCATTCCTGAGCCGCCTGTGAAGGAGGGCAGCTATGCGCGAATCTGGAACCCTGGCGCCCACGTATCCTTTACCGATCTGGTCATAGACGGCGGTCATCAACGCCTCTCCTTATCTCGCTCCATCTAGCGGCATCACGCCCAGTGCGCGGTGCAAGCTATACTCAGTCCTTACCTTAGCGCGAGGTCATCTCACCATGAAGCTCACGATCAACCGTATCGCCCAGGAAGTGGATGCCGACCCTACGACACCTCTGCTTTGGGTGCTCCGCGATTATCTCGATATGACGGGCACGAAGTACGGTTGCGGGGCCGGGCTTTGTGGGGCCTGCACTGTGCATCTGAATGGCCGTGCGGTACGCAGCTGTGTGACTCCCCTTGCCGCGGCAGAGGGCCAGGAAATCACCACCATTGAGGGCCTGTCCAAAGACGGTGACCACCCGGTGCAGCAGGCCTGGGCCAAGCACCAGGTGCCGCAGTGTGGCTACTGCCAACCGGGGCAAATTATGCAGGCCGCCGCGCTCCTTGCCGAGAATCCCTCGCCGAGCAGCCAGGAGATCGACAAAGCCATGGAAGGGAACATTTGTCGCTGCGGCACCTACACACGGATCAAGGCCGCCATCACAGACCTCGCGGAGCCAGCAGCATGACGGACTACTACGATTTGTCCCGGCGCCGTTTTCTTAAGACGACGGCTATCACCGGCGCGGCGGTTCTTGCCATGCCGCTTCTTGGCCGTCGAGCGGGGATCCCCGGCGCTATCGCCGCAGAAACAGCGACGGCTAGCGATGCGGCTTTGTTTGTCGCATTGCAGGAAGACGGTAGCGTAGAGATTACCTGCCATCGTTCAGAAATGGGCCAACATGCCCGCACTGCCGTTGCCCAGATTGTCGCCGATGAGATGGAGGCGGACTGGGATCGCATTGTTATCGCTCAGGCCCTGGGTGATAAGCGCTACGGCGATCAAAACACCGATGGATCGCGCAGTATTCGCTTTAACTTTGAGCGTCTGCGCTTGGTGGGGGCGAGCTTTCGGCAGATGCTTGCCGAGGCGGCAGCGCAGCAGTGGGATGTGGCCGCTGATGGCTGTCGTGTCGAGCAACACGCGGTGTATCACGACGCCACGGGTCGGAAAGCGGATTTCGCCGATTTGGTCGGTGCGGTTGCCACCATGGAACCTCCGGCTGCACCGTCCCTGTCCCTCAAAGAGCGCGACGACTGGCGCTACATCGGCAAAGGCAAACCCATTGTTGACATGCAAGATATTCTCACGGGCAAAGGTAACTTCGCGGCAGATATTCGCCTTCCGGGAACCGTTGTAGCGATGATTGAGCGCCCACCGGTGGTGCTGTCCCAGGTAGAGTCCTTTGATGCCACGGAGGCCATGAAGGTCCCCGGTGTGATCGATGTCATCGCCATGCCGGCGAATACCGAGAACCCCGTGCTCTTTAAACCCCTGGGTGGGGTGGCGGTGGTCGCTGAGAACACCTGGGCCGCCCAGCAGGGGCGAAGCAAGCTGAAGGTGGTTTGGTCCCCGTCACCCAATGACGGCTACAGCTCCGAAGCCTTCCGTGAGGTGCTGGCCGCAGCGAGTCGCAAGGCGGGGGATGTACACACTAGCCGCGGCGACGTCGACAAGGCTTTGGCGGAGGCCGATAAGACCCACAGCGCGGAGTACTACGTGCCCCACCTGGCCCAGGCGCCCATGGAGCCCCCGGCAGCCACCGCGCGTTTTGTCGATGGGGTTATGGAGGTCTGGTCCTGCACGCAGAACCCCCAGACTGATCAGGAGCTGATCTCCGCCATGCTGGGTCTGCCCGAAGACAAGGTAAAAGTCCATGTGACCCTCCTTGGCGGCGGCTTTGGACGTAAATCCAAACCGGATTTCGCCGCCGAGGCGGCCTATCTGGCCAAGGAAACGGGTCGCACCGTGCGCGTTCAATGGCGTCGCGAAGACGATATCCGCCATGGCTTCTATCACACGGTCAGCGCTCAGCGTCTTGAGGGAGGCCTGGATGGGGACGGGCGTTTGCAGGCTCTGCGTCATCGCTCGACCTTCCCGACGATCAGTGCGACCTTCGCCGCGGGTGCCGAAGTCCCTGAATTCGAAACGGATCTGGGGCTTAACGACGCGCCCTTCGATCTTCCCCATATGCAGGCAGAAACCGGTCGGGCACCGGCGCAGGTGCGAACGGGATGGATGCGCTCCGTCGCCAATATCTATCACGTGTTTGCCCAGCAGTCGTTTATGGCGGAGATGGCCGCGCTCACGGGGCGAGATCACCGCGAGTTCATGCTTGAGGCCATTGGCCCCGACCGGACCATCGATTTCGCGGCTACGGGCTCCAAGTTCAGCAACTACGGCGCGGACTTCGCCGAGTATCCCTTTGAAACAGCGCGTTTGCGACATGTGCTGGTGCGCGCCACGGTGATGGCGGGCTGGGGGCGTGAACTGTCCGAGGGCCACGGTCTGGGCTTGGCCGTACACCGCAGCTTTCTCACCTACGTGGCCACGGTGGTGGAGGTGCGTGTGGATTCCGAGGGCGAACTGTCCATACCGGGCGTTTGGGTAGCGGTTGATCCGGGAACTCATGTCAACACGGACTCGGTCATCAACCAAATGGAGGGGGCGTCGGTGTTTGGCCTCAGTCTGGCCCTGCATTCGCAGATCACCCTCAAAGATGGGGCCGTGGAGCAGGAGAACTTCAACGACTACAAGGTGACGCGGATGCCCGAGGCACCGGGGCAAATCAGTGTCGAGGTTGTTGCCAGTGATGCACCGCCAGCGGGCGTGGGCGAGCCAGGGACCCCACCGTTCGCACCGGCCCTGGCCAATGCGATTCACGCGGCGACCGGCAAACGGATTCGTCAGCTACCGATTGGCGATCAGTTAAGGGTCTAGCCATAGCTTTTGGATTGCCCCCAGGCTACGGGGTTCTGGCCTCCGGTCTGAAAAGCTGGAACCTGGGGGTAGCGTCTATCCCTATCCAACTCGTCGGATTTGTCGGCTCCGCTAGGGATCCAGATCGCTGACGAAGGGACCGTCCACGCAGATCCGGCGTCCATCCGGCGTCGCGCAGGCACCGCATATACCCACGCCGCACTTGGTGAGGTAATCCACGGCGCTGTAGATCTGCTCTTCGGCAACGAACTCCCGTTGCACGGCAATGGCAGCGCGCACCATGGGTTCTGGACCGCAGTTATAGAACACCGTGTTCTCACGCTCCGCAGGACTCATGGCCTCAAGCCGCTCCCGCAGCAGTTCCGTGACTCGTCCGTGGAAGCCGCGGCTGCCGTCATCGGTGGCCACATGGAGCTCCGCCACCTCGGCACATTCGTCGAGGAAGTAAAGTCGCTCCGCCGTGCGGGCACCGGCGAAGACTTCTGCATTGCCGAAATCCCGGGCGATCTGATACACCGCCGCCAGGCCCGTGCCACCGGCGACGGCCATGATGTGGGCGTTCTCGGGGGGCGTCACGGGTACGCCGTGGGGCCCACGGACATAGGCTTCCGTCCCCGGTGCAAGATCCATGAGGGCGTGGGTGAATTGCCCTACATCGATCACCACCAGGGTGAACGGGTCGTCCACCAGCGCCGAGAAAGGTTTCTCGCCGAGCCCCGGTATCCACAGATAGATGAACTCGCCGGCCTGGATGTTTATGGGGCCGTCAAAGGTGAGTAAGGCAATGTCGTCGCACACCCGTTCGTTGCTAACCAGGGTGACGGAGCTAAAGCTCATATCCACGTCGTAGCGAACCATATTCTCGGCATGTTCGCTGTCGCCATCAAGATCTTGCTCCAGCAATTCAAAGTAACGACCGATCTCTTCACTGTTCATGCCCGTGAGTGCAGAGCCGATACCCACCACGTCGGCTCCCGCTTCCATGGCGGCATCCACATCGGCGGCGCTGGAGAAGCCCCCGCAGCCGACGATGGGTAATTCAGATACCGCGCGAATTTCGCGAATACACTTCAGAGCGATGGGCAACACGCCTTTCCCCGACATGCCACCCATGCCGTTAGACAGCACCGGCTCTCCGTGGGCCAGGGTGTAGCCCGGCCCGACGGTGTTTATGGCGCAGAAACCATCGGCGCCGCCTTCCTCTGCGGCCTGAGCGATGGCGCCGATGTCCGGGGTATTAGGGGTCAGTTTGGGGATTACCGGAATGTCGACTTCTGTCTTTACTGCCGCAACGATGGCCCGCACCATGTCCGGGTCCTGACCCATGGCCATGCCGTAGCCTTTGGCATGGGGGCAGGAGAGGTTCAGCTCCAGGCCGTCGGACACCGGTGCCAGAAGCTTGGCCACGGCGACAAACTCTTCCACGGAGCCGCCAAAGATCGAGGTCAGCAAAAATCGGTCGTCGGGCACATCCAGGGCCTCAAGGCCAGCCAGAGCGGCTTCCGCACCGGGGTTGGTCAGTCCTACGGCGTTTACAAAACACCCCGGGGCGTACTGGGAATACACCGGCTCGCGGTTCCCTGCCCGTGGCACGGGGCCGATACTCTTGGTGGTAATTACCCCAAGCTGCGGCACCTCGTCGAGGAAGTACTGGATGATGGAAGGCGCCGTGGTGACGATCCCCGAAGGTATCGTAAACGGGCCAGACAGGCTTTTACCGAAGAGTTCCGTGCTCAAGGTGCGTCCTTGGGAAGAGGTCGCGGCGAATTATACGGGGCGGAAAGAGGTGTTCACAGATCATGGAACTACAAGTATGGCGCTTGGGCTTCGCTGAAGAAGCTTGAAGACAAACGTCTCAAGTGCCACAAAACGTTCGCAACACCCGCTCCTGAGGCTCCGCCGGTATGGCCAGCTCCCGGTCCTTCAGATCAAAGCGTGAAGGATTGGCCAGGCGATCCACCAAACGATGAAACAGCGTGTAATCGCCCCCTTCGGCATCGGTAATGGCCCGTTGGATCAGGTGGTTGCGGGGGATAAACGCGGGGCTGGCGCGGAGCATTCGCGCCTGGCGGGTCACCAACGCTTCGTCTTCGCGCTCCTGCCTTTGCTTCCACCGTGGCAGCCACTCCAGGAAATGCTTCCCCGGTGAGAACAAGGTGTCCGCCCCCGTGCCCTCGCTGTCGGGTTTGATGTCTTCGGCGAGAAAACGGAAGGCCAGGGTGAAATCGGCCTTGTCTTCCGCCAGGGCGCTAAACAGATCGTTGGCCAGGTCCTGATCCTGTTCATTGAAATCGCTTAGACCTAGCTTTTCCGCTAGTGCGGCGCGATGGGCCTCGGCAAACAGTTCCGGGAAGCGTTGTATGGCGGTGGTTGCCTGGGCCACGGCCTGGTCTGTGTCGTCGTCGATCAGGGGCAGAAGGCTTTCCGCCAGCCGCGCGAGATTCCAGTGGGCGATACCCGGTTGGTTACTGTACGCGTAGCGCCCCTGGGTATCGATGGAACTGAAGACCGTGTCCGGGTTGAACTGCTCCATAAATGCGCAGGGCCCGTAGTCCACGGTCTCACCGCTTAAGAGCATGTTGTCCGTATTCATGACCCCGTGAATAAAGCCAAGCATTTGCCAGCGAGCGACCAGCGCCGCCTGCGCTTCAATTACGCGGTTGAGGAGGGCCAGGGCGGGTAAGTCCGTGTTCTGGGCATCGGGGTAATGGCGGGCAAGGGCGTGTTCGACAATCCTCGCCATGGAGTCGCGGTCTTCGCGAGCGGCAAAGTATTGCAAGGTGCCGATCCGCAGATGGCTGGACGCGACCCGGGTCAGTATCGCTCCGGGTTCCAGGCCATCGCGGACCACGGTTTCACCGGTGGCTACCGCTGCAAGAGCACGGGTAGTGGGTACCCCGAGGGCCGCCATGGCTTCGCTAACGATGTATTCTCGAAGGACCGGTCCCAAGGGGGAGCGTCCATCACCGCCGCGAGACCAGGGTGTGCGTCCACTGCCTTTCAGCTGTAGGTCGAAGCGCCGGTCATGGGTGCTGAGCACCTCCCCGAGGAGCACGGCGCGCCCATCACCCAACTGCGGATTGAAGTTGCCAAACTGATGTCCCGCATAGGCTGTGGCGACGGGTTCGGCACCCTCCGGGAGCGCGTTCCCGGACAATATCTGTACACCTTCCTCAGAGGCCAACCAGCCACTATCGATGCCCAGATCCTCCGCGAGACCTTCGTTCACCCGGATGAGCTCTGGCGAGGACACGGGGTCCGGCCGCTGGGGCAGGCTGAGGGGACTGCCCAGGTGGGCGTAGCTGTTGTCGAAGTGAATTCGCATGGCTAATCTCTGGGCCTTTCGTTATCGTCAACGGGTCGATGGGTGATGCAACTCGTCCCCGAACTGAAAGGAGTATGAGTGTGCAAGTGGTAGGGCAAGAAGCGACACAAGACTACAGTTGGGACGTCCTCTTTCGCAATGCGACGGTCTTCGATGGCAGTGGCGATCCGCCCCAGCGCATGGATCTGGCGGTCCACCAGGGCAAGATTGTCGCCAAGGGGTCCGCGCTTCCTGAAAACGTCGCTCGCCAGGTGATCGATGCCAGCGATCACTGGCTTATGCCGGGCCTTCTGGATATTCATACGCACCTGGACCTCGAAGTGGACCTGGATCCACGGTTACCCGAGGTGGTGCGTCATGGCACAACCACGGTGCTATTCGGCAACTGTAGCCTCGGTACCTGCTTCGGCACCCAGCGCGACGGTGCCAGCCAGGACCCCATCGTTGACTGCTTCACCCGCGTTGAGAACATACCCAAGCCGGTGCTCCGCAAGTGCGTGGACGCCATTACCTGGGAGGATTCCGCCGGCTACTACGAGCACTTCAGCGATCTGCCCCTGGGGCCCAATGTGGCCGCCTTTGTGCCCCATTCGATGTTGCGCATCGAGGCCATGGGTCTGGAGGCCGCCATCAGCCGCAAGCCCACGGAAGCGGAATTGCAGACCATGGAGCGTCTTCTCGACGATGCGCTCACCCAGGGCTACCTCGGTCTATCGACGGACGGTCTGCCCTTTCACTATCTCGCCAACGAACCCCATACGGACAAGCGGATTCCCACACAGTTTGCGAGTTTTGGTGAATTGCGGCGCTTGTTAAAAGTGGTCCGCCGTCACGATCGGGTGTGGCAGGCCACGCCCCTGATCGAAAACCGTTTGATGGCTTTTGTGTACTTCGCTCTGACCAGTGGACGACTGTTTGGCAAAACCCTGAAGCTTTCGGCTCTATCGGCCATGGAGATGGTGCTTGCCCCTAAGGCTGCCAAGGCCCTCCTGGGCTTTGCCAAACTCATGAATAGCCGTCTGTTCAAGGGCCATATGCATTTTCAGGCCCTGGGCACGAATTTTCGCGTCTGGTCCGATGGCATCGTAAGTCCTCTCTTTGAAGAACTGCCCTCAACAGCCCAGCTTATCGCTCTGGAGTACGACGATACCGAGGGGCGTCACGCCCTTATGCACGACCCGAAGTGGGTCGAGGAGTTTCGTCGGGACTGGCTCCATGGTCGCACGGGGGGTGACTGGGCGAGTTTCAAAGCGCGTTTGGGTATGCCCGACCATCTGGTGATTCGCGATCTCGAGCGGTTGACCTTTGACGGTGCTCCGGTCGCGGATTGGGATGGGGAAACCTTCGAGCAGGTCTACGAGCGGCTCTTGCGATTCCTCGATGGCGTGAACGATGCAGCGCGCTCCGATGCGGAGCGGGAGGCCTTTGCCACGGTTCGGGAACGCCCTCGGGATGACGCGGATTTCATGCTCTGGCTTATGCGTAGCTACGACAAGAGCTTTCGCTACTGGGCCGATGTCTCCAATGTCGGCAACCGCGCCACCATGGATTACCTCATGCATCCCCAGGCGTTACCCGGATTTAATGACTCCGGTGCCCACATCACCAATATGGCGTTCTTTGACGGCAACCTTATGTCTTTGAAGCTGGCCCAACAGCAGGGTGAAGGAATGGTGGCGAAGATGGTACGGCGGTTGACTCGCGAGCCCGCCGAGTTCTTCAATCTGGAGGTGGGTAGGCTGGATCTGGGTGCCCAGGCAGACCTCGTGTTGATTGATCCGAAAGCCCTGAAGGCCTGGGACTGTAATGACACGCGCGAATACATCTATCGGGATTTGTTCGACCACCACCAGATGGTCAATCGACCCGAGGCGGTGGTCCGAGAAGTCATGATCCACGGTGAAATGGTATGGCAGGAGGGAGCGTTCACCCCGGCGTTGGGTGAGCAGACTCTGGGTCGAGCGCTGCGGGCCGCCTAACGCTCTGCTTCGCGCGGTAGTATGCCTACCTTATTAGAATAATTACGGGGATCGGCTCATGAACTACAAAACACACCTGAAGCTAGCCTTGATGTTGGTCGCACTGTCGGGCCCAAGCTCAGCCTTTGCGCAATCGACGGAACCCGGGGAAGAAAGCATAGCGCCGGTCCTTGCTGCTGGGGTAGCACCACCACGAATAGCACCACCGCGTGGCGACGAGGCCAGCGGTCCCTTCGACAAGTTGCTTTTGACCAACGCTATGGTGGTGCGCGGCAATGGGGCGCCACCTTACGGACCGGTGACCATCGAGGTCCACGGTGATCGCATCCACAGTATTCACGGGGGACATGGGGAAACTCACGAGGACAACGATGCCCAGATAATCGACGTGGCTGGAGGTTACGTGTTGCCCGGCTTCATCGACGCCCACGGACATCTGGGTACACCGTCCCACGCCCCTGCGGGTGCTCTGACTGATCCGGAGTACGTACTCAAGCTCTGGCTGGCCCATGGCGTAACCACGGTCCGTGATGTGGGTGCCATGATGGGTCTGGGCTGGACCCTCAAACACAAAGATATGGCGGAGGCGGGGGAAATCAGTGCGCCACGATTACGCGTCCATTCGCGATTTCCCAGCGAAATAGCCACCGAGGATGCCGCTCGGGACTGGGTTAAAGCGGTCCGTCGGCGCGGCGCCGACGGGCTCAAATTTATCGGTGCTCGCCCGGCGCCCTTTGCGGCAGCTATGGAGGAAGCGAAGCGCCTGGGCATGAAGACCGCCTATCACCATGCTCAGCTTTCCGTGGTGCAAACCAATGTGCTGGATAGCGCACGTCTTGGCCTGGACAGCATGGAGCACTGGTATGGTCTGCCTGAGGCCATGTTCGAAGACCGGGAAATCCAGGATTACCCCCTGGATTACAACTACTCCAATGAGCAGGATCGCTTTGGTGAGGCTGGGCGCCTGTGGCTTCAGGCGGCAGCACCCGGTTCGGAAACCTGGCAGCGGACCATCGCCGAACTGGTCGATCTGGATTTCACCATCGACCCTACGTTTACCATCTATGAAGCCAGCCGCGACCTCATGCGCGCCCGCAACGCCGATTGGATGGATGAGTACGTGCCCTCTTATATGGCCCGAGCCTTCGAGGCCAGTCCCGATGTCCACGGCTCTTTCTTCTTTGATTGGACGACCCAACACGAAATCGACTGGAAGAAGAATTACCAGCGCTGGATGCAGTTCGTAAACGATTTCAAAAATGCGGGTGGTCGCGTAACCACGGGGTCGGACGCAGGTTTTATCTACAAGGTCTACGGTTTTGCTTACGTGCGCGAGTTAGAGCTGTTGCAGGAGGCGGGTTTCCACCCTCTGGAGGTGGTTAAGGCCGCGACCATCAACGGGGCGGAGCTGCTGGGTATGGAGCGGGAAATTGGCAGCATCGAGATCGGCAAGAAAGCAGACTTTGTGGTTTTGGATGACAACCCTCTGGCCAACTTCAAGCTGCTTTACGGGACGGGCCACCAGCGCCTGAATCCCGATTCGGGCACCCTGGAGCGGGTTGGTGGCGTACGCTACACGATCCGCGACGGCATCGTGTTTGATGCCCAGATGCTCCTTGAGGATGTTCGTGAACTGGTAGCCGCAGAGCGAGAGTCGGATTGAACCATTGGCGCTTTCGAGCGTCAGACGGATAAGGGCGATTCGTGCGTACAAGCCCTTCACCGCTGTCACAGGAGAGTTTGTCGATGTACCTCAGGATGTTGAGTCCTCGCACGGGTCTGGCGGTCATCGCCGCACCCCTGGTCCTACCCTTTCTCTTGGCCGCCACGGGCTGCACCACCACCGATGAGATCATCATCGATAAGAAGGGCGTCAACATGTCGCAGTACGCCGTGGATAAGGCGGAGTGCGAAAGCTATGCCGATGAAGTTCGTACCGGTGAGAAGGCCGCCCGTGGAGCCGCCTCCGGTGCCGTCGTGGGCGGCGCGGTGGGTGCCATCCTCGATGATTCGTCCGAAGGTGCTGCCCGGGGAGCCGGTGTAGGTGCGGTTACTGGCGCGGCCCGTGGTGTCTCGGAGGGGGCGCGCGATGAAGTACGGGTGGTGAAACAGTGCCTCCGCGGTCGCGGGTACCGGGTGCTCAACTAGAGCTCTTTCGTTTCTACCGCTACTCAAACAGCTTCTTCAGAAGCCGGCCGGCTTCCTCACCGACTTTGCGCTTGACCTCGTTCTCGGCCAGGTCGCGGAGAATCTCGTCGGTACTAACTCCACACCAGGATGACGGGTCGTCGGCTAGATTGCCTTTGCATTCCATGGGCCAGCGCAGCTCCGTGTAGCGCTCATTGATTCGACAGGCCGGGTCCAACTCACCCAACTCCGGCGAAAGCTGGGCGCGGAAACTGGCTCGCAAGTCCTGGCTCGCTAGGTCCACGTTACCGTTCCCCGTGAGAGTGATGGCTGTGAGTTGCGCTGTGAGTGGGTCCAGGCGGGCCACACCGTCGGCGAGTTGGATCTCGGCGCCCAGGGCCTGGAACTGAGTATCTGTGGGAAATTCAGCGCTTAGGGACTCCTGATTCACCAGCGCAACGCCATCGCAGATCATCTTCTCTACGGCCAGTCCCTCGAGAGTTATGTCTTCTGTGGTGAAGCTGATCGGCCCCTGAAGAGAACCGGTCAGTTCGTCGGTGTTTGCGCCGCTGCCATCGAGAGTCCAGCTCAGGTTTGCGCTTCCCGAAGCTCCGAGCCCCATATCCAGTGCGGCCACGGCTTCGGCCACATCCAGTGCCTCTAAGCCACCGGCCGTTTCCAGGCGCGCGACGTTGTAGTGGCCATCGAATACGGCGCGGAAGTTGATCCGTCCGCCATGGAGGGTTGCCGTGACTGGTTCCAGCGTCGCGATGCCGTCAACGATGCGCAGTTTCGCGTCTACATCGCGAAGCACGTGGGCATCCAGCACCACTTGTTCGATACGCAGGGACGCACGGCTGTCGACCATGCGCAGAGCGTGGAGCGGTAACGCGGCATCTCCGCTCTTGGGCATTTCATCGTTATTGGCTCCGTCTTCTGCTGCCGCGACGGCATCCGGGCCCGCCAGCACCAGTAAAGCGGGATTGAGCTCCGTGAGGGCCAGATCTGCATCGATTTGCGGGCTTTCAAAAGTGGCATAGCGTAGTTGGCCACTGCCTTCCAGGGTTCCGCTGCGCAGGGACAGGTCGAGTTCCGCGATTTGCTGGTTAAGATCTATCGTGCCCGTGGTTGCCACCGTGAGGGGTTCCTGGGTGGCACCGGCAATCTGTAGCTCCAGGGAATTGAGAATGAGTGACTCGCCTTCTATGTCAGCGGTGAACTCCGTGCTGAGGAGAACCTTGATCGGCGGTTCACCCGGAACAATCACGCTACCCGTGACCGGTACGGGGCGGCCCTGAAGATTGAGGTCCTGCCCCAGTAGATTCTCCAACAACACTTCGCTGAGGGTTGTTCCTTCACTATCGACACTCACCACGCGGATATTGGTGAGAGAGAGTTCGCCTACCTCGAGGGCCAGGGGCACCGCCAAGGCGCCCGCTGCGGCTTCAGCCGCCGCGGTTTCACGCATTTTTTTGCGTACAGCATAAAACCCGTCTAGCTCCGCGTCCGTCAGCGTGGTGGTGTCCAGGCCGATCGCCTCGGCTTCGGCGTCGTCTCGAACCAGGGTCTCAACGGTGACGCCGTCGACGATAATGCTGTCGATCTCCACGGAGCCGGTGAAGAGGGGGAAGAGGGCCACGCCCGTGGCCAGTTGTTTGGCTTTAATGCGACTGCCGCTATCGGGAATGTTGATGCGTACATCGGTCGTTGCCAGGGATACCTGAGGGAATAAGCTGAGAGAGGCATCACCGTCCACCGACAGTTCGATTCCGCTGCTCTTTCTGATTTCCTCCGCCGCTAGCTCCACCAGGCCTTTCTCATCCACAAGCACGGGGATCAAAATAATCGCCAGGGCGACGATCAGGACGGGAATACCCAAGATCCAAAGTAGAATGCGCATGACGGCGGCCTCCAGTTGGGCGCTATACAAGTATTGGCGGTCGCTTGGCGGGCGTACCCAACCTTTTAGCGATGCGAGACAACGAGGAGCGGAGATTAGCAGACCTTGAAGACGGGCAGGTGATGATTTGCTCCGCAACCCTCGCCCAGCGTTCGAGTCCACCCAAAACAAGACAATCGGGTATGCTCGACTGCTAATCCACGTCCCGAACGACTATGGCAAAACTCTACTTCCGCCACGGCACCATGAGCAGCGGCAAGTCTTTGAATCTGCTGGCCGTGGCCCACAACTACGAACAAAAGGGCGAGCGCATCGTGGTGATTCGCCCGCGTATCGACGAGCGCTTCGGCGCGGAGGCGGTCGCCAGTCGTGTGGGCATTAGCCGGGATGCGGACATTCTTGTAGACGAAGGCTCCACTCTGGATCGGAAGCTCATCGCCGGAGCGGCCTGCGTATTAGTGGATGAGGCCCAGTTTTTGTCACCAGCGGTGGTGGATCAGCTGCGGGAGATTACCTGGGATCTGGATGTGCCGGTGATCTGCTACGGTCTCCGTACGGATTTTCGCACCCGGGCCTTCGCTGGATCCGCGCGCTTACTTGAGGTGGCCGACGCCATCGAAGAGGTCAAAACGGTGTGCTTTTTCTGTAATCGCAAAGCGATCTTTAACCTACGCATTTCCAGCGGTGGTGCGGTGGTTGATGGACCGCAGATTGAGTTGGGTGCAGACGACCGTTATCGCCCGGTCTGTGGTCAGTGTTATCGCGAGAAAACCCAGGCCGGGGCCCAGGACTTGTTCCGCGAAGTGTCGAAGTCTTGAGTCAAGAGTCTTCCAGCGTACGCCGATGCCGCAACTGCCAGACGCCGGTTTCCGGTGAGTACTGCCCGGCCTGCGGTCAGCGGGAAGGGCGTCTGGATTTGCATTTCACCGAAGCCGTGGGTGATGTGGTGGGCGAGGTGTTTACCTGGGATTCGCGTCTCTGGCGTACGCTGATTCCCCTGCTCATTCGCCCCGGCTTTCTCAGCGCCGAGTTCAATGCAGGGCGGCGGGCGCGCTACATGCCTCCCTTTCGTTTGTATATTGTGATCTCCTTCGTGATGTTCTTGGCGTTGTCCTTCGGGACCGTTAACACGGTGAACCTGGATTTGAGCGGCGAAGACGAGGTCGTTCAGGTTGTCAGTGCGGTCAACGAGTCTGGGTCTGCAGGGGCCGGCGATCCGCCGGGGAATAGCGCCGAAAACCCCGGCACCTCGAACAGTCTTGGAGAAAGCCCGGAGGGCGGTGCTGGGAAAGCGGGCGAAGATAGTGATCAGGCCCTATTTGATATCGGCGTGGATGACGATGCTCCTCGTTGGTTGCAGGGCGTGGCGGATCGCATAGAAACCAATGCGGATCGCGTGAATCAAGATCCCAGCGAATACATTGACTCCCTTATCGATCACCTGCCTCAGGCCATGTTCATCATGCTGCCGCTCTTTGCGGCGCTGCTAAAGCTCAGTTACTTCTTCTCGGCGTTTCATTATCTGCAGCACCTGGTTTTTGCGCTGCACTACCACAGCTTTGTGTATCTCTTGTATTTGTTGGATCTCATCCTCGAGCGTTTAGGCGGCAAGTTTGAGGGTCTGTTGGCTGTGTTGTTACTGGTCTATCTGCCCCTGGCACTTCGACGAAGCTACGCTAGCGGTTGGGGCGGATCCATAGGTAAGGCTCTGTTTCTGTATTTCAGCTACGGGATGTTGTTACTGTTCGGCCTCGCGTTTGGCGCGATCCTGATCCTCGCGACGCTTTAGACCCTTTGTACTGCTGCTCCACGTGGCGAGCCAGGATGCGTTTGCGTTCCTTCCGCACCAACGGGTCGTCTTTTAGCGCCCACAGCTGATCCCGGGCCTGGCGATAGCTCACCTGACTGTCCACGATGGGGGCGGGGTAGCTTCCGTCGTCGAGCAAATACAGGGCGCGCTCCATGGGGCTCAAATCCCAGGGTCGGTGGATCAGAGGGCTGGGGACTTCCGCGAGTTCGGGCACCCAGCGACGGATGAATTCTCCTTCGGGGTCGTGTTCCTCGGATTGCTTCACGGGGTTGTAGATACGAATCGTGTTGATGCCCGTAACACCGGCCTGCATTTGAAACTGCGCGTAGTGAATGCCCGGTTCGAAATCCAGAAACAGCGCCGCCAGATGCTCGACACCAGCGCGCCAGTCCTGCCACAGATGGTGGGTGAGAAAACTAACCAGCATGGCCCGAGAACGAAAGTTCACATAGCCGGTCGCCTTCAGGCAGCGCATGCTGGCGTCCACTAAGGGGTAGCCCGTGCGTCCCTCGGCCCAGGCGTTGATGAGGGCAGGGTCTGCGGGCCGGGCGTGGCGCAGAAACCCGCGGTTGATAGGTTCTCGCTCCATGCGGCATTCCATCTCGAACTTTTGGATGAAGTGGCAGTGCCAATGGAGCCGTGATTCAAAGGCCTGGAGTGCGCGGGCCGGGCCGCCGCGCTCACGAGCTTCAACTACCGCTTGATACACCTGGCGGATACTGAGGTTTCCCCAGGCAAGATACGGCGACAGGCGGGAACAGCTATCGCGACTGGCTTCCGGTTTAGAAATGTCGACGGCATAGCGTACGCAGCGCGACGTTAGAAAGTCCCGGAGCGCCCCCTTTGCGTGCTGCTCGCCGCCTGGCTGAAAGCTAGGGTTTGGGGGCACCCAGGAGGTAGGTGGTTTGTTTAGCAGGTACGGCCCTAGCAACTCGGCAGCATGGGAATCGCAGTTAGCCTGTCCAAGGTTGGGCGTGACCTCCGCCGCGTTCATATGGCGACCCCAGGCCTTGTTCCAGGCTTTGCGATCTCGTCGTCCGCGGGTCACACCGTTGCTGGGCGATTCGTGCCAGGGAACATCATCGTCACGGAGCATGCGGGCAATGCGTCGATCTCGGGCGAAGGTGACTTCCAATCCCGTCTCTTCGTGGGAATAAAGAGCGCTGATGGCGTCGGCGTCCAGAAGCGTTGCGAACACACTCTCGACATCACCCTGGCAGATGGTGAGTGTTAAGCGATGATGCGAGAACTGTGTGCTTAAATCACACAAGGACTCCCAGACAAATCGCCAGTGTCGCTCGCTGTAATGAGCATCGCGTAACAGAGAGTCTTCGAAGCAATACAGAAGAATCAGGGGCAGACCGCTTTCTATAGCTCGATTTAGCGGTTCGTGATCCGCCAGGCGTAAGTCTCGCTTGAACCAAACAACGGCGTTAGCCATCAGCGGCCAATCGCTCAGCAAAGGGGTTGGTAAGCTCTTCTCCACTGCGCGCGTCGAGCACTACACAATGGGCTTTGCGTAAAGCCCGCAGGGCGATGCGGTAGCTGTCCCGATCAAACCACCGAGCTTTACCTGCTGCGGCGGGTTCTGCTGCTGCGTCTCTTCGCCGAAACGTGCCCTGATAGCACCAGTGATCCAGTCGATGGTACTGACGCGTCGGTTGTAGCTCGTGTTGCTTTTCCTTTCGATGCTCTTGAAGCAACACGGCTCCAGGGAATGGCCAGGCGGCGATGCGTTGTCGCTCCAGGGCTGCGAGTAAACGCTCGTTGTGTTCCTGGAAGGTCTCTTGACCCACGCAAGCGCCTCGGCAACGACCGATCTGGTGGGGAAAGCACGGCCCCCGTCCACGCTCTGCACCGAGCATGCGCAGACAAAGACCTTCGTCGCGGGTGAGATTGCGCAGACTATCGTCTAAATGATGGCGGGAGCGAAACAAACCGAAAACGGCTTCGTTGCGCTCACCTGCCGGGCTGAAATCGCTGGGCACTACCTGTAGAAACCCCTCGACGTCTTCCACTAATCGCTGCGTCCACAGTTTCCGATAGCGCCGCTGTCGGCGGTTGTATAAGGGGTTTTCTGCTTTGATGGCGGCGTTCTCGATTAGCTGAGCGCCCACGTCACCCGTCGTGAGTTCGCAGTCCACTCGATCCAGAGCGCTCATCATGCGCTGCTGCCGGCCCGGATCTTTGGCATCGGTGAAGTGACTGTTTAGGCGAGTACCGATGTCTATGCTTTTGCCGATATACAGAAGTACGCCTTCATCGCTGAAGAAGCGATACACCCCGGGACAGCGCGGCACGACATCGAGTTGAGTTCCGGCGCAGCTAAAGCGGGTTTGCGTTCGGTTGATGAGAGCAGTGCTCATGCAATCATGGCCTAAGGTGGAGCGTAACGTTTACGAGCGGCTGTGATCTAAGCTTGGGCCAAGTCATGGCAGGCTCCCAGCGGCGTCCAGCTTTTGTCACTTTGAGCGCGCTTTGAAACGCTATTCTCGTGGAATTCGCCGCGACGTCGAAGACCAGCCAGGGCACACTGTCGTGCCGAGCGACAGGTCAGGAGCCAGACCCTTGAAACTCTCTCTAAGCGCCTTGCGCAAACAACGCATCGATCGAATCCTCATCGAGTCCGTGGACCTGAGCTTGTATATCGCCCATGCGGAAATCGACGGGCAGCGCAGTCTTATTGCCGACCCCGATGGGCAGGTGCTCAAGACCCGCAATTTGTTGGATATGAAAAGCGCCTTGTCGAAGTTGCGCGCGGATGAGCGGGTTCTGATTCAACGAAGCGCCTACGACGAGATGGTCGGTAAAGCTCCTGATGATGTTGATAATCGTTTGGAGGTGCCGTTAGGCCCGGGATTTGAAGCGTTGCCACCTTGGCAGCATTAAAAGTGAGGTCTTTTTGACTTGGGTCAAAATAAAAAATAAAACTATAAAACAGTAACAATAAAGAGATAACAAAACAGAAATTAGTTGCTACATTGGATATTGCATGATGTCCGAGGTATCACCATGTCCGCAAAGTTTTCGTGGCTTGTTTCCGTTTCATCTACGCTAATCCTGGCTTTGCTACCGCTGTGGCGGCTGGGCCCAAGGGTCCGAAGGTTAGTTCAAGGACTGGCTCCGAGGACTACCGTAACTGTCGCAACTTTCCGTTCCCTTAGTCGGTTCACTTCGCCGCCCCCCATTCCTAGCCGACAGCGAAATTCGGAACCCTATGAGGAGCGATCCGTGGCTTACCGAACCATTTTCTTGCACCCAGTACTGCTCTTGTTGCTGTTTCTTAGCATGGAGTCTTATGCGGCCACCTCAGGCGCTAAAGTTCAATCTACTGTTACACCAGAGGACTTAAGTGACGCCAGATATACTTCGCAAGTGAGTGGTGATTGGAGTGGATCAGACCGTTTCGATTTCGAAGATCCCATAAAGCTTGAGATAGTCGTACTAGGCATTTCAGTGCAAGAAAATGGTGTCGCGGAGCTACATTTTCGTTATGCGCATGAGCCCACGATTCGTCGCCCACCTGGGCTGAGTAAGCAGGTCCCCATCTCTCCTTATCGAGTTGCCACCCTGCAGGCAGTCAACGAGCTAAAGCGTCTCGAGGTAAATCTCGAGCGCTTTCGGGCAGGCTCTCACGCATTCGTAACGGGTTGGCCCGCTACACCAATACAAGAGATTCACAGCGAAATGTTAGTTGAGTCTATCTCGTTTATTCAGACAGGAGAGTTGTTAACGCTCCACCGTGACCATCCGTGCATAACCAAGTTTGAAAATCGCGACAAACCGAAGCCGAGGGTTTCGGATTTGGAGGGAGCATCGCGGGGTGTTGAGTGTCCGACGCCCTTTGGAAAGGAACAAATCGAAGCAAATTCAAATTCGCGTCAATAAATCTGGCCAAAAACGACTCGAGGAGGTTCCATGCGTATTTCAAAGTTATTACTGGCCAGAATCGTCTGTTTAATGAGCTTCGGTCTTTCTTTACCTTCGATGGCGTCGACAGCTACACCACCTACGTTGTCTAATCCTGGTGCTTGGTTGCCCTCAAGTGAGCCCAGACACTACGGTGCCCTAAAAGGGAATGCGTCCGTGAGCGCCGGGGGAAATGCTGTTTATCAGTATGACCTACGATTGCCCCCTGTTTCGGGCGGCGTTAAACCGAATCTTTCTATCCGTTACAACAGCAACGTTGAAAACGGTCTTTTGGGAGTGGGTTGGTTTCTTACGGGAGTAGATTCGAAAGTTGTTCGGTGTAATCGCACGATGGATCAAGATGGTGTTATTGAGGCGCCATCACTAAGCAGTAATGACGCGTTGTGCCTTGACGGTCATCGTCTGATTTTGACGAATGGTGTACATGGTTCGAGTGGGGCGGAGTATCGGACGGAGCACGATCAATTCAGTCGAATTACAGCTCAAGACTCAACTGGCACCGGTCCGGGCAGATTTGTTGTCGAAACAAAGTCTGGGCAAACTTTACACTACGGTAATTCGGCTGCTTCTAAAGTTGAGGCGGAAGGATCTTCTTCTGTTCGTCTTTGGCGCCTCACCTCTGCCGAAGACCAGTTAGGTAATCGATATAGCATCGAGTACCACGAAGACAATGCAAATGGAGAATCCTATCCTATAGCCATAGCGGCTAATGAAAACGATATGGCGGGCAAAGCCGCGAATGTCAGAGTTGAGTTCGACTATGAAGCACGGCCTGACGATTTTGTATCGTTCTCAATGGGGTCTGACGTACGTCGGCACCCAAAGCGACTAAGCAAAATCAGAGTGCTCGTGAATTCCGCCCTTAGTTACGAGTATCGTCTGACATATCAAGTGGCCGGTACTCGGGATGTGTCCCGCCTGCTATCGATTACTAAATGTGATTCGGTAGCGGTTTGCTTAGATCCGATTGATATCGATTGGGTGAGTAGTTCTGGGGGTAACTATTCTCTGACCCATCAGTCTTTGCCTCTACCAGATTTGATGTACCCCGCCGGATCAACGACTGCCCGTTGGCATGATTTAAATGGCGATGGGCGATCTGATTGGATCCGCGTAGTCAATGCGACTAACGGTAGCGGTGGCGGTACAAACAACTGGCATGTACGCCTATCGAATGGCACCGCTTACACTAACACTACCTGGACCTCAGCTGTGTACGCTGGAAACAACAGGCAGTACTGGGCAGATTTGAACGGCGATGGCTTAACGGACCTAATGCAAGTGCGTGGTTCTAGTACGGTCAGCTATCGAGTGTCTCTGTCCTCTTCTAGTGGGTTCACCAACGTTACTTTCGGAAGTACACCAAAGCGTGACACCTATAAGCTCATTGATGTGAACGGAGATAAGTTGCTAGATCTGGTGACCATAAAAAGAACCGTGACATCTACTGATTATCGGTATGACGTTAGGTACGCACTCAATACAGGCGCGAACTCTTTTGGAGCCGAAACGATTTGGGTAACAGGAGCGCTACATAGCGTCGATATAGCGGACTATACCGGTGATGGCTTGGCGGATTTGATGGTTGAGTCTCGGTATCTTTATATCAACGATGGCAGTATGCAGTCCGCGGTGACTACTGACTGGGGTACAAGCGCTTCTCTCCGGCCCTCGGGTTCTAGATGGATAATGGAAGTTGACTATGCGGACTACAACGCCGATGGCCTTCGTGATCGGAAGACAAAGATCTCTGGTCAATGGGTGTATCAACTCAATAATGGAAAGGCTTTTGAGCCAGACGTAGCGGTGAATCGTCCGATCACCGTAGATATGAACGGTGATCGGACACTAGATGAAATTCGCTATAGCTACAACGGATATACCCGTCGTGCCACTTTAAGGATTCAGCACACAACTGATCTTCCTGGTGTGGCGGGTGCAGAGCTTCACACGCTATTCGGCGGAAGTGGTGTGGGCTCTGTAGGGGGACATGAAGCGCTCGATCTCGACGGGGACGGGTCACTAGATTATTACATGCCCAAAAGCTACTCAGAGTGTAAACCCTGGGGCAGTAGCTGTTTTTGGCGCGACTTGGAGCGAAACTCAGCATGGGTTTTTCGCAGCAATGCGCAGCGGCTTGGCCTAGTTAAAACAATTACTGAAAGTACTGGGCGTGTAATTGAGTTTCAATACGATCACTTAGCTTCAGGTAGTGGTAAGTACACGAAGGGCAGCACGGCAGTCTTTCCAGATCTTGACGTGCAAGATGGCACTCACGTAGTAACGCAGCTAAGAATATCCGACGGTATTGGTGGTGACTTTGAGACCAACTATCAATATGAAGGTCTGCGCTATGATTTAGATCGACGAACTACTCTAGGCTTCGCCAAGATCACCGCCACCAACGCAGATACGGGGATCGAGACCACCAC
>DIYG01000027.1 GCA_002428935.1 Halieaceae bacterium UBA6060
AAATATATATTACAGTATCGTTAAGCCGACTAGACTCCTCCTGGTTACTAACGCAATTCTGGGGCTTCCCGCCATGGGTCAACCTTTACCCGTCATTGTCAGCATGGGTGGTGTAAACAGCGCAGGGCGCACGTCGATGCACCACGGTACGGCGCGCATGGTGGAGGGTGTGCTCTCGGCGACGCGGCGCAGCGCGATGCTTGCCTCTCTGCGTCAACTGACTGGGGCCGAGGGCGACGAGGAGTCGGCGCTATTGGCGCGGACCCTTATCCGTCGCATCGAAGAAGCCCATTTTGATCCCACATCCGTGGCCTGGAACCAGCGTCTTCCAACGCGCAGTAACGGCAGCCCCGTGAGTTTTGAAGTGGCGCGCAAGCATCTACCGAATCCCTTACCGGAGGACTGGCAACTGCTCCCCGGCGAAGATGAGCAGCATGTGCGGGTGCAGATCGTCGGTGAGCAGCAGTTTTTGTTGCCCACCCATCGCGAGTTTGAGGTAAAGGCGGCGAGTCAGTTACCCACGGGTTTTGATCCGGCGAGTTTGTACCCCTCACGCAACCACCCACGAGGTTTGGCCATGTCGGTGTATGCCGCGAGCGACGCTCTTGGCAGTCTTGGCCTGGATTGGGACGCGCTGATGGCGACCTTGCCCGTTGACGCAGTGAGCGTGTATGCCGGTAGCGCCATGGGACAGCTCGATGACGCGGGTACCGGTGGCATGCTCAAAGCGCGTTATCGCGGTAGCCGTATTACCTCAAAGTATTGCCCTTTGGGCCTGGCGGAAATGCCGGCAGATTTTGTGAATGCCTACGTGTTGGGCACCGCCGGATCCACGGGAGCGACGCTGGGTGCCTGCGCCTCGTTCTTGTATAACCTGAAGCATGCAATCCATGACATCCGTTCGGGGCGAGCCCGGGTTGCGGTAGTCGGTGCCGCCGAGGCTCCCGTTACGCCAGAAGTCATGGAAGGCTATGCGGCCATGGGTGCCTTGGCCTCTGATAAAGATCTCCGAGCCTTAGATGGTTTGCCGGGCGACGCCACACCCGACCACCGGCGAGCTTGTCGGCCCTTTGGCGACAATTGTGGGTTTACCATTGGCGAGTCTGCACAGTTTTTAATCCTGTTTGATGATGCCCTGGCGATGGAAACCGGGGCCACGATTCTCGGTGCGGCGGCAGACGTGTTTGTGAACGCCGATGGCTACAAAAAATCCATTTCTGGGCCGGGGGTTGGGAATTACTTGACCGTGGCGAAAGCTACCGCCTGCGCCCGGGCTATCGTCGGCGACGAGGCCCTACGCCATGGAGGTGTTGTGCACGCCCACGGTACGGGCACGCCGCAAAATCGAGTTACCGAGTCGGCGATTCTGAGCCGGGTCGCTGGGGCCTTTGGCATCGACGACTGGCCGGTGGCCGCCATCAAGGCCTACGTGGGGCATTCCCTGGGCGCGGCGAGTGGTGACCAGATCGCGACCACGCTCGGTAGTTGGGCCCTGGGTTGGGTGCCGGGTATCACCACCACCGAGGCTTTGGCCGACGATGTCGTTACGGAGCATCTTACCTATGGTCTGGAGCACCGGTCTTTTGACGGCTCTGGACAGCATTACGCCCTCATCAATGCGAAAGGATTTGGCGGCAACAACGCTACCGCGACCCTGCTCAGCCCGGAGCAAACCCATTCGATGCTCAAGGCGCGTCACGGTGCCAAGGCTCACGACGCATATCGCAGGTCCCAGGAGCGGGTACAGCAAGCTCAGGAGGAGCGCGAGGCACGAGTGCTGGCAGGAGAAGAATCACCACGTTATCGCTTTGACCATGGCGTGTTGGGTGATGAAGCCGTAGCATTCGATAACGCGACGATTCACATTGCCCAGACCTCTGCATCCCTGGATCTCGCGAATCCGTTTGCCGATTGAGCTCCCGGTGCGAGGTGCTCCCAGCTAGCCGTAGCGAGTTACCTCCTGTGATCAGTCTCCAGGCGCAACCTGGCTTAACCCGGGATCTATTTGTGGATCTTCATCCACCCGGTGCGGACCTCGTGTCGGATAGGCTGCGTGCCGAGCGTACTTGGGAGCCGTTTGAGAGCCGAGTTTGGCTGGCAGCGCAGCGCCCCGGTGACGTGGTCCTAGATGTGGGGGCGAACCTAGGCTATTTCTCTTTGCTCAGTGCCTGCTATGAACAAGAACCCGAGCAGGTGTTTGCCTTTGAGCCGGCGGCGGATAACTTCGAGCTGCTCCTACGCAATCTCCAGCACAATGACTGCGTAGGTCGAGTCCACGCGGTGCGGGCTGCGCTGGGCGACAGCCACGGCGAATTGAATCTTTATCGGAACGAAGAAAACCGGGGCGATCATCAGATCTATCCCGGCGATGGCCAGCGGCTCACGGAGTCCGTGCCAATCCTTCGTGGTGCCGATTATCTACGCACCCATATAGAGCGCGTTGACCTCCTTAAAGTTGATACGCAGGGTAGTGAACTTGCGGTGCTTGCAGGCCTATGGCCGCTGTTAACAGACAGTCGTGACACGCTGAGGATCCTGTTGGAGTTAACGCCTTACTCCTTGGGCCTGGCCGGGGCGAGCGGGCGTGAGCTTGTCGAGGGGCTGGCAGAGCTTGATCTGCCCATGGCCATCGTAGATCACCTGGATCACCGCCTGGTTGCCAGCGATGGAGAGGCTTTGGCAACCTGGTGTGACAATGTCGCTGCCGTTCCCGATGATCGGGGGTTTATGAACATCTTCGTGGGCGAGCCTCCCGATCTTTTACCTTGACCCGACCTTCACCGACCGCCGCTCTGTCGCAGCGATCTGACACTGCTATCATGCCGCCCGTCCTCAGAGGCGCGTCCGTTCCAAGTCCTCAGTTGTTTCAGGTGTTTGAGTCATGAGTAAAGCAAATCAGATCTTGGAGTTTTTGCAGGCGCGAAACTCGGCTCCTCGGCTTACGTCGCCGGCTCCCAATGATGCGGAGCTGAACGACATGCTGCGCTGTGCGCTGCGAAGTCCAGACCATGCTTGGCTGCGGCCTTGGCGCTTTGTGAGCATTCGCGGTGAACGTCGAGAAGATTTCGGCGCGGTGCTGAGAGCTTCCCTGTTAAGACGCGACCCCGAGGCCGATGAGGCGGCTTGCGACAAGGCCCTTCAGGCACCCCTGCGAGCACCATTAGTCGTGGTGGTTTTTGCCGCGATCACCGAACACCCAAAGGTTCCCGCCTGGGAACAAAGGCTCTCCGCCGGATGTGCGGCCTTCAGTCTGGAGCTGGCCGCCGAAGCCCTGGGTTACGCCGCGGTCTGGCGCACGGGAGCTTACACAGAGGACGCGGAGCTGGTGCGCGACCTGGGCGGCGAAGACCATGAAGAAATTGTTGCCTTTTTATATCTGGGTACCCGCGATGGCGCGCCGAAAAATCTACCCGTCCTAGATCCCGATGATTTCCACCGTGCCTGGTGAGGAGCAGTGCTGAAATCGCCGAGCGCTATTCGTTGTCTCGCCTAATCTCAAACCACAGTTTTTCGGAGTATTTCCATGGAACACCAGGTCGTTACGCAACCTTCTTTTGAAACCCTGGATTTAGCGGTGGAGAACCACGTTGCCGAAGTGTTTCTAAATCGAGGCGACAAGGCCAATTCCATGAACGCGGCCATGTGGCGCGAGTTGCAGGCCTGCTTCGAATGGCTCGATGGAGAACCCGACGTGCGTGTGGTGATTCTCGCCGGGCACGGTAAGCATTTCTGCGCCGGAATTGACCTGGCTATGCTCGCCGGTACCCATGGCGAGGATCTGGAGCCGTCGCGACGGGCCGAAGCCCTCCGTCGCCACATTCTGTCCTTGCAAGACAATCTTTCCGCCATTGAGCAATGCCGCAAGCCGGTGATTGCCGCCATCCACAACACTTGTATTGGTGGTGGCATCGATATGGTCACCTGCGCAGACATGCGCTTTGCCAGCGAGGACGCCTGGTTTTCCGTTCGCGAGGTGGATATCGGTATGGCCGCGGATGTGGGCACTTTGCAGCGTTTACCGAAGCTTGTTCCCTACGGTATCGCCTGTGAGTTGGCGTACACCGGACGCAACGTCGGTGCCCAGGAAGCTCAACAGATGGGCCTCGTGAACCGGGTATTCTCTGATCGAGAAACTTTGCTGAAGGAAGTGCGCGCCATGGCCGCCAATATCGCCGCGAAATCTCCCTTGGCGGTGCGCGGAAGCAAAGAAATGCTGCTGTTTAGCCGCGACCATTCCGTACGTGAGGGACTGAACTACGTGGCGACCTGGAATGCGGGCATGCTCAGCGCCCAGGATCTACGTGAGGGAATGGCGGCGCAGATGGAAAAACGCTCCGCCACCTACGACGACTGAGCCCCGATACCGGGCTGTTTACCTGGTGGGGGCTCCCGTCGGTGAGCCCCCGTACGCGATGCTTCTAGGGTCTAGGGTCTAGGGTCTTAGGGATTCCCGGGGTAGTTTTTCATTTCGATGAGAGGGTGCATGGCCAGAGCCACGCCTTCATCGATATGGGTGTCGTTCTCGAGAATGTTCCGGCGGCGGATATAGCGCCCCGTTGACGATCGCGTATCGATGGCTTCGGTGGCATCGAGACCTCCGCGGCTGACAAACAGTCGTTTCAAGTCCATGTCGAAAATAGTGACCTGCACCGATGCGACGGCAGCCGTCATGCCCCAATCAAAATCCGTGCTAACCCCACTTCCCGGCCCTTGCAAGGACGGTCGACGAGATACACCGTCCCAACGACCAATGTGCTTCAAACCACCATTAAATGGTACATCGAGCTCGACCAGGTCGGTAAATACGAAAGCATCCAACTGCCCGCCTTCCGTAAAGCGGTCTCGGACGCTCTGCATAATCTGGGAGAAGGTTTTCATGTTCACCCGACCGGTGGTTGGATCCACGGGGTCGCCATAGGCTCGCACAGCGGTGTTCCAGTACTGGCGAAACAGACGCTGGGGTAGAACGTTATAGCCATTCTCTTTCAGATAGCTCGTAAGGCGGGCGTCTACGCGCGGTGCGGCTTCCGTCAGATAGTTTCGCGACGGTGAGCCGAGATTCACGTGGGGGATGACCACGGTGCGAATCGGGCTCTCGGCCAAACGCTCGGTTTCGATCTCGTAGGCAAAAACTGTGGGGTTGTACGTAGGACCGCTGGCACAGGCTGCGGTCAGGGCGCTGATAAGCAGCGCGAGAAGAATAGACTTGTTCGGTAACATGGTCATCGCGAGTTCGTCGAAGAGCGCGCATGGTAGCAAAACTAGGCCCATTGGTGAGTAGCGAGAGGAACCCATGAATCCGCAAGAATCCCCCCAGCCCGTTACTTCTGGAGACGGGGCCGATGTGTATTCCAGTGTTAGCGGTTCTGGTCCACCGATAGTCTTGCTACATGGCCTGTTCGGGATGGGCAGTAATCTCGGTGGTATCGCCCGGGACCTGGCTGATCACTTCGAAGTTCATCAACTGGATTTGCCGAACCACGGGCGCTCAGCCTGGACCGAGGGCATGACTTTGGACGACCTCGCGGCGGCGGTGCAGCGCTATGTGGAGCTCCGCTGTAGAGGGCGGGCCGCGGTACTGGGTCATTCCCTTGGGGGAAAGGCGGCCATGCAATGGGCCATAAACTTCCCCGCTTCCGTAACCGGTCTTGTGGTTGCTGATATTGCCCCCATAACGTATCCCTCATCCCATGGAGCGGTATTTGCAGCCATAGACGCGGTGAGTCGTGCGGCGCCCAGGTCTAGATCCCAGGCCCGAGAGGTGCTGCAGCAGGGCCTGGAGGAAGATGCCGTCGCGCAGTTTTTGCTTCTCAACCTCCGCCGCGACAGCGATGGCGTATACCGCTGGCGGTTCAACGTTTCGGCGTTAGCGGCGAACTATGAAGAAATCCGTGCGGCACCCAGGGGTAACGGGTATCAAGGAGACACCTTGTTTGTGTATGGAGCCAATTCCAATTATGTGGTCGAAGAGGGGTTAGACGCTGCCCGGCGCTTGTTTCCTGGCGCCACCTATATCTCCATCGCTGATACGGGGCACTGGCTCCACGTTGAAAAGCCGGCGGAGTTTAATCAGGCCGTGCGCTCTTTTCTGCTAGCGCTGGAGACAATACCCGGGGGCGCTGCGTGACCTTGGCCTTGGCCGACTTGCTCCTGGTCGCTGTGCTAGGCGGTTTGGCGTACTACTGGTTTAGTGGAACCAAGGTTCGCGAACTGGCTATCTCGGCGGCAAAGCGGTCGACGAAAACGGCAGATGTTCAGCTTCTGGATCAAACCGTGTCCCTGGCCAGGGTTTCCCTCAGTCGAGATCACGAGGGCCGTTGGCGGGTCTGGCGTCAGTACCGTTTCGAGTACAGTCGTGATGGGGTGAGCAGAGAAACAGGGCACATCATTATGTTGGGGCACCGCCTTGAGGCGGTGCTTGTGGCGGAGTCCCCAACGATTCACTAGCTCTTAGCTGGTCATACTTCGCAGCAAGATGGTGATCGCGACGATGGCCAAGAGAACACCGAACACGCGATCAATACGACTAGCGTTATTTCGCAGGCGCTCCATCCAGCCCCGTGCCGAGAACAGAAGTGCAACCAGGGAGTACCAGGCTCCGTCCACGATCGCGGCGGTGGCGATGAGCAGGCCATTGGTGGCGGCGGAGGCATCGGGACGTACGTATTGGCTGAATAGCGCGAGCATGAATACCGCAAGCTTCGGATTGAGGAAGGCAATGGCAAAGCCATCGCGGGCGGCTCTGAAGAGCTGCTGCTGTTCGTGTGGTGTGTCACCCTGAGTTGCCCCAGTGCTGTGTAGCAGGCGCCAGGCAAGCCAGAGTAGGTAAAGGGCTCCGGCTATCTGGATGCCCTGATAGAGCCAGGTGAACTGAGTGATCAAGGCGCTGATGCCAAGCACCGTGAACGCCGCATAAATGCCAACACCCAGGGCATGAGACCATGCCGAGAGAAATCCCGCCCCTCGTCCGGCATTGATTGTGGCTCCACCCACGACCGCGAGGCTGGGGCCGGGCGACGCGGCGCCGGCCAGGCAAAGGGCCACAAGAGATATCCAGTCAGCAAGTGGCATGTCGACATCCATCGATGAATGGATTGTGACAGTCTGGTGACCAACGGCTGTTGATGAAGCTCAACTGCCGTATTCGAGGTTGTCCACAAAACCTGTGGATAAAGCGGTGAGTAATTTGTTCAGCACCTGCTGCAGGCCGCATAGTTTCGTCTCTTTCGTTCGCTGGTCAAAAAACATGCAAAGATCATAAGTGCATAAAAAACAATTAGATACAGATAAAACATCAAGCAGTGGGTTTGCGAGTTGTTCTAACTGGGTATTTCCGGCTGCTCATATCGGCCTTGTGAATAAATTTCTGACACTGCTACGCAAGGTAACCATCGCTGTGTTACACGCCTCAGTGCGGTAACAGTAGCGAAACACGAGTGTCATATTCCTATGTTGGGGCTCGTGGCTATGCCATTTACCCCCAAGCCAAGCGTTACCGCGGGTCCTCGGGCCGTATCGTTGCCGCTCGGTATCGCCGTGCCACATGCCGCCAAAGGTGTGGATATCGCTTACTTCCAGGGCCGACAGCCTGGGAAACTCGGCTTCCAGGAACGCCCAGACTCATCGACTAACCATGAGTCCACGGTATTTGTTGCCCACCGGTGCATAGGGTAGTCGATGGTCGGCTTCGAAAGCTAAATCTTTGAAGACTTCGATGAGCATGGCTCGCCGAGCCAGAGCGATCACGACAACTTCGGCCACGGAAGAAAAGGGGCTGTGGCATTGATACCGTGGAAAATGCGGAAACCCGATAAGCCCAGAATCATTGGTTCCGGTTAGGCAGAGTCCTCGGATTAGATCCCTAATAAACACCTTTCAAAACAGGGTCGAAAACGCGTTGACAGTAAAGTCCAACTCTCTATAATGCGCCCCTCCAACGCGGGTGGTTAGCTCAGCTGGGAGAGCATCTGCCTTACAAGCAGAGGGTCGGCGGTTCGATCCC
Organism: Halieaceae bacterium UBA6060; assembly: GCA_002428935.1. Taxonomy (GTDB): domain Bacteria; phylum Pseudomonadota; class Gammaproteobacteria; order Pseudomonadales; family Halieaceae; genus Congregibacter. The sequence continues at coordinate 8,003 of DIYG01000027.1, forward strand.
GTCACCACCCACCACGTTTTTTCAGGCGTCCGCAGACTTCAGAAAAAACACCTGCGCCACATGCGCAGCTACCACGGAGCGGTAGTTCAGTTGGTTAGAATACCGGCCTGTCACGCCGGGGGTCGCGGGTTCGAGTCCCGTCCGCTCCGCCATTTCTTGCTTAAGCAATTCTCTTTTCCCAGCACCGATGCTAGCGTTGCGGATCTCTCTTCATCCAGGATCCGAAAATGACCGCAGCCATCGACTTGTACTTTTCTTTCCGCAGCCCCTACAGCTATATGGCGGCGCAATTCACCGCTGCCCTGGAAGAAGACTTTGATGCCACCGTTCATCTGCGTCCGGTGTTGCCGCTTGCGATTCGAGAACCCGAATTCTTCCGCAGCGGGAATCTAGATCGCGTTCGCTACATCCTCATTGATTGGGAGCGCCGTGCGGAGATGCTCGGTTTGCCCCATGGCTGGCCCAGTCCTGATCCTGTGGTGCAGGACTTCGAGACCTTTACCGTGCCCGAAGAACAACCTTATATCCATCGACTTTCTCGTCTTGGGGTTGAGGCCGAGCGGCGAGGGCGTGGTGTTGCTTTTGCGGCGGCCGTCTCTAGGCTTATTTTCGGCGGCGCCCAGGGTTGGGATGAAGGCGATAAGCTTGCGGAAGCGGTTGCGTCTGCCGGTCTTAACTTGCAAGACATGGAAGCAACCGTTGGCGATGGTGCGGATCACGCAACGGAGGTCGAGGCCAATCAGGCGGCGCAACTCGCGGCTGGCCACAGCGGTGTGCCGTTGTTTGTTTACAACGACGAACCATTCTTTGGACAGGATCGCATGGATACCTTGCGCTGGCGTTTGACCAAGGATGGTTTATCCCGCTCCCAAGAGGGTGCGTAGCCCGTTATGGAGCCCAACAACACTGATCCCAGAAACACTGAACCTAGAGAGGCGGAAACCACGGCCATGGCGGCTCTCTCGTGACTTTCGAAATTCCTGATTCGCTGCTGAAGCCACCTTCATTGCTGATGTACGGCGATGCACGCCTTGAACTCGGAGAGCAACTTCTTAACCAGGGTTTCCAACGACCCCTGGTGGTGTCGGACGCAACTATGGAGCGTCTGGGCTTTCTTAAGGAGCTTTGCGAGGCTCTTGAAAACAGCGGTCTGACGGTAGCTACCGTGCTGGTAAGCGATCGGGAAGAACCCAGTGATCTGTCGATCCAGCCGGTTTTGGATGGCTTGCGCGGTCACAAAGCTGATGCCGTCCTGGCCCTGGGAGGAGGGAGTGTCATCGATAGCACCAAGGCGGCGGCGTTGCTGTATGCCCACGGTGGGCTGATCGAGCACTACAAGTTCCCAGTGCCTATTCCCGACGCAGGAGTGCCGGTCTATGCCATCCCCACCACTGCGGGAACGGGCTCCGAAGCAACGGCGGCTACGGTGATTACCCACGTGGCGTCGGGGGAGAAAATGCTTCTTATGGGGCCGGCGCTGATTCCTGCTTGCGCGGTGGTGGACTACTGTCTATCCATGACCCAGCCCCAGCGACTTACGGCCGACACGGGACTGGATGCGCTGACCCACGCCCTCGAAGCCTACGTGAGTCGCAAAGCCACGGAACACACGGACGTGATCGCTCTGCGAGCCATGGAAGGTATTTATGGAAGCTTGCGCTGTGCCTATCACCATGGCAACGAAGAGGCCCGGCGCGAGATGATGCATTGCGCGACCTATGCGGGCATTGCTTTTTCCAATGCGTCTGTGGCTCTGGTCCATGGTATGAGTCGGCCCATTGGCGCTAGATATCATGTACCCCACGGACTCTCCAACGCCATGCTCTTGCCGGCGCTCACGGCGTATTCCCTCTCGGCCGCCAAGGCTCGCTACGCGGCCTGTGCGAGATCCATGGGGATAGCAGACGATAGCCTCAGCGATGACCAGGCTGGAATGGTCCTGGTGACGGCACTCCAGAATCTGGTTGAGGAGTTACAGGTGCCGACGCTGGAAGGCTTTGGGATTGATCGACAGGATTTTCTAGCGGCTGCACCGGAAATGGCGACCCAGGCTCTGGCGTCTGGGTCTCCGGGGAACAACCCCCGGGTTCCCCAGGGTGATGACATGGTCACGCTGTACGAATTGGTCTTTGACGGCGCTCCCCTTGAGGAGATCGCGCAGCTCTAAATACCTCACGACGTAGTTCGCTTAACGGTCATCTGTAGTGCGCGGATCTTTGTAACTTCTGGTCTGCCGGTCTGTACGCCTCGGTCAGTGATTTCCTGGCCGGGTCTTCTACCATGCGAACATCCTGGGAAAAGGGGTTGTTATGACTGAGCAAGCCGTGAACTACGAACAACAGGGCGCCGTAGCGCTCCTGACGCTTGTGCGCCCCAGGGAGCTCAATACCTTGAATCGCGCCACCTGGAGTGGCCTTGTGGCGGCCCTGGAGCGGGCCAACGATGACCCTTCCGTAACCGCCATCGTTCTGACCGGTCAAGGTAAAGCCTTCTCGGCCGGCGCCGACATGCAGGAAGGTTTTTTGCCCAAGATGCGCGGCGAAGAACCTTATGAGCAAGACGATCACCGCCTTGGCGGTCTCGGTATGCCCTGGGACTGGATTAGCTTGCTGCGTGAGTCCAAACCCATCGTCGCGGCCGTGAACGGTTTTGCCGTGGGTGGCGGGGCAACCAGTATCCTCCCCTGTGATGTCATCGTGGCGGCGGAGAATGCGAGCTTTAGCTTCATGTTTTCTCGCCTGGGTTTGGTGCCGGAGCTGGGGTCTTCTCACTATCTGGCCAAGCGCGTGGGCTTTACACGGGCTTCGGAAATCTTGCTCAGCGCCCGTACCGTAGACGCCGCCGAGGCCCTGGATATCGGTTTGGTAAACGCGGTGGTACCTCTGGAAAAACTTCTCGATCGGGCTATGGAATACGCGACGACCGTGGGCGCGCTGCCCGTCTCCAGTTCGCGTCTTACCAAGGGTTTGCTGACGGAGAACACCGCAGAAAACGATGTGGAAACTATCTGGCGCCGAGAGTCCGACGCGCTTCGCGAGTGCTTCACCCAACCCGAACACAGTGAAGCGGTGAACGCGTTTCTAGAAAAACGTCCGGCGGACTTTGCTCGAGCCCGGGCAGAACACTCAGGGAAGAAGTCTTAGGGACTTCATCTAAAGGCAAACGGACTCAACCTAGTGACGTTAGGCACCATCTGACATCGATCGGCAAATCCGGTGCTTTTGTCAGTTCACGGCGAGCCGTCTATCAGGGCCGTATCGGGATACCAGTGACTCCAAACCATCCAGCGGACCCCGGGGTACAAGGGTGCACGGCGTAGGTATTCATCTCCCAGCTTCCCGTAAGGGTCGGGAAGAAACTCCTCCGCGATCGGTCCGGGAGTCAGGGTCTCGCTGAGGTAAGCGCCCAACATCTCATATTTCGGATACCAAACCAGGAGCACCGTATTGCCGCCCACGGTGGCTGCGTGAGCCCGGTAGCGGTCAAAGGCGGCGCGGGTGATAGCCAGCTGCTCACCGTCGAGATTGATGCCCCAAACAGGTTCCCCGGCAGGTACTCGATCGTCGTCCATGCGCAGCGTTGGAAACAAGGGTTCACCCTGGTAGTGCTTTTGCAGGCCGCTATCGAATACCCATTGGGTGCCCCGGTCGAAGAGGTTGGGTTCGGTAAAAAATACCTGGCCCGCGGGATACAGAGCTTTGAAGCTGCGCCAGGGCATGCGTTGCACCGGGTAACGGTCCGGTGACTGCCCGCTAAAGCCACCGCGACCGGTGATCTGTTGGAACAGTTCGCCGCTGTGGGTGTCTGTGAAAATCAGATTGTTGTGCACCTGAGCGATCACCCGATAGTCCGCAGCTTGCCCATCCAAATCTGTGGCAAAGGCCTGGGGAAGATCGCTCAGGGCACAGTAGCTCATCACGACCTCTTTCCCACCGACCACATGCCCGGCGAAATGGGGTAGTTGCATCCAACGGGTAGGGTAGGCGCGGGCATCACCGTTTATTTCCAGCACCAGGACATCGTCTTGTTCGCCGAGCAAGTCATCGGCTTTGGCAACACTGATGAACTCTGCCGTATGTTGTTCTGAGCGTAACCAGAAGTAGGGCACAAAGAAGTTGGCAGCGAATAGACCTGCGAGCACTGCACACACAAAAACAGCAAACAGGCTTCGACCAAGAAAGCGATGACGGACTTGCACCGCGATCACCACCACCAGGGCTATGAGGGCAACGAGGAGCCAGCTGTGGCGCGCGCGAAAGAAGCCGTATACCCAGTCGCTGGGAAGATTCAGGATCTGGCCCAACTCCGTCATCAGCACTGTGCCGATCAGCGCCGAAATCAAAGCGATGGCGGCGGACAGGTAGGCGATACGTAGGCTAAGCACAGGGACTAACTCTCCTTCGGCCGGGCTGGACTGAACCGGATTGGACTAAGGACGTCGACGCAGAATCACACCGTTACTACCCACGGCATAAACGCCCTGTTCCGTGGCGTTGATTGCCTGCAAAGTATGTTGCAGCCCGGTGGTTTCCGGAGTCCAGCGTATCTGCTCCTGGGGGTCACGGTGCCGGCGTAATACCGTGCCATAGGAGCCCACGCAAAACGTCTCTTCCCCAAGGGTGGCCAGAGCGTGAAGATCACTGCGCGTGCCCGTGAACTCTCGCTGCCAGCGATTCTCGGCGAAGTGGATTAGGGTTCCCGCCAGGCCGCAGACGAAAAGTCGCTCTAGACCCGTCCCCGCCACGCCATATAGATCTTGATCTGTCCCTGCCTGAAAGACTTTGAAGCTTTCGCCATTAAAGCGCAGAACCAGTCCACCGCCGCCGACGGCCAGAACATGCTGAGCATCGTGTCCCCATAAACCATAGAGTTCCTGACGGACGCCGGTACTCAACTCTTTCCACATGAGGCCGTCATAGCGCAGGGCATATCCGTTGTCGCCCACGGCCAAGACATCGTGAGGACCAAATCCGGTTACCGCGAGGAGCGCGTGTTCGCCTCGGCTCTGGTAGAGCAGATCCCAGTTCTTGCCGTCGTGGTGGAGGAGGGAGCCGTTATCGCCGGCGGCGATGAGATTCCTGGGTGAACTGCTCCAGAATGCCTGTACACGGATGTCAATCGGCAGGGTCTCCCAGTGCACGGCATCGCCTTCGATCCAGGCGACCCGACCTTCATCCCCACCGGCTATGAAGCGACCATCACCAAGACTCCAAACGCTGCGCAGACTGCCGCGAAGGGCTCCGTCGCACAGGACTTGCCATCGAGGTTTTGTTGCGGCGGCGGAGTCTTGGGGGGCTTCGTTGATCTCGCCGAGGCGAAACAGACTGCCGCAGTCGCCGCAAAACCAGGTGTCTTTGCCGTCGTAAATGGCATCGTGGAGATCGTAGCGTGCCGTGCTCCCGAGGGCGCTCACGGAATCGTTGTTCCAACGAACAGCAAACCCGCCGTCGCCCACCATTAGAAGGTCATCTCCGATAGCTCGGATCTTGCGCAGGCGGGGCAACTGCTCGCCGCTGTCGACTTCCCGCAGCACTGCTATAGCGTCATCGCCTTCGCCGATATGACCGTTGGAAAGCTTAAGCAGGAATACCCGTCCGACGAAACCTTGGGACTTGGTGGAATACTCGCCGCCCACCAACAGCACCTGCTCGTCATCCAGGACTGCGATAGATACGAGAGGGCATTGGGTCTGCGTTTCGATGAGTCGCCAGCGCTCGTCGTCACGGAGTAACAGTGTTCCGTTGAGACCCGCTGCGAGCACCCTGTTTCCCGGAAGGGTAGCCACTGCGCGAAGATTGGCCTCGGTGACTGGTTTTTCGTCTTGCCAGTGATTCTTGGCGCCGCGGAGAATCCTCCCCTGGTCACCCACGGCCCAATACGTGCCTGCGCTGTCGCAGGTCACGGAAAAAAGCGGGGTGTTGCAGCGGTCGCTTTCTTTCCCTCCTCCCTGGAGGAGGATCCAGTTCTCGTCCTGGCGTTGATAGATGGCGCCCAACCAACCCACGGCGATTACCCCATCGGGGCCTTCGCAGAGGGCGTGAAGATTGTGTTTTCCGGGAGCGGATTGCCAGGACCACTCACCATCACGGAGACAACCGGTGTGCCCGTCGTCGCCGACCACCAGAAGCTCTCCGGCGACGGTGTGCAACATTTCCCAGCACACGCCATCGGCCGTGTCGCCTGTATCGCGCACAGCGTGGAGCCCCCATTTGCTTCGCGAGGCGCTACCTAGCAGCCCCCGGAGCAGTGATCGTCGTTGGATGGCGGAAGCCTCGGCGTTCACGAATGCTGGCTCCGCTGGAGAGCAATGAGTTGGTCCGCGCAGCGCTCCGCCAGGGTCTTAAAGATGCCGTGGAGCATGGACGCTTCCGTCGCTGCCGCCGGGACACCACTAGCGGCGCCGTGTCCGATCTCTGGAGTGAAGGGAATTCTCGCCAGCGTGTCGATCCCCAGGTCTGCGAAGCGCTGGGCCTCGGGGGCCCGGGGAAAGAGTTCAAATTCGCTTTTGCAGTGGGGACAGACCACCCCCGCGTGGTTCTCCACCAGGCCAAGGATCGGCAAGCCTGTGTCCTGACAGTAGCGAGCGGCCTTCAAGGAATCCTGAAGGGCAATGGCATCCGCAGATGAGACGAGCAGGGCCTGGGTGTTACAGCCCTTTAGGGCTTCACTGAGGGTAATGAGTTCGTTCCCGGTGCCTGGTGGCATATCGATGACGAGGAAATCCAGAACGCCCCAGTGAAAAGACCCAAGAAGATGATGGATGTAGTCGTGCTTGTAGGCGTCCCGCCAAACGATGGGTGTTTCCGGACTGTCGACCATGAGAGCCAGGGAACCAACTTTCACATGACCCCTTCGTGAGGGCGAGGGCGAGGGCGAGGATTTGTGCCCTCGAAACTCCGGGGTGGCCAGACCCTCTCTGGACAGGCGGCTACGCTCGTTCTGGAGACCCAAAAGACGGGGGGCATTGGGCCCGTGTACATCCGCGTCCGCGAGGCCGACGGCATAGCCTGCCCCGGCGAGGGCCACGGCCAGATTCGCGGCGATGGTGCTTTTACCCACGCCGCCCTTGTTCGCCATGACGGGAATAATCCAGTTGATCTTGGCCAGACGCCGTGCCAATTGCTCGCTGCTGTGCCGTGGCTGATCGAGACTGCAGTGCTCCTGCTCGGGACAAAAGGAGCAGGCGTGATCTCGACCGCAGTCGTCAAAGGCCTCGTGGGTCTCGATGAGGCTCTCGGGGTCGTGGTGTTTTACAAAGGCTTTGTTCATGGCGTCAGTGCCAGCTCAAGCCATCCCATGGTGACGTACTTAAGGCCATCTCTCTGGCGAGCATCTCCCTGCCACAGGGCAAGGGCAAAGGTGGCGGAATCATTTAGCGGCACCTGATGCTCGCCGCTGCTGGCCAGGGGCCGCCTAAACACGGTTTGCCAAAAGCCTTCGCTGTAACTGGCGGTGACGGAAAGCTCCGATTGATTGATCGCGGTGGTTGAACCGAAACCACCGGCGGCCAGATTCTGGGGTTTTCCGCTGCCGGCTTTCCAGTACCAGATGTTCACCGGTTGATCGGGCGTACCCATCATGAACGTCGTGCTTGAACCACCCTTCAGGGCAAATTGCACGGCCACGGCGTCGGCGAATTCGCTGCGTGAGGTCGCGGCGTTTTGTGTGCTGTCGGGCCAGCGCAATCGCAGAAATAGGTCTTCGCTGTTATGAACAGCCTGGATCTCCAGGGCGTGGCTCTCGTTCTGCCCATCACGACGCAGCGCGATGGACGGGTGAACGGCCGGGGCCAGGACAAGTTCGATTTCATAGCGCTCCACGGCGCGCCAGGCATCGCTTGCAGGATCACCCAGGTCCTGGTCTTCGCTTTTTGTCGCGGTGATGCGATCGCCCAGGCCGATATTAGTTGCGGGGCCAAGGGGTAGCGAGCGTTCGCAGCCGGACAAGCTTCCTGCCGTCAGGATGGACAAAAATGCGAGGACGAGGAGTTTCAAAGCAGTGTTCATGGCATCAGTCCCACAATTGCACGAGTTGATCGTTTTGCGACGGCGGAATGGATTGCGCGGGAACACTCGTGGTGAGTTCGTCGCTGTGGGTTTCCGTACAGAGGTTTAGACCCATGGCCAGGGCCGCGTAGGGGGTGGTAATTCCTTCCCGATGCAGAGCCTCGGCGAGGATGGCTATAAATCTCAGTAGGTGCCGGTCGAGGAAATCCATTTGTGCGCGCCGGTAACCTATGAGCAGTTCTTGGGAGCTGGCTTGGGCCTCTAAAGCACACAAGTGAGCCATAAACTCGAGCTGACAGCTTAGGTGATCCGGTAACTCGTTGCTCTCTTCCGTGTTCACCGCCAGGCCAAAATGGCCGTACCAACCTGCGAAGCGCAGGAGAAACTCCGGCCGGTTCGTGCCCTCGCTGAGGCTGTCGTATTCCCCGGCGTTTAGGGACACGATGGGTCTGCCGCGACGACCGACCTGAAAGAGACGTATGTACTGAGCTTCCAGTGCGTCTTTGCTATCGCGCGGGGCGTCTTCGCCTTTAGGGCGGCGGCCTGGGTTTGCTATTGCGCAGGCAAAGGCTTGAAGGGCGTTGCGGTTCAGGGCTTGAAACAGGCTGCCATCGCTGAGGAGTTCGCTAGTTTCCGCATCAGGGTGTGCGAAGGCCATAGCCATTAGCCGGTAAAAAAGGCTTTTGGCGTGGGCCTGGCTGCGAATTGCGTCGGAGTTTGCTGACATGACTGCGCGATGCCTACAGCTTGAACATGTCGCTGTGCTTGTAAGCAATCAGCGTATCCATAAGCTCACTGCCTTCACCGCTGCGCTTCTTTTCTCGCTCCGCGTCTAGCGTGTCTAGGGCATTTCGCACCCCTTTGCCAAACAGACTCTCCAGATAGGACAGAGGGATTCGTTCTTCCTCGCTGGCGCTGCCATCGGCGGCGAATGCGTCGGGCGCCGTAGGGGGCACATAAAACACATTGGGTTCCGTACCCCACTCTGCGTGGAGGGGGAGGGCGACCTGATACTTGTCCACAAGCAGGTGGATCGGCCCGGCCTCGTCGTCTCGGTAGCCGATCCAGCGGATACGGCCCACACACTGCTGAGCGCAGGCCGTGGGTAAGCCTTTCTCTATCCGTGGGTAGCAGAAGATGCATTTCTCGGACTTCGAAAGCTTCTCGTTGAAGTAGACTTTTTTATAGGGACAAGCTGTTACGCAGTAGCGATATCCACGGCAGCGCTCCTGGTCAATTAGCACAATGCCGTCTTCCTGGCGTTTGTAGATAGCGTTGCGCGAACAGGCGGCGAGGCAGGCCGGGTTGCTGCAATGATTGCAGATTCGCGGCAGATAGAAGTGGTAGCTGTTGGGGTATTCACCCGCACCTTCATCTTCATCCCAGTTTGCACCCCAGGTAGGTTTTATATTGGGCCGCAACCAGGGGTCTGTGCCGGTCATGAGGGCGTCTTCGTAGTTGTACTCCCACAGTTCGCCGTAGTCTTCGGCGCTGGGAAGTTTGCCGTTCTTTAGCTGACCGTTTTCATCGAAACCGCCGCCACTGGCTTCGTAATAGCGTGGATATCCGTCACCGGGTTTTGTCTCGACGTTGTTCCAGTACATGTATTCCCGGCCGTTGCGGTTTGTCCATTGGGTTTTGCAGGCCGAGGTGCAGGTGTGGCAACCGATGCACTTGTTGAGATCCATGACCATGGCAAGCTGGCGGCTACTCATGAGAGCACCTCCTGCCCAGGCGTTGCCCGTTCAAGGTCTACCCCGGATTCGTTGGACAACATGTTGGGGTTCCAGCGGAACAGGTTGAATTTCAGGTGGCCCCAGTTTCCGACCAGTTCCAGAGGCTGAATCAGCGTGGCGACCACATCATTGAGGGCTTTGCGATCGCGCATTTGATGGGGCTCCCAGGCGTGCTCCATGAGGACCTGATCATCGCGTACGGCGGGTGTGACCTTGGCCTGGGCGAAGAACTCACCGATGCCATTGAACACCCGTACCTCTTCACCGTCTTTGACGTTCTTGGCCTTTGCCATGGCTGGGCTGATGTAGACGAACGGCTCACCCCGCTGTTGCCGTTGCATGTACTTGTTCGATCGCCAGGTGGTGTGGATGCCCCAGCGCGTGTGGGGCGTATAAAAGGTATAGGGATAGCGAGACGACTCGGGCCCCGCGCCCTGTCGAGCGGTGGGAACAGAGGACTCCAACTTTTGAAACCAGGGGTGATCGCAATAGAAGGTAATGCGACCACTCAAGGTGGGGTAGGGGACTTTGTCCTCGGTTTGCTTTTCCCAACTTTGGACCGGTTTGTCTGGTGAGACCTTCGCGCTGGCGGGAGAGGGACTGTCCCACATAGAAAGGAAACCTTTTTCTACTCCTTCTTCAAAGGACTGGCCCTGAAACTGCGGGGCATTCTCAACGATGAAGCGGACTTCTTCCTTGGCATCTATGATACTGCCGCCCATGGTGTAGTCATCGTGGATCGTGTGCAAATCTCGGGTAAATGGACCATCGGGATAGGAGTTGATGCCCCGGGCGATGGCCCGCTCCTGAATCTTTTTCGTTAGTAGAACAAAGATGTCCCACTCCTGCTTACCTTCGCCGATGGGTTTGACGGGGGCTGTGAACAAATTGCCGAAACGGTGCAGGGGCGTCATGCGGATATCCCAGCCTTCGTAGTGGCCGGATCCGGGTAACACGTAGTCCGCGTACTCGGCGGTGCTGTCCATGCGGATATTGATATTGACGTAGAGCTCGGAGAATTCCTCGAGAATTCGATCCCGGTAGTGTTTGCCTTTATTGCGGGCAAACTTGTTATCCGCCATGAGGATTCCGCCTTTGATACCGTGATAGATCGGCATCTGGCCCGTCTCGACGACTTCGTCGATCATCGCCTGCATTTCATCGAGATCAAAGCCGGCTCGCTCCCGGAGCCGCTGGTTATCGTAGTGTTGGCGGGCTTCTATGATTTTCTTGCCGTGAATGTATTCGCCCAGGCCGCCACATTCGAAGCGTGGCATCTTGCCCGTTTGCAGAAAACCCAATAGATAGGTGGACTCCCAGCCCCAGTCGGTCCAGGGACTCCAGTAGCCGCCGCGGTCGCCGCCATGCCCGGTCAATGCGCACATAAGGATCTGCGCCCACTGGGTATAAATACCGTTGAGCATCTTCGCCGAGGCAAATCCAGAAAGCACGGCGGCCTTCTTTGCGGTTGCGAAGAATCGAGTTTCTTCTCTCACCACGTCTGGGTGAATGCCAGTTTCCGTATGGGTGGTTTCCGGCGAGAACTTCATCGCCTCTTTGCGCATGTGCACGAAGGCGGGCTGCATGGCAATCCCTTCAACGTTAAAGCGACCTTCCAGGGCCGGCCTGGTGTTACCAAGGTCCAGGGACTTTAGCTCGCTCCCCATGGACCCGGGCGCTTTGTGTAAGGCCTGACGGTTTTCGTCCCAGTAGTAGAAGACTTCCTCGCTGCCGCCGTCTTCAAGATCCGCTTCCCTCAACAGCTTGCCGTTGTCGTCGCGGACCAAGAGGGGTAAGTCCGTCTGCTCGCGAATAAAACTCCAGTCGCACAAACCTTCATCGAGGATTGTGTAGACCATGCTCATGTACAGAAACGGATCCGCCCCGGGCTTCACATTCAGCCAGCGATCGGCGTGGATGCTCGTGGGGTTGTAGTCGGGGGTGGTGGTAACCACCCGAGCGCCGTTGTACTTCGCCTCCCAGACATAGTGAGCATCGGGAATTCGCGTGGCATTCAGGTTGAGGTAGGACAACAGCAGATAGTCGCAATCAAACCAGGCGTCGGATGTGGCGTTCTGTAAGGGGTCACCGTAAGCCAGGTGTTGTCCCGACTGGCCATCACCCACGTCGGTCATGCCGTCTTCGTGGATGCCACCCATAAGTGAAGCAAAACGTAAGCCGGCGGCGAGCTTGCCGTTGGAGACGATGCCCGTGCCTGTATGGGTAACCAGGCAGCCGGGGCCATGCTCCTCATAGAGATCGATAATCTTGTCGGCGATTTCCTCTGTGGCTTGATCCCAACTGATTCGCTGCCATTTACCTTCACCACGCTCGCCCGCGCGCTTCATGGGGTAGCGAATCCGGTCGGCGTCGTACATGGCCTGCGAGTGGATGGCGCCTTTCTGGCACCCTCGGGGATTCGTATCGGGGATGCCCTCGGCTATCTGGGGGTATTGAGCGAGCTGCTCTTCCCGAACCACGATGCCGTCGCGAGTCATAATCTTGAAGGCGCAGTTGCCGTGGCAGTTCACGCAGTGAGCGGCAAAGCCCGTTACCTCATGCTCGTACTCGGTTCTGTATATGTCTTCCCAGCCACGATAGGGATATTCCTTTCTTTGTGTATCACCCACAGGATGCAAGCTCGTTAGAGCCAGAGCCTGGGTAGATCCCAGGGACGCCAGGGTAGCCCCAGTACCACTCGCGGCCTGAACGAAGCGGCGGCGATTTAGTTTTGGCATCGTTCGCCCTCAAATATTATAATAAATAAGCTTAATACTATGTTAAGCTCACAAAAAATCAAGATATATTCTAATTTAATACCGCGCTTCGTTGTCTTTTCTTCTTCCTTTTCACGGCGTAGAGGCGGCAGTGATGCTCAGTGGCAGGGAGATACCCGTGACGATAGAATCGCCCGATGGCTTGGGGGCAGTCCAGAACCATGAGCCGGAAAATTTGCTGGAGGCGACACGGGTTTTGGCCACAATCACGGATACCACCTTTCCGGATATTTTTGACAGTCTTGCCACGGGCCGAGATTCCTCGGATAGAGTCCTGCGGACCATTATTGAAGGTTTGCTCGAGGGGCGATACCAGCCCGGCGAAAAGGTCAACGCCAGGCAGCTCTCCGAGGAACTCGGTGTATCTATCGTGCCCGTGCGAGAGGCGATTCACATTCTCGCTGGAGAGGGGGTGATTGATCTCACCGCGCGAAAAGGGGCGAGGATTCGCTCGCTCAATCGTGAGGAAGTTAGGAACTGGTGGGAAATCAACGGCGCCGTTGGCCGCTTGGGGGCTAAATTTGCTGCTCGGCGCATAAATGATGACCCCGCCTATCGAGAGATGGTTAGCGATGCCATGGAAATGGTCCGCGATCATGCCGGTAAGCTGGATGGCTTTGAGTTCATCATGGTGCTCATGCGCTTTCACATGGTGCTCCACGATGTGGCGGCTATGCCCGAGTTAAATGAAGCCATGCGACGGCTGGGTATTTTTCACTGGGCGATCTTCTTTCCCGAGTACATTCCCATGCGCGATTACGCGGCCAGCTACGTACGCAACCATCAGCGAGTTGCCGATGCGGTGCTCTCCGGTGACGGCGTCAGCGCTGAGGCCGCCTATCAGTATCATATTGACTGGTCCGACGCACTTATCGCCGGTGAAAGACCAGACCCCGATGTGCCCTGGGTAAACGACCGGGCCGGTTAATTCGGGAATTCTGCAGCCTGATTACAGTCAGGGTCTCGATGGCGGAACGGGGTGAGACCTTTCCTGGGGTCGCCCCTAAAGATCAACTTCGATAATGCGAACCTTTGCCGGCCCCTCCTCGTAGGGTGTCAGCATGCGGATATTCAGCTTCAGATGCCGATACAACCATTGCCCGTGTTCACGCACGTACTGATCGTTGTAGACCGCCGATAGCCAGAGCGCCGCGCCCTGAAAAACCATGGGTTGCCACAGGTACCACTGCCCCGTGGCCGTATCGCCGTCGATCTCGATGAGGGGGTTGGAAATCTGGTGTACGGCGAAGGGTACGAGTTCGCTGGATGCGGCAAAGAATTCATGGATGTTTTGCCGTCCCTGGGCATAGCCCAGGATGCTGCCATCCCAAATAGCGTCCTCCGTGAACAGGGGTGCGAGTTTATCTGGGTTGTAATTGTCATCGCAGGCGGCAGCGTAGCGAGCCTTCAACTGCTTGATGTCTTCGATATCCGTAAGACGTTGAATCTGTGCTTCCAATGGGTTCATGAGGTTTCTCCTATGAAGGGCTAGCCGCGAGGCGCTCCGGGAACAGCCGCGGTTTTAAGTTCGTTTGCTGTCTTAAGCGGCTAGCGCTGGTCTACGCCGATGCCAGTCGGTGGCCTGCTCGTAGGCGTGGCCCAGTTGAATAAGCACGGCCTCTTCACCGTGTCGTCCGACCAGCTGCAGGCTCAACGGTAGGCCGGTAGGGGAGAAACCCATAGGCGCCGACAGGGTTGGATTGCCGGAAAAGTTGAAGGGTGCCTGGTACCGCACAATAGCGCCCACGGCTTCTGGGGGCAGAACCATCTGCGGTGGGAATTCCTCCAGGCTCGGGGGCGGGCCTGCGAGCGATGGACAGAGCAGTGCGTCCATGTGCTTAAAGGCCTTGTCGAGGACCTGCCGCACGCGCGGGCGCGCGGTATAGGCTCGGGACACGGCCAGACCATCGAGACTGTGGCCGTGCTCCAGAAGACTGCAAAACACCGGGCCATACTGCTCGGCCTTGGCGGGAAAGGTTGCTGCGTGATGGACTGCAGCTTCCACCGCCGTGAGGTTGAACCACTGCTCGGCACCTTCTTCGATACCGCTCACGGATACTTCCAACACGGTGGCGCCCAGGGCCTGTAGGGTCTTCGCCACCTCGTCTAAGGCGAGGCCCACAGCAGGGTCCACCTGTGCATTGTAAGTGGGGTCGATCCCGATGCGCAGGCCCGCGATGCTCGCGTTAAGACCCTGACGAAAATCTGGCACCGGTGCCTGAAGAGAGCCTGGGTCTGCGGGGTCATAACCGGCGATGGCACCGAGAACGATGGCCGCGTCTTCGACGCTATTGGCCAGGGGGCCCACATGATCCAGGGACTCGGCCAGGGCAAAAGCGTTGTGACGGCTCACCCGGCCGTAGGTGGGCTTGATGCCGACGACGCCATTGGCAGCGGCGGGCAGGCGGATAGATCCACCGGTATCCGTGCCGATGGTCGCGCAAGCCAGGCGCGCCGCGGTGGCAACGCCAGAGCCACTGGAGGATACGCCTGGCCAGTGCTCCGGGTTCCATGGATTCACCGGCACAGGCATGGCCGGGTGATACCCGGACAGGGCAAATTCCGTGAGGTTGAGTTTACCCAGGCAAATGGCGCCTGCCACCTCCAGGCGATCGACCACCGTGGCGTTGTGGTCGGGAATATGCTGCCGATACAGGGGAGAGCCCGCCATGGTGGGGGCCTCGCGGGTATAAAGCAGGTCCTTAATCGCCAGGGGAATCCCGTGCAGGGGCCCTCGATAGTTCCCTTCCCGGATTTCGGCTTCGGCCTTTTCGGCCTGGCGCAAAGCCAGGTCAGCGGTCACCGTTGCATAGGCGTTCAGGCGAGGGTCCAGCGCTTCGATACGCTCTAAATAGGCGGCCGTGAGAGTTGTTGGTGACAGTTCTCGCTGTTCAATCAGCGCGGCAAGTTCACTAATGGAACGGGTTTCCGGGTCGGTCATAGCACAGCTCCTGCGTGGTTCCACGGGTGTGGTGGAAGTTAGATGTCTTCCTTGCCCCGGGTTTTGCTCTCTTATTGATGTTCTAAGAAACGACAACAAATTAAGGCGAAATCTAGCCTTAAGTCAAATAAATTATAATAAAAATTGACAAACTGGCTCTCCGGAGCTAAATTTTCATCGAATGTTATAACTTGTGTCCTTGATGGCCGGGTCGCGCAGGGGCGCAAAAGGCAGCAAAGGGACTCAAAAGGTTTGCTGTTGGAATCGTTGTGAAGCAGCTCTTTGATTTGTCCGATCACGTCGCACTGGTGACGGGAGCAAGTCGCGGCATTGGGGAAGCCATAGCCGTCCGTCTTGCCGAGGCCGGTGTGAGGGTCGCGGTTTCCGGTCGTAAGCACGAAGCCCGTGAAGGTGTGGTTAAGCGCCTTCGCGAACATGGCTGGGAGGCCGAGGCCCGGGCCTGTCACGTGGGCGAGATGACCCATATCTCGGAGCTGTTTCTTTGGGTCCGCGAGCGCTACGGCCGCTTGGACATTCTTGTCAACAACGCGGCGACCAATCCCTATTGCGGTGACATCCTTGATACGGACCTGGCGGCGTTTCAGAAGACCGTCGACGGCGGCTTGACCGCTACTCGAAGCTAGGAGAAGCATCATGCACAGCACTTCGTCCGTCCTTCACAAGCCCAGCCAGCATCTGCCAAAGCTGCAGAATTTCATGGCGACCATGGCCAGGGACTTCCCGGCGGCGATGGCGCTCCTTGCGGAAGACGTCGTTTGGATCAATCAATTACCGGGTCATGTTCCCTTCGGAGGCGAGTATCATGGGCGCGAGGGTGTCGAGCGATACCTGACACTCCTTGCCGAGACTTTTGTTTTGGGCGGCTACGATTTTGATTCCTTTGAGGTTGTCGAAAACGACGACACTCTGGTGCTGGTCGGAGTGGAAAGTGGCGGCAAGGTTCTGCCTACGGGCAAGGTCTTTGATTTACCGTTTGTTTGGGTTGTGAAATTCGACGAGGCGGGGCGCATCCGTTTTCTCCAAGAACACAACGACACCCAGGCCATCGGTAACGCCTATTTGGATTGACTATGGATTTTCGCTATAGCGACAAAACGGAACTCATGCGTCGCAGAGTTCGTGATTTTCTTGACGACCACATTGTTCCCCGGCTATCGGAGCACCGCGCCGAAGTTGAGGCCGGACGCTTTCCGGTTTCATTCATGGAGGACCTAAAGGCCCTGGCAAAATCGGAAGGGCTGTGGAATCTGTTTCTTCCAGCGCTCGCGGATCATGAGCCCGGGACAGCGCTGAGCAATCTTGAGTACGCACCCCTGGCGGAGATCATGGGCCGCGTGCCCTGGGCATCGGAAGTGTTTAACTGCAACGCTCCGGATACGGGGAACATGGAAGTCTTGCATATGTTCGCCACGGAAGCGCAGCGGAAACGCTGGTTAGAGCCCTTGCTTCACGGCGAAATCCGCTCGGCGTTTGCCATGACAGAACCGGATGTGGCGTCGTCCGACGCGACCAATATCTGCACGGGCATTCGTCGGGACGGGGACGATTACGTCATCAATGGCCGTAAGTGGTTTATCACAAACGCCAATCATCCCAACTGCGCGTTTTTTATCGTCATGGGCAAGACGGACCCCGACGCGGAAACCCATCGCCAGCAGTCCATGGTGATTGTGCCCATGGATACGCCGGGGGTCGATGTGCTGCGTAACATCACCACTCTGAATCACCATTCGCCGGAAGGGCATTCGGAAGTCTTGTTTCGCGACGTTCGTGTTCCCGCGGAAAACCTCATTGCCAAGGAAGGGGATGGCTTTGCGATTGCGCAGGCGCGTTTGGGTCCGGGTCGTATTCATCACTGCATGCGTGCCATCGGCATGGCGGAAGTTTGCCTGGAGCTGATGGCGGCCCGCGCGCAAGAACGCCGCAGCTTTGGTCGCTATCTCCATCAGCATGGAGCTATCAGTGAGTGGATCGCTCGTTCGCGTATCGAGATTGAGCAGGCCCGTCTGCTGGTACTCAAAGCGGCATCGATGATTGATGAAGTGGGCGCGAAGGGCGCGCGCAAAGAGATCTCCATGATCAAGGTGGTCGCCCCAAGCTTACTGGTGAACGTTGCGGATCGAGCCATGCAGGTGTTTGGTGCCATGGGTGTCAGCCCAGATACACCTCTGGCCGATTACTTCACCGGCGGGCGGGTTCTGCGTTTTGCCGACGGTCCCGACGAAGTTCATTTGCAAACCATTGCACGCCTGGAACTGCGCGAGCAAGGAGAGCAGCGGGATCAGATTTGGCGGTACTTGTATGCTTGAGAGCAAAAGCTGGAGCAATGGCGAACCCCGGTGGGCGAACCTTTGCGCCGTAAGTGGTGAGCGTAAGGGTAAATAAACGATCAATTACCTTGGCCGTAGACGTGAGTTGGGGGGCAGGATGAACACAGCACCGGTAATCGCAGGGACCTATCGATTCTTCGAAGAGTTCATGGAAACCGTTCCCGAGTGGGACTTGGATTTCACTCAGCTGGGACCGAGCGCAAGCCAGTACCGACTGACCTATCAGCCCGGTAATCATTTCATTTTCGCCCGCAGCTTTTTCGGTAACGCTTTTCATCAACGGGGCATGAGTCCATCGGGCTATCGAACCTTCTCGCTCCTGGCTAGCGGTAGCACACCGCTACGTTGGCATGGCGAGGTGCTTCGAGAGCGCGGGCTGATTCTTATGCCCCGGGGGGGAGAGTTTGAATCGCGCTCCGATCCCGGTTTCGATTTCATCAGTCTTTCGATCTCTGAAGTACTTCTTAATGACATCGCCCGCAGTGACTATGGCTTACCCCTCGATGAGTTACTTAGCGAAGATCGCCTGTTTTGCGCCGATGCGGGAGACTCCCTGCTGCGTTTGCGACGGGTCCTTGAGGCCTACGATGCCGCGTTGACTCAGCGCACCGTATCGGGTGCGCCACCTTTTTCCCGTCACGTGGCTTCGGAGCTGCTGCGTATCGCCGTTACGGACCAGTGTCATCCACCGGCGGGCGCAGCCCGCTCGCGACAGCAG
>DIYG01000006.1 GCA_002428935.1 Halieaceae bacterium UBA6060
TTCGGTTTTTTGGGGGGATTACAGCCAACCCGCAGAAGGGCAAGCAGCGATTATCGTAAATGACAGCGACACTGGTCCATATGACGGCAATGATCGCTGAATGCTCTGTGTTAACACATGGGAAGGCGAGCTTTCCGCTTCCCTGGGATATCAAATCGTCGGCTCGAAGATGCCGCACCTACTCACGACGAGCGCGGGCCACTAACACGGTTTGCGTATGAATAGTTTTAGAGGCCAGAGCCTTACCAAGCCCCAAACCAAATCTCTACTCGGGACACTAGTAGTCATAGCCCTGGTCATCCTCGGCTCACAAACCTCACCAATGATTGGCTATTTATTGGCTCTAGCAGCCCTCATCATCATTATCGTCGCAATGCACATGAATTCAATCTGGCCAACACAATCGAAGAAGGAAAACACCCTGGTATTTTCGTTGTTCTGGGGGTTGATGCTAGGACTTATTGCCCCGTTCCTCGTGACCACGTTTCTGGAAGGTGGAGCCTCTGCGGTCTACGATCTTCTTAGGTCTAAGCCTTAAAGTGACATTCAAGCCCACCATTACTCGTTCCTCACGGAGACGCTCAGCGTTACCAGCCACACCATCGCACGGTGTTAGCCGTCTAACCATGAGCAACACCTAACAGGTAATCCGTTTTTTTGAACGAAGCCAAAGGAAACTGTGGCAATAAAGTTAGTGCTTCCTTTTGTTCTATCAGCCTTGGTTGCAACATCTGCTCTCGCCGGCGTAAACCTAAACGCCAGATACGGCTTTCTACCGTACCCCCATAGCGGCGGAACCGATAAGTGTGGGTGCCACCACAATCGAACGACTGGCGAATACCATTGTCACAAACGAAAGAAACGAGGCGGCGATTGTCCGCCATGAAGGGTTTGTGGAAGCGTTCGGAGTAAAAACTACTTAACAGGCCCAGAGGAGTTCACTCCCAGCGGTCACCTAGCTTCTATCCCACCTAAGGTGTTATCTGCTTAGTTTGGAGCAAATGAAATGAGAACGCCGTTAATTCTGGTTTCGCTGTTGTGCATCCAGTCCTGTGGCACAGTTACGACGCTGTCAGAACCTGATCAACGAATATCGGACCGTCTTCGAAAAAACAATTCCTATTGCGAATCCATACCCAGAGTTTACTCCGGGTTGTCTTACGATCTTTGCAGATTTAACTCCAAGCCACCCGGCACACAGGTCGATTTTATCGCCGGGTTCTACTTGCTCGACGGAGTGCTTTCGGCCGTGTCAGACACCGTGGTGCTGCCCTACACGATCTACCAACAAGTCGATAAGGGCAGTATTCCCATTGGTGATTGAATCGGTAACGCGCGTAGCAAAGTCGAAAATGGGTTGCCCACCCGCTCGCGGCTTGCCAACACTCTCAATAGGTTTATCGACTACCCCTGTTGCGTGACATGGCCCCGCAGAGGAGTAACATCCTGCGTCAACGTTTCAGGCTTTGCCGAGCACTAAAACTCAGGAGCCGCCATTGACCCAGGTAGCCGTAGTCTATTTCTCTCATACCGATGTGACCGAAAAGCTGGCTAAGTCACTCATAGCCGGTGCCCAATCTGTGACCGGCGTAGATGTGTTCGAGTATCGAATCGAGGGAAGACACATCGTTGAGGGTCGCTTCGTCGATCTCGAACTGTTATCAAAACTTACCACCTGCGATGCCATTGTCTTTGGCACACCAACTTACATGGGCGGAGTGTCAGCTCAGTTCAAGGCATTTGCTGACGCAACCAGCGAACTTTGGTGCGATCAGGATTGGTCTGGCAAGGTTGCCGCAGGATTCACCTGTGGAAGCGCCGTAAACGGAGATCAGTCCAGCACCTTGCAGTATCTCGTTACCCTCTCAAATCAGCACGGGATGCTTTGGGTCGGACTAGATTCCGCCCATGGCTACAAAGATCATGGAATCAACCGCTTAGGCTGCCAACTCGGTGTTGTGGCCTGTGCGCCCGACGGATTAGCCGACGAGATAGATCTCAATTCTGCCCGCTACCTGGGTGCCCGAGTTGCGCAGCATGCTGCACGACTTGCCGTGGAAACCAAGCTTCCCGCCAGTTAATCAACGATGCCGCTTGGGGTAGCACCTGTTGATCAATATTCACGATTAAGCAGATACAACCACCCCCAACCCACGTAACAAAAGCATGGAAACTCGCCAGCAAAGGCTCATTCGCGAAGCCCTGGAGCATGACTCTAAGAAGCGCGACGAGGAGTCTGTGCCCGAAGCGACCCTGAGGGACAAGTCGTTAGCACACACCGACCCCGGCTATGTGCCGCGCACCCTCACTCCCCATGAGTGGGAGGCGTACTACGAAACCCATGGCGTTCCAAACGCTCACCGTAACAGACAGACCCCAGCTCGATCTTCTGACACAGGTTCCAACCGCAGTCTTGGCGGCTTTCTCAGCCGTTTTCTTCGCGTCTTCCGCCGCTGACGCATTTCCCGCCGCCCGCGCCCGTGGTTCAATACCTCGCACCATTTTTGGGTCGACAAACTGCGAGCCCCTAAGCGCTTTTTGATGATCGGACACCCATCCGGAACAAAAGCAGTTTGCGTCTAACAGGAACTCATCGCCCATGAAACCACTCGCATTGCTCCCAAGCTTCTTTCTTCGCTCGATCTCTCTCGCCGCCGGCATGTCCTTGGCGATGTCGAGCGTGGCCGCACACGCATCGAACTACGCCGACCTCGTCGAGCTTTTTGCCGACTGGCGCGCCTTTGAGTCGCCTCCGTTCGTAAACGGCGCGCCGGATTACACCGCCCAGCGTTTCGCCCAGGCCTATGAGGAGCTTCCAAAGTATCGCGCTCGCCTTGAGGCTCTGGACACCAGCGCCTGGCCCCTTGATGAGCAAGTGGACTGGCATATCGTTCGCGCCGAGATGAACGGCTTTGAGTTCAACCATCGGGTGCTCAAACCCTGGGTTCGAGATCCGGCGTTCTATCAATCGATCTGGGACTACCGCAGCGACGTTCCCGCGCACGAGGGGCCCACCCATCATGCCGTTGTCGAGCTGTGGACCTATTCCTTTCCCCTATCGCCCGCCGAGGAGGCACGCATGGCCGATGGGCTTGCGGTGATACCGCCGCTCATGGCCCAGGCCAAGGGCAATCTCACCGGCAACGCTCGCGACCTTTGGGTTGCAGGCACCCGCAACATTGAAGACCAGGGCAAGCTTCTGCAACGTATCCGCGCGCAAGCTGGTGACGACGCCAGCGATGAGCTGATCGCCGCCCTGGACGCCGCGGATGATGCCACCGCTGAACTGGTAGCCTGGTTGAAAGCGCAAGCGCCTTCCAAGACCGGCCCCTCGGGTATCGGCCGCGACAACTACACCTGGTATCAAATGCAGGTTCACTATCTGCCCATGGACTGGACCGACGAATACCGCTTGCTGGAGCGAGAACTGGATCGCTCCTGGTCCACCCTTGCCCTGGAAGAACACCGCAATCGCCGCTTGCCCGAACAGCAACCGGTAAGCAACGCCGAGGCCTACGATCAGCTCGTGGCGGACACATCATCGCAAATGCTTCGCTGGTTCGACGAGGAACAGGTGTTGCCCATGCGGGACTATATGGCTAAGGAGTTGACCGCTTATCTCGGTCCTTACGAGCCGCCAGAGGTTCGCAATTTCTTCACCATTGGCACCCACTACGATCCGAGACCGCTGCTTTCGCACTTCTATCACTGGTTTGATTTGGCCGAGATCCAGGAGTACCCGCACCCCAGCCCCATTCGGCGCGGGCCACTGCTCTACAACATCTTCGATAGTCGGAATGAGGGCATTGCCACCGGCGTGGAAGAGATGTTCATGCACGCTGGCCTGTATGAAGACAGTCCCCGCTCCCGGGAGATTGTTTGGATCATGCTCGCCCAGCGAGCGGCCCGAGGGCTGGGCTCTCTGGATGCCCACGCCAACGAAAAGACCATGGCTGAAGCCGGCACGATCCACGTGGAGTGGACACCCCGGGGCTGGATGAGCAATGAGCCGGAGCTCCTTGCCTTTGAGCAGCACCTATATCTGCGCCAACCGGGCTACGGCACCAGTTACGTCACCGGCAAGTATCTTGTAGAGCGGCTGTTGGCGGCACGCAGCAAGCAAAGTGCCGATCGCGGCGAGGACTACCCTCTGAGAACTTTCTTCCGCGAACTCCGCGATCTCGGAAGCGTGCCTATCTCGTTGGTTCATTGGCAACTGACCGGCGACGATTCGGATATTCAACGCATCATGGAGCACGCGGCGAATTCGAAGATCAGCGACAAAGTCACTTCCATGACCAGCACAAGCAACAACGGCGGGTAATGCTGTGGATCTGAAAGTATTTGCAACCATGTTTGCCGCGATCTTTGTCGCCGAGCTTGGCGATAAGTCGCAGCTAGCCACGGTGCTCTTCGCTGCCGACAAGGACGTCAACAAGGGCTTGGTGTTTATCGCGGTGTCTTCAGCGTTAGTTCTCGCCACGGCGATTGGCGTTCTCGCCGGGGGATTGTTGTCCGCCTATGTCGGTGAGCGGGTGCTGCAATACGTGGCAGGTGCCGGGTTCATGCTCATCGGCGCGTATACCTTGTACAGCGCCTAAGCAACCGTGGCTTCCAAACGCCCGAACCCCCTGGATCGCTTTGCCCGAGACCTGCCTCCGGGGCGATTGGAATGGATCGGGCTGCGTCCCGCGCGCCGGGAACCGCTGCTCTGTGTCAGCGAGGCGCAGGCCATTGTCGACCGTGGCCTGGAGGGCGATCATCGCAGCAGCAAGACTCCGGGATCCGGTCGTCAGGTCACTCTGATTTCGCAAGAGTTTATCGACCAGACCGCCCACTTCCTCCATCGAGAGCCTATCGATCCCGCCATCCTGCGCCGCAACCTGGTCGTCTCGGGAATCAATCTGCATGCCCTGCGCTATCAACGCTTCACGATTGGCAACGCCCTCTTTGAAGCAGCCGCCCTCTGTCATCCGTGCTCGCGCATGGAACGGGTTCTGGGTAAGGGCGGCGTGGCGGCCATGTTGGGCCACGGCGGACTCTGCTGCCGCATTCTACGTTCGGGGATCATCCGCGTGGGTGATGCGGTGGCGATCAGCGAGGAGGGCCAAACGGAGGACCTCTTCGCCGCAGCAGACGAGGACTGAGCATGGACAATCCTGAAACCCCGCAGATCGAGATCAGCAGTCGGATTGTCGGGGATCACAGGGCTTTCGTTGAGGCCCTCAACCTCGACACGGTAAACCGAGAACTGGGGCCGTGGCTTCGTATGACGGCACCTCCTGAGTTTCGCCATCGATCCATACTTCAGTGGCCGACGGGCCAGTACCTTTTCTCCAGTTGGATTTTGTTCCTAGGCGTGATCCCCATTGACCGCCATCACTTCACCCTGGAAAGCATCGATCCTGAGACGGGCTTCAACGAATGCTCCTGCACTTGGACCATGGCCGAGTGGCGTCACGAGCGGATCGTGACCGTCGAGGGCGAGCAACTACAGGTCATGGATCGAGTCCGCTATCGCACCCGGCTCCCCGGCCTGGGTTTGCTGCTTAGGCCTATCTACCGGGCGGTATTCAGCCACCGTCACCGCCGCCTGCGGTCGGACTTTGCAGGTGACGCACAAAGAAGTCGCTGATCATGGAGTACAGATGCAGGCGCGTCGCCTTTCCGCGGATGCTGTGCTTTTTGCCGGGGTAGGTCATCAGCTCGAAGGGTTTTCCGCTGTCCTGCAAAGCGCTCATCAGGCGAGTGCTATTGGTGAACAACACGTTATCGTCGGCCATGCCATGGTAGAGCAGCAGAGGATCTTCAAGCTGATCTACATAGGGGAACACCGATGAAGCTTCATAAGCTTCCGCGTCACGCTCCGGGGTACCCATATAACGCTCCGTGTAATGGGTATCGTAGAGCCCCCAATCCGTGACTGGCGCCCCGGAAACCCCGGCCCGGTAGTACTCCCCCGCCTGGAACAGGCACATGAGCGCCATGTAGCCACCATAGCTGTGGCCGTAGATGGCGATGCGATCGGGGTCTACATAGTCGAGGCTGCGCAGAAACTCTGTGCCCTTAACCTGATCCGCGACTTCCGGATGCCCCATCTGTTTGTAGATGGGATCCTCAAAAGCCTTGCCTCGATGATTCGACCCACGGTTGTCGATGCTAAAGACCACAAACCCCTGCTGGGCTAGATACTGTTGAAAGAGGCCGTGCCAGCCAGTGTTGACCACCTGCACACCGGGCCCGCCGTAGACGTACTGAACCACTGGATAGCGCTTGTTCTCGTCAAAATTGGCGGGGCGATACAGACGCCAGTACAGCGTTGGGCCGTCTTCGCTATCCAGAGTCCCCAGGACCGGGGTGATCAGATCATCGTGATACGGGTAAAGGGGGTGATCCTCATCAATGGCGTTGGCCTCCACCTCTGCAAGCAACGCACCCGAAGCCTCGTGCAATGAGACCTGGGGCGGCTGGGTCAAAAACGAGAAGCGATCCAGATAGGTCGCACCGTCACTGGCCATGGTAATGGCGTGCATGCCCTCGCGGCGCGTAATGCGTGTGGGCGTATCGGAACTCTCCAGAGGAACCCGATAGAGGTGTCGCTCCAGGGGGGTGTCGTAACGCCCCGTGAAGTACACCAGGCCCGCGTCTTCATCCACACCAGACAGCTCATCAACGGACCAGTCGCCTGAGGTCAGCGGCCGAACCAGTCCATCTCGAAGGCTATACAAGTAAAGATGGCGAAAACCTTCACGCTCCGAAGACCAAATAAAACAGTCGCCCTCGCTGAAAAAGTGCAAATCATCGTGGAGGTTCACCCAGGTATCGTGGGACTCGGTCAGCAGCGTTTTTTGACGGCCTCCGTCGAGATCAAGGAGCCGCAAATCCAGTCGCTGCTGATTGCGACTCTGCCACTGGTAACTAAGCTGACTGCTGTTTGCCCAGGCCACCCGGGGCAGATAGATGTCTTTCTCTGAGCCGATGTCGAGCCAGCGAAGCTTTTGGGTTTCCACCTCGATAATACCGAGCTTAACAGTCACATTCGGTCGGCCCGCGGCTGGATAACGCTGCTCGATAGTGGCGATGCGATCGGCGTAGATCTCGCTGCGAACAACTTGATCCACCGGTGACTCGTCGACCTGGATAAACGCCAGGTGCCGCTCATCGGGCGACCACCAGTACCCGGTCAGCCGGCCCATCTCCTCCTGGGCGACGAACTCCGCCATGCCATTTTTGATGGGGCCGCCGCCATCGTGGGTCAAACGTCGCTCACCGCCCTGTACAAGGTCCACCACGTAGATGTCCTGATCCCGGATAAAGGACACATAGCGACCACCGGGCGAAGTGCGCACATCAGTCTCGAAGGCATCCGTATCGGTAACACGCAATACCTGGCCATCGTCCAGATCAAAGCGATACACATCCCCTGCCAGGGGGAAAAGGATGGAGCGGCTGTCTTCCGCCCAGACGTACTCCATGATGCCGCGCCCATAGATGCGCTGACGCTCCCGGCGGGCTTTCTCTTCGTCGGACAGTTCCTCAGGGCCATCAACGAGCGCCTGGGAATCCACGAGCAATTGCGTTTTTCCCGCTGCAATGTGGTATTCCCAAAGGTCGTAACGCTCGTAATCGTCTTCGCGGTTCTTAAGAAAAGTCACCCGACTGCCGTCAGGCGCGTACTCCAGGGCTCGTGGCGCACGACCTTCAAGGGCCGGGTCGGCGTAAAGGCGCTCCAGGGTGAGCTGTTCGGCAAAGACTGGGCGGGAAAGAACACCCAGGATCAACAGAAAGAAAACGGGCAACGGCATAGGGCGGCCTCAGCGGGACATCGAGTTTCCCAGCATACCGCGCGTGGACCCTGTTATGGCATCACTCGTCGTGATCGCGCCTAGGCCAGCGATGGATTAGCTTGCCGTTCGCGCAGATCGCTAATGAGCGGAGCTAGAAAGAGCGAGTCACCGACGTCAGAAAGAACAACTGGGTTTTGTCGACAATGATCGGGCTGTCGGCCGCGTTATCAATCAGTTGGCTAGCGCGCAGAATCGCCGTCAAACGCCATTTGCTCTGCGCCAGGGGCATACTCACAAGTCCCTGAAGGCCGATCCGCTCCACACCGGCCTCGGCGGAATACTCGGGAAGCCCGGACTCCTCAGACTCCTCGGGGGTAATGCCAAACAGAGCGTCTTTGTACACGGAATCTCCGAAGCGCAGCACCGGTCCGACGGCGTAAAACCCTCGCCCGCCCATAAATCGACCGCGGCGATTCACGCTCACATCCAGATACGACCCCTCGTGCCCCGAGCCCACATCCTGGGCCAGGGTGGCGCTGGCCGCCCAGCGTCGTCCACCGATTTCAGCGTAAAGCCGTGCTTCGGCTGCGATGTCCACTTCTTCAAGACCTTCAATGGAATCGTCGCGAACGCTAAAGCCCGGGGCCAGAGCCGCCCCGATGTTGAGAAAGCCGCCGGTCTGGGGATCGACCTTTCGATACAGATAGCCCCCCAGGCCCTGGGGCACATTGGCAAAGAAGCGGGTGCCCTTTTGATCGACGTAGCGCAGGTCGAAATAAGGAATCGGCGTGGTGTTGTACTCGTCACTACCGACGAACTTGGGGTTGGCGATGAGGCCTACACCGAACTCCGTGCGCCAACCCGGAGAAGGACTGGCGGCCACATTGGCCAGGCCCCGCGGCGTCCGACCTTTTCCAGAACCCTCCTCTTGCGCCATTACCGCAGAAACAAATACCAACGGCATCACCGCGGCAATACAAGCACCGAAAAAACCACGCACCACTTCGTACCTCGACGCCGCAAGGGCGCTCCTTGTTTGCAATGACGATCTATACGCAAACCGTTGCGCAGTGGAGCAGGGAAATTTCTATTGGGGTTTTGCCTTGCACTCCTTAGGATGAGGCCTCTCGGCAGCAGTGAGACCGAGGCCTAATTTCAGTGCCGAGTCCCTAGCCCCGCATCCAAGGAGCCTTCATGCTTGCAGTCCTCAAACGAGTTCGTCTGGTCCAGCTTTGGCTGGCGGTGAACACGCTGATCATCGGGTTGTTCAGCGGCTTCGCCTTCGCTGAAAGCGCTGCCGTGGCTGACCAGCGGCCCGCCGGACTCACGGGAGCCAACTGGCAGTTTGGTCCCTTAAACCGCTGGGCTTACACGCACCTGACAGAGGTTCTGCCGAGCAAACCCATTCGCCACAATCCGGCAATGGTGCAACCCCTGGACGATCTGGATTTAGCAGCCGAGGATCTCGTGATCACGCTCGATGACCTGCCCTCCTCCATCGCCCAGCGGATGGACCCCCTGTACATCGACGGCATCCTGGTCATGCGCCAGGGGAAGGTACTGGTGGAGCGCTATGACGGAACCTTGAATCCCGAGCGCACCCATCTGCTGTGGTCCGTATCTAAAACCATCACTGGACTCACCGCCGCCAGCGTCGCCGCCGATGGACTCATCGACCTGGACAAGACCGTTGCCGATTACGTGCCAGAGCTTGCCGGCAGTGGTTGGGGGTCCGACACCCTGCGCCAGCTACTGGATATGCGCGATGGCTCCGCCTGGACCGAAGACTACGCGGCCCCTGACAGCACCGTGCGACGCCAAGACTGCGCCGATGGTCTGCTTACGGGCCCAGATTGCCAGGGTATCGCCGTTACGGGTAACTATCTCTTTCTGCCTACCGTTTCGCGAGACCCGTCGCGGGTCGGCGAGTTCGTTTACAAATCTGGCACCACCGATGTGATGGCCTGGGTGCTTGAGGCCGCCACAGGGCAACGCTTTGCAGACCTTGTGGCAGAGCGGTTGTGGCAACCCATGGGCGCCGAGCGTGATGCGGGTATCACGGTAGATGTAGGCGGCTTTACCCTGGCATCCGGTGGAATGCACGCCACCTTGCGAGATCTCGCCCGGGTTGGTCAATTGATGCTCAATCGCGGTGCCGCGGGTAGCACCCAGGTGATACCCGCCGCCTGGATGGACGAGGTTTTCAATGATCCTGGCGAGCAGCCCTGGCCCTACCCCACAAGCGATGATCGCAAACCCTACTACCGAAGCTTTATCTGGGGACTGGGCGATGGGCGGGGTACGGTTATGGCCGAGGGTGTGCATGGGCAGGCGATCTACGTGGCACCGCAATCCAAGGTGATGATCGCCGTGCTATCGAGCTGGCCCGATGCCGAAGGTGGTGCGGAGGGAGTCAGCCCCACTGCGTTGCTCACGTTTCTTCAGTCTATCGAAGAAGCCGTGCGCTAAGCCTCGTCGGCAAGCTTAAATCGACCTAACTGCGAACCCGTTCTTCGATGGGCACGTAGTCCAGATCAAAGCCGAAACAGCGCGGCGCAACAACCTTCAACGCCTTGGCGCTGCGATAGTGGCTTGGACAGCCAATGCCAAAAACACTTACCCGCTGACCGTAGTGCACCCGCTCCGCGTTGATGGGCGCAGATGTTTCATGATCGACCATGGTAATCAGGTCGGGAACGCTGGCCAGAACTCGATCACCTTCCGTCGCCAGAAGAAATTCATTCTTGATAGCCAGGCGCAGAGGCTCTCGTTCACTGACGGTGGATTCCAGGATCGCTTCGCCAACGTCAAAGCCACCGACGGTCTTGCGCTGAATATCAACGACCTTGCCCGTGTACAGGTGGTGAAACTCACCGTAGTCGGATTGCTCAAACAAGGCCCGTAAGGGAGCCTCGATATGGGCGGCATTGCCCGCGTGCTCCCGTAGCGTGCGACCCAGTTCTAAGGCAAAGCTGATCGTGCCGGGAACAATGGCACGCCGCGCCTGCTCGGCGTTCATGGGGTGCTCGGCGGTGAACACCATACCGCCCATGGCCATGGCGAAGTTGCGAATCTGTCGCTCATAAAGGAGCGCATCTTTTACATCGAAGTACACCGCGCCACCGGTGTAATCGACCGCCACCGCGGGGCTCGGCTTCACCCCCTCGATGGCAAAGGTCATCATCTGCGCCTCGGGCAGAGCCCGGGCCATCCCATCACCATCGATAAGAGGCAAACCCCGCGCCGCAGCGGCAATCAAGGGAATCACCGAGTTCGCACCACCCACTTCAAAGGACACGAGGTGCGATATGGTCTTACCGGTGAAAGCTTCGAACCGGTCTACCACGGCCAGGCATTCGTCACCGATGGGCAATTGCTCCAGGCTAATGGAAGGCGCGCCGACTTCTCCAACGGCGACCACCAGGGCGTCGTCGGGCAATTCATCAAGAGCAAACAGATCGACAGGGCCATGTTTTTTCAGGGCTTCCGTGACCAATACCTGACTGATGTAAGGGTCACCGCCGCCCCCGGTGGCGAGAAACACAGAGCCCGTGCACAGATCGGCGACGTCTTCGTGACGGATGCGCGTGCTCATGACTGGCCTCCTGAGAAATCAAGATCGCCGACCATCTTTACGCGCAATCTGGTGGACTCCTCCGCCATATAAGAGATTGCCGTCTCTTCCACGTCGGCGATGCGGATCGTCGCCGGCGCAGCGCCCGCGGCTCGAAGAGCGGTCGTGAGCTCTTCCTGGATACCTCGTAAGGCCTCCTCTCGCGGAGTTTGGCGATACACCACGATACGCTCGGTTTCCCGACCAATCTGAGCGTTCGCCGCGCCGATGGCGTTCGCTACCCCGGAGTGCTCAGGCCGGTGAATCTTCGATGCAGTACTCAGATCTTGCGAAACCAGCACTGCTCCACCACCAACGAGAATCACCGGCACGGGATCGCGGCTGGATTTCATCTGATCGATACCGTCATCGACAATGTCGTGCATACGCTTGACCGCTGTACTCACCAGCTCCTCATCAAGGGATGCCACCCGTGAGGTATCGCCGATTTCTGCGGCCCCACTGGCGACGGTGATGTCGGTGGTGGTCAGGGTGTTGCCGCCGAACACCAGACCTTCCGTAACCAAACGATAGCCAACCGACTGGGGTCCGATGCGCTGCCCCTGGTCTGCAACCAGACTCCCGCCGCCTAGACCGATAGCCTGAATATCGGGCATGCGAAAGTTGGTACGTACGCCGCCGACCTGAATCGCCACATTGGACTGCCGGGGAAAACCACCCTGGAGCACACCGATATCCGAGGTGGTACCGCCAATATCCACCACCACCGCGTTTTCAAGGCCGCTGAGCAAGCTGGCGCCACGCAAAGAGTTCGTCGGGCCGGAGGCGAAGGTCAGGGCTGGGAACTCTGCGGCAAAGTCCGCTGACATCAACGTGCCGTCGTTCTGACTGACATAAAAAGGACAGGCGATCGCGCGCTCGGCCAGGGCATCGCCAAAGGCAGAGATCACGCTGGAGGCCAGGGGCAGAAGACTGGTGTTAAGAATCGCGGCGTTTTCTCGCTCCAGAAGACCCATACCGCCAATGCGATGAGATAGGGTCATGCGCACACCGGGAATCGAGGCTCGCACTCGTTCAGCGATAGCCAGTTCCTGCTCGGGGTCCGATGGCGAGAATACGCTGGAGATGGCGACAAGCTTGATGCCCTTGTTCTTGATATCGGCGATCGCCGCATCGAGTTCCGCCTCATCCAAGGGCGCAATGGGAAAGCCGTCATAGGTTCGACCGCCATGGACCATGTAGGTATGACGCCCCACGGCTTCGGCAATATCCTCGGGCCAGTCGATCATCGGCGGGATCATGGCGCCCGATGGCAAGCCAGCGCGAATGATGGCGGTACTTGCCAACTCCCGCCGCTCGATCACCGCGTTGGTGAACTGGGTCGTGCCGATCATCACCGCCTCGACGAGCTGATGATCCACGCCGCTGTCCTTGAGAATCGCGTCCAAAGCGCCGAGGACACCATCCCGGACGTTCGCCGAGGTCAGAAACTTGATAGAAGCACGAACGGTCTGACCGTCTAGTAACACGGCGTCCGTATGGGTGCCCCCCACATCGATGCCAATTCTCATGAGCTTTCCCCAGAGCGGCGATGACCAGAAAGATATTCAAGGGCCACATAGGCCAGCAGCGCCAGAAACAAAGAATCGAGGGCGCCAATACGCGTTATGGATGCGCCGGTAAAAAACAGCCAGGTCGATAGGAGACCCGCGCCCAGGGCGACGACCACGGCATTTAACCGAAGGGCCGGGCGAGCGCTCAGATGCGCCTCGGAGTAGTCGCGGCGGGCAAAGACAAAGAAGTCAGCGAGATACACACCGGCAATCGGTGGCACCAACAAGCCCAGGGCCACAAGGAAATCGATGAGGTTATCGGAAATGCCCACCACGGCGGCTGCCGTACCCAACACGCCGAGACCAATCACCATGCCGCGGTAGCTACCCAGAGGTAGGGACGCGCGCGCCGCGAGAGCCGTGGAGTAAAGATTGATGACATTGGTGGTCCATGTTGCGAACACAATCACCACCAGGGCGATAATTCCGAAACCCATGAGCAACATATAAGTCATGGGCTCCAGTTCACCCCACACTAACACGGGAACCATGCCGATGAGATAAGCGATAGACATGCCCACGCCCTGGCCGAGGAACGACGCCGTGACGCAGTCGCGGGTGGTGCGCGCGTAGCGGGTCAGATCGGGGGTTAACACCACCCCAACGATAGCCCCACCAATCACCGCAGAAATCGCCGTGGGCATGTCCATGCCGCCCGCCCCTTCAAGCAGGCGAAGCTCCGTCAGAGAGGTCTCCCGCAGAGACAAGAACACCACGCCCGCAAGGGCAAGAAGAAGAAACGGCACCGCGACAAGGGCCAGCCGGTCGATGGCCTTGAAGCCGTAAATCGTGGTGACCGTGACAATGGCGCTAGACACTACCGTGTATACCCATTCGGGAAGCACGAGGGTACTGAGCTCGCCAGCGGCCAGGAACAGCGTGCGCCCAAAGAGTTCCGCCGTGACGGCATACCAACCCAAAAGGAAAACGCCAAAGCCGAAGTTCACCACCTTGGCGCCTACATAACCAAAGGTGTGTTCGATGATCATGTAGCTCGACAACCGTGTGCGGGCCCCGACGATCGCCGCCGGGATCGACATAAAGCTGAGTATCAGCGCCCCGATAATCGTGGCAACGGCGGCGCGCTCCAGCCCCATGGCCTGGGCCAGTTCCCCGGCGCTGTACATGAGCGGCAAGGTGATGGAGATGCCGATGAGAACAACCCCGATCTGAAAGCCACTGACCGCTTCGGCTGCATCGACGGGGGTCCTCGCATCGGCGTCGTAAGCGAGGGCGTCAGACAACGGTGTTTCCTGCTGGATGCGTCAGCAGGACCCTATCACACGCAAGTTGATGACCTCATCAATGGCGCGCAAGGCGTCGAGGGAGGTCGGATCCGGGCAGGCCTCAAGATCGATGATGTTGTAGGCCACGTCACCGCGACTCTTGTTGAGCATATCGACGATATTGATGTCGTGGTCGGCAATAACCCCGGTGATGCTATTCAGCACCTTGGGCACGTTCTTATTGGTGATGGTGACACGCACGGGGGTGGTGCGCGGTAGCTCGATATTTGGGAAGTTCACGGAATTGCGAATATTGCCGTGCTCAAGAAAATCCATGAGCTGGTCGGCGACCATCACCGCGCAGTTTTCCTCCGCTTCACCAGTGCTGGCACCGATATGCGGCATCTGCAGAATCTTGGGATGACCGAGAATGTCGTTGGCCGGGAAATCGCAAACATATCGGTGCAGTCGCTCGTCGGCGAGGGCCCGAACGATAGCGGCGGTATCGACAATTTCGCCGCGAGCAAAATTCAGCAGCACCTGACCGCGGCGCGCCCCGGCTAGAAGACTGTCGTTGATCAAACCCCGGGTAGCCTCCAGCACCGGCAGATGCAGACTCACGTAGTCGGCCCGGCCAAACAGGCTGTTGAGGTTATCCATCTTTTCAACGTCGCTGGACAGGCGCCAGGCAGCCTCGACGCTGATCGCCGGATCGTAGCCGATCACCTTCATGCCCAGGGCCAGACCCATGTTTGCCACCAGGGACCCGATGTTCCCCAAACCGACCACACCCAGGGTTTTACCGATCAGCTCGGTGCCCGCAAAGCGCTTCTTTTCTTTTTCCAGGAGGGGATCCAGACCATCCTGGGGTGCCAGAGACTCGACGTACTTCATGCCGCCGTAGATATCTCGGGACCCCAACAACATCCCCGCCAGAACCAGCTCCTTCACGGCGTTGGCATTCGCCCCCGGCGCGTTGAACACCACAATGCCCTGCTGGCTGCAGCGATCCAGGGGCACATTGTTGACCCCCGCCCCCGCACGACCGATCGCCTTGAGGGTATCGGGGAACTCCATGTCGTGGAGCTTGTGGCTGCGAATCAGGAATGCGTCGGGATGCGGTATCTCGCTGGCCACCTCGTAGGCCTCCCGGGGAAATCGTTCCAGGCCTTTTACGGAAATCGTGTTGTAGGTACGGATCTGATGCATGGGTCGAGGTTGTCTGGCCAGAAAGGCTGGCGATTGTAGGGGTATTGCCCCCCGCGCCGCCAGGGCCCGGGGTCAACGGCCAAACAAGCGATCACGCCGAGACAGGGCAAAAGGGAGGGACTAAGATGGCCTTCGCCCCAACGCAAGGATTCATCATGTACCGCTTTGTTTGTGTGTTACTGCTCGCCGCTCTAAGCAGCACGGCCTGGAGCCAGGCATTTCGCGATCGCTTCACCGCCGTCACGGATCGCAATTTCGACGGTGGGGGTAGCGTCAGCCGGCAATTTCATCTGCACACGGGTGCCTATCGACCACAGATGACGATCTACGGGACCGACCAGGCGCGAGAGTTACCAACGAATCCCACTGTGGACTTCACGCAAATCCAGGTTCGCCATAGCGAGGGCACCAGCAGCTTCGCCGATTACGTCAGCAACGATGCACTCCTAGACGGCGTCGTGATTCTCCATGAAGGTCAGCTGGCCTTTGAAGCCTATCCAAATATGAATCCCTGGGAGCGGCATTTCGCCTGGTCCGTAACCAAGGTCCTGACCTCGACCGCCCTGGCAACCCTTGTCCGCGATGGCCGGGTCTCTATGGAGGCGCCCGTGGAGCGCTATCTGCCAGAACTAAAGGGCACGGCCTGGGCTGGCATCGAGGTGCAAAACATCGCCGATATGGCGTCGGGGATCGCCTGCCTGGACAGCGACGGCTATCAGGACACGAGCACCTGCGTGTACACCATGGAAGAGTCCCTAGGCATCACCGCCGCCACGGGGCGCAGACCCGACTTTCTCACACACGTAAAGACAATGCGTCGCCATCGACCGGCGGGCACCGTGAATGAGTACGTATCTGCCAATACCAACGTCCTCGGTCTGATCATCGAAGCCGTCAGCGACAAACCCTATGCAGAATTTGTTCAGGAGCAGCTGTGGACCCCGATGGGTGCCGAGGCCGATGGGTTGATCACCGTTAACGATAACGGCTTTGCCTACGCCTCCGGTGGGCTGTCAGCGCGGCTTAGAGACGTCGCGCGTTTTGGTCAGATCTTCACCGACGACAAGAACCTTGGGATCTTAAATGACGAGCTTGTACAGGCGATGCAGCAGGGTGGCGTCGAGCTTGGGGAGGTGCGCCGGGAAGGGCTTGAAAAGCTATTCGCCAATGACGGCCCCGTGCGCGCCGCCTGGCAGTGGGATTACGTGTGGGACGACGGCGCCATGTTTAAGGGGGGCTACGACGGACAGGGACTTTATGTGGATCCTAAGCGCCGGCTGGTGGTGGCCTGGTTTGGCACGGGCCTGAACTTCAGCGAAACCGTAAACAGCATGCTGCCTATTTCCCGACAACTCGCAGGAGCCTTACCTGGCGATACGACCGAGAACAGCTCCACCAGCGATTGATGGTGTAGCGCTACGCCGTCGGTAAAACGATCACAAAGCGGGCACCACCGCTGGGACTTTCATCGGCGCTCACCGTACCGCGGTGCATGCGCAAGATGGATTGAACGATGGCGAGGCCCAGACCGACACCGCCCGAGTCCCGGGAGCGACTGGGATCCAGACGCGTAAAGGGTTCGAAAATACGCTCTCGCTTCCCGGGGGGAATTCCGTCGCCGTCGTCATCCACGTACAGAATAACGTGCTCGCCCTGTTGCTGGCCGTGGATAGCGCAGTGCCCCTTTGCGTAACGACCGGCATTGCGCAGCACGTTGGTAAACACGCGAACCAACAGCGCGAAATCACCAGAGCATGTAAACGTCTCAGGCAAATCACTCTGAAAACGTATCTGAGGATAGATATCGCTCACCGCCTCCAACGCCGTGTCGACTACTTCCTTGAGAGACAGGGGACTCGCCACGGAAAGCACGGGCGCCCCCTGTAAGCGGGCGTACTGCAGAAGCTCCGCGACCATTCCATCAAGATCCTTCAGGCTCTTGTGCATGGAGGCCTTTAGGGACGCACTCTCGGAGTCCCCCAGCTCCGGCAGCATTTCCAGAGCAAAATTCAGTCGGGCCATGGGACTGCGGAGTTCATGGGCAACCCCGTGGAGAAGATCTCGTTGATCTGTCAGTCGCTGATCGAAGCGGCGCTCCAGACTCCGCTTCATCGCGACGTCACAGGCTAGTAATGCCGCCAGGGTGCCGAGCAGCAAGGCAAGGAACAAACACAGCTCTACGAGATAGTTCACACCGAAACTGATAACGCCGGGCTCCAGCTCAACCACCCAGTTATCGGGTAAACGCAGGTAGACGAGGTCGTAATCGGTAACCACGGCGGCCTGGAGTACCGGCAATGCGTCGACCGTGGCATAGACGTCCTCGGGCAGCTCATCCTCATCCAGGGGAAAAATATCCACGCTGAGGTCCATGGCCTCGGCAAGGTCTTGGCCCTGTTCCTGCCACCGCTCGGCAGCGACATCTTTGAACTGGCTCTCGGCACGACTGGCGATCCCTTCCAAACGCCCTTCGAAAAGTTCGTACTGCAGCCCGTAGAGCGCTTCAAAACCGAAGGCGACAAAACCGAGGAAGATCACCGTTTGCACCAGCACTATGGGCGCGCCGCGCTGCAACAGCCAGCGCCCTGCCTGGGAACGGAACCCTAAGACGCGATCACTGGACAAGTTGATAACCCACCCCGCGCACCGTGCGAATAAAGGGCTGGCCCAGGTCATCGTCCCCGAGCTTGCGGCGCAGCTTAGACACGCGCAAATCGATGGACCGATCCAGGCCATCAAACTCCAGACGGTAGATGCGCCGATACAGCTCATCGCGAGTTACCGGCGAGCCCTGGTTCTCAGCCAGGAGCCAAAGGAGGTCAAACTCCGCGCTGGTCAAGGGAATGAGATCACCACCGCGGAGGGCCTCACGACGGCCGGCGTTAATACTGAGGTCACCGCTCGTGACGATGGCAGTTTCCATAGCCCCTTCCCGAGGCGTATCGCGCTCGTATCGGCGGAGCTGGGCACGCACATGCGCCAACAGCACGCGAGGCTTGATGGGTTTGGCCAGGTAATCATCGGCCCCCAATTCCAAACCCGTGACTTCGTCGATCTCGTCACCCAGGGCCGTCAACATGATGATGGGGCCCTTAAACTCATCGCGCACCGCCCGGCAGATACTCAGACCGTCGGTGCCCGGAAGCATCAGATCCAAAACCAACAGATCCGGCTGCAGCTCCCGGAGGGCAGCCTCCGCTTCGTCACCGTGGTGACACAGGCTCACAAGGAAGTCGTTCTGACGGAGGAATTGCCCCATGAGCTCCGCGAGTTCCACGTCGTCATCGACCAGAAGTATCGAGGGGCTGGGCATGGGCGGTTCACGACCTTTGATGAAGACCAAGATCCCAGTCTACTGAACTGACCGGCGAGGCAAAAACACAGGGTTGGCGATTCGCAGAGGCCGATCCAGCTTCACCCCTGGCGCCAGGGGCAGGGTGACCTCAATGATCGATGCCTTGCGACGGCACCGATCCACTTCCCTTCGCAGTAGCGACAGCTCCGAATCCTCTAATTGCAGCTCAAACCCCTGGGCTGTGGTGCAACCGGTGGATTTCACCGCAAAGCTTACCGATGGAGCTTCGTCGTCAGACCAACGGAAACCGTAGAGCGGTTCAAGGGCCCCCGCAGCGGCGGGGACCCCTCCATGAGCGATCGGTGCAATCATTAGGGCTGACAACACCAGGCGCCGAAGCACTCCTGGACTGATGCACCCGTTCATCGCGCAAAGCCCATCAACTCCAGACCCTCGTAGCGGTCATAGGCATCGATCATGATGTGCCAGATACCCGCCTTGGGGTTGCGGACCAGGACCTGCTCGCGATTCCCGTTCTGAAAAGGCGCGAAATCGTATTCCTCAACGGTGGGCTCCGCGCCGTGACGGACGTACAGATCCGCATCTCCCTGACCATTCTGAATATCGACCCACAGGAGACGAGCCCGGGCGGGAACGCGAATAGTGAAACGCTGCATCTTCCCGGCCTCGGCCCTGAGACCGGTAACCAAGGTGCCGCTTTGCAGCGACCCGCGACCAGGCTCGGTTGTGTCTTGATCCCCGGTTGTCTCTAGGGTGTCTCGTATCCAATCGGAAAAGGCGGCTACCCTGGCGTACACGCCGTATTTATGCGGCAGGGCACAGCCCTCGCCCCAGCTCACCACACCCACCTGGTGGAAGGTCCCATCATTGGAAACCACGAGGGGACCACCGCTATCGCCCTGGCAGGAGTCGCGGCCACCCTGAGGGTATCCCGCACACAACTCCGTGGTCTGCACCTGACCATCGTAGGCGATGGGTGCGTTACACACGGTGTTGGAGACCAGCGGTACGTGCACATTGCGCAAACGGCGAGGGAAGGCTTCACCATCGATGCTGGTATTGCCCCAGCCGCTCACGGAGGCCAGGTCTCCCGGCCTCGCCGATCCAGCCATAAAGGCAGGCGTCGCCAGAGACAGGCGCGGAACATCGGCGGATGCCGGCGCCGTAAGGCGCAGAAGGGCGATGTCCGTGGATTCCCCCTGGGCGTAGGCCGGGTGAATAACGATCTTGTCTACCTTGTGGGTGTTCTCCGCGTTCGGTGTCTCCAGGTCTGTCAGATCAATCCGCACAGCAAAGTCTTCGCGGTCGGCAGCGGTCAAATCTTCAACACAGTGGGCCGCGGTCAGGATCCAATCGGCATCGATCAGGGACCCGCCGCAGAAATGCTCACCGTCTAACTGCAAACTTGCCATCCAGGGACGCTCACCGGGAAGGGTCTGAACACCGCCAATGATGCGCGGAAGGTTGAGCTGTTTTTTTAAATTGACCTTGATCTCGCTGCCGTTGACCGAAGCGGTCATACCAACGGCGACGGCCAGGGCGGCGACACAACAACTTAGGGGTTTCATCATCACGCTCCATGTTGGGGATGAGTCCCTATTGCACGCCCATTGGGGTCACGGCTGTAGATGATCTGTGTCGTTGGAATGTAGCTATTTGTAGCTCGGGTTTTGGGGCACCCTCTAAAGACGCAGCCGGGATCCGTCGTAACGTGCTTAAATGGGCACTCCCCGTACTTGAACCCATGGCGCCATGACCGACGACGAACTCGAAGCTCTGAAGATCGCTTTCACCTACATGCCCCAGGCCATCGAGGTGACGCAATACGAATATGGCGAGCGCTATGAGAAGGTTCTGGAGCAGATTGAAACCGTGCGGGCAACGCTGCTGGATCATGGCATCGACCCCGACGAGGTCGCGGGAGAGATCAACCCCGAGTCGGCGCCCAACTCCTACTACTGATCCCGATTTCTGGCACGACCTGAACGCCAGAAAAATCTTATAGTTATCAAAAAGTTGCAGCGCTCGTAGAGCACCGCAAGTGAATCTTTTGCCGCGCAATGATCGTATTTTTAGATCGCGTTTTCATTATTAATTCATTTTACTGCTCTCGGGTCTCTTTCTAATCTGGGTGTGTACCTAGCCAAAACCCTAGGCCATCTCACCCAAGTTAAAAAAAGGATCCGTCGACCATGTTGAAAAAGAAACTGCCCATCTGCGTCGCCTTCGCGACCGCAGTCGCCGCAGCGCTGCCCGCAAGCGCTGGGTCTATGCACGGCGAGCCCAAATCTGTTCAGGCCTGGTGGCCTGAAGCCCTTAACCTCCAGGCCCTGCGTCAAAACGCCGATGCCGCCAACCCCCTGGGCCCGGACTTTGACTACGCCTCGGCCTTTGAAACCCTGGATCTTAACGAGGTAAAAGCCGACATCGAGGCCATCATGACTACCTCTCAGGACTGGTGGCCTGCTGACTACGGGAACTACGGCCCACTTTTTATCCGCATGGCGTGGCACAGTGCCGGTACCTACCGCACCATGGACGGCCGTGGTGGTGCCGGTGGCGGACAGCAACGTTTTGAACCCCTAAACAGCTGGCCCGACAACGGCAACCTCGACAAAGCCCGCCGTCTGGTCTGGCCCGTTAAGCAGAAATACGGTCACGCCCTGTCCTGGGCTGACCTGATGATCCTCGCCGGCAACGTGGCCCTGGAAAACATGGGCTTTTCGACCTTCGGCTTTGCCGGTGGCCGCGCCGATGATTGGGAACCCGATCTGGTTTACTGGGGACCCGAATCCGTGATGCTCGCCGACGAGCGATACAGCGGTGAGCGAGTGCTGAAGAAGCCCCTCGCTGCGGTGCAAATGGGCCTGATCTACGTCAACCCCGAAGGCCCCAATGGCAAACCCGATCCTCAGCTCGCCGCTTACGACATCCGTGACACCTTTGGCCGTATGGCGATGAACGACGCGGAAACCGTGGCCCTGATTGCCGGCGGTCACACCTTCGGCAAAGCCCACGGTGCTCGCAAGCCCGACGGCTGCCTCGGCGCGGAACCCGCTGCGGGAGAAGTGTCTGAGCAGGGCATGGGCTGGACCAACAGCTGCGGAAAAGGCAACGCCGAAGACACCATCACCAGTGGTTTGGAAGGCGCCTGGACGGCTACGCCCACCCAGTGGTCCATGATGTACCTGGCCAATCTTTTTGCGTTCGACTGGGAGCAGACTCGCAGCCCCGCAGGCCACATCCAGTGGGTGCCCAAGAACAATGGTGCGGCTAACACGGTACCTGATGCGCACGTTGACGGTGTTCGTCACCAGCCCATCATGTTCACCACGGACCTCGCCCTGAAAGTGGATCCCAGCTACCGCAAGATCAGCCAACGCTTCCTGGATAACCCCAAGGAATTTGAAGACGCCTTTGCTCGCGCCTGGTTCAAACTGACCCACCGCGATATGGGCCCCGCTGCCCGGTACGCCGGTAGCGAAGTTCCTGACGAAGTGCTGTCCTGGCAGGACCCCGTACCCGCCGTGGATCACGACCTGATCGACGACGGTGACGTTGCAGAGCTCAAAGCGAAGATTCTGTCTTCGGAGTTCACCACGGCTGAACTGGTTCGTACGGCCTGGGCTTCTGCAGCCTCCTATCGGGATTCCGATATGCGCGGTGGTGCCAACGGTGCCCGACTACGCCTGGCTCCGCAGAAGGACTGGGCGGTGAATGATCCCAAAGAAACCGCCAAGGTTCTCAAGCGTTTGGCGCGGATCCAAAAGGACTTCAACAAGTCCCAGCGCGGTGACAAGCAGGTTTCCCTGGCGGATCTCATCGTTCTAGCCGGTGGCGCCGCCATCGAGCAGGCGGCGAAGAATTCCGGCTACACGGTGAACGTGCCATTTGCTCCCGGTCGTACCGATGCCACGCAGAAGCAGACCGATGTCGACTCCTTCGCGGTTCTGGAGCCCAGCGCAGACGGATTCCGTAACTACTACGGAGAAAGTGCGTATCGCACGCCAGCTAACGCCCTCGTCGATAAAGCCGAC
Organism: Halieaceae bacterium UBA6060; assembly: GCA_002428935.1. Taxonomy (GTDB): domain Bacteria; phylum Pseudomonadota; class Gammaproteobacteria; order Pseudomonadales; family Halieaceae; genus Congregibacter. The sequence continues at coordinate 22,763 of DIYG01000006.1, forward strand.
CAGCTCGATTTGACGGTCCCGGAGATGGCGGTACTCCTGGCCGGTATGCGTACCCTGGATGCCAATGCAGGCGGTGCTGATCACGGTGTATTCACCGATCGCACCGACGCGCTGGACAACGACTTCTTCGTCAACCTGCTGGACATGAACACCGCATGGCGACCGTCCACAGAGAACGCCTACGTGTTTGAAGGTCGTGACCGCGCCACGGGTGAACTGAAGTGGACGGCCACGGAAGTGGATCTGGTTTTCGGTTCAAACTCTGAGCTTCGAGCCATTGCCGAGATGTACGCCTACGATGGCGCCGAAGAAATCTTCGTCGACGACTTCGTCGATGCCTGGGTCAAGGTGATGCAATCGGATCGCTTCGACCTGCGCGGCAAGAAGGATATGGTTGCCAGCAACTAAGAAACACGGCGTGGTTCACACGCCTACCTAAGCACCACAGCAGGGCGATCCGGGAAACCGGGTCGCCCTTTCTTTTGTTAAAGCCCAGCCAAGGTCAGACAAACGCCGCACGGTAAGGCACGACGCGGATGGAATGCTCAAACGTCGGGCCAACGCCAAAACGACATTGGCTCGCGGTTGTATTAGCTTGGATGAGATCTGACAGAGGACGACAGATGGGGGCGGAAGCAGACCTTGGATGAGGTTGTTATGCACTTCTGCTGTAGACCCGAGGCTGACGTAGACTGTTAACGTAGCTGGCGAGATTTGCGAGGAGAGCGCGAATGTTTTTTGGATTGGGTTTTTTTGATGCTCTGTTGTTGGCGACTTTGCTTGGCCTCGCGTTTAGTGGGCTCTGGAAAAGCAAGATGCCGAGTCTTCGCATAACTTCGATAGTTCTTATGACCGTCTTAGTCGCTCATCTGCTTCTCTCAGGTTTTCGGTGGCAGATAGCCCCCGCATATGCGGCCATTTTGGTGGTCACACTTGCGTCAGCAATGCCTCGTAGGTGGGTAAGAGCCATACTGTTTGTGCCAACACTTGCTTTAACGGCTCTCTCCGCAGTCGCGACGTGGGCATTTCCACTGTTTGAGTTACCACAACCCAAAGGTGACTATGCCGTCGGTTTCACGGAAGTCTTTCTAACCGATGAAGCCCGCGCTGAAGATTACACTCCAGATGAAAGTGATAAGCGTCGTCTTGCTTTGCAGGTTTGGTACCCGACTGAGGTACCCGAGTCAGGCCAGAGAAGACAATACTTCGAACAGCCGATAGTTCGGAGCAAGGCTATATTGGGTAATGGGCCTCTTCCTTGGTTTGTACTCACGCATCTAGGAAAGATAAAAGCAAACAGTTTTACGGACGCGCCAATAGCTGAGGGTGTCTACCCAGTTGTCGTGTACTCACACGGATTAGGGATTGGTTGGTCATCAGGCAATACACCTCTAGTAGAAGAGCTCGCTAGCCAAGGATTTATCGTTGTGGCAATCGGGCACTCTCATATTGGGTCTTCTGTGATCTTTCCAGACAAAGTGGCTGAGTTTGATCCCGCCACCAGGGTGGCAATGGACACTGAGCCACCGGAGGAAGTGATGGAAATCTACAGCACCCTAAAAGAAATTACTGACCCCGATGAGCAACTAGATGTCTTTATGAGATCTATGGCTATGATGCCGGCATCCATCAAAGGGAAAGTAGACAATGCGTTAGAAACTCAAATAGAGGACCAAGCCTTTGTTCTAGCTTCACTACCAACACTGTCTTCTGAAAACGTGGACTTTGGTACCCACATAGACATGGAGAGCATAGGTTTTTTCGGCATGTCCATCGGGGGTAGTGCATCGATAATAACCTGCGAAAAACATCCTGATTGTAGCGCTGTCGTGAACATGGATGGTTTTCATCCGGATCAAGCTTCAGCAACGCTACCGGTGCCACTGTTGGCGTTACACCGTACAGATAACCTGCTCCTAAATGTGAATTTCAATAAAGCTACGGCCGACGCTTACCTCGTGGAAGTATCAGGGACTACGCATTTCAATTACTTCGACTTCGCGATGATCTCACCGCTACTTAAAAAGATGGGCATTTTGGGAACCATCGATGGAAGAGAAGGCCTCGAAGTTCAGCGGGACTTTTTGACTTCTTTTTTCAACAAGTACTTAAAGGCTGCTAGCGCTCCCTTGATTGAAGGACGCCAAAAACATCGTTCAAAAAATGTCTCTGTTAGATATCGACTCGCGGACCCAATAAGCGGCCATCAGTAAGCCTTGGTTTAGGTAGTGCTCTATCAATTCAACAGCCTGAGCTTGCTAAGCTGCGCAAAGCTATCAACAAACACAGCATATGCTGCTACGGATGCCGAACCAAAGTCTGGTGCACTAGTCCCTACACAACGAGATGAAAGTGCGTATGCAGCTCCTTTGACCATCCGATGACTTGCTTCAAATCAATAAAAGCCACGCACTATTTCCAGTGCGTGGCTCACACGGCCTCGCTAGTCTACTGGCCGAAAGCGTAGTTCACCTGAACGCCATAGAACGCCGGCGGTCCTGCGACAAA